>JAQBOH010000005.1 GCA_028288125.1 Mucilaginibacter sp.
TTATATGCTGGTTTGCTGGTTATTTGGGAAAGTTTTGGATAGGAAAAAGATTTATTTGAGGGTCTAAAACTCAAAAAACTTACGTAGATTTAAAAACTTCGTAAGTTTCTCCAGGCATTTACCTTAAATCCACTACCTCAACGCCTTTATGCGCTTTTGTATCAAACATAAAAATATTATCAGGTGCGGGAACGTTTGGGACGAAGCTTTTTAATGTATACGTGTACCGGTTACCGTTTTTGTCGAACACCAGGGCGCTGTAGATTTGTTTTTTTGCCTTGTCGATCTCCAACCTTACCTTAAAAAACTGCTTTTTAATATCTTCGGGCGTAAGGTCAATTTCCTGATAAGTTTTTCCGCCTATTTTGTTTTCACCATTGTAGATGTATTTATAGCCATGCTCATAAATGGTGAATACCTGGGCAGGGTTAAGGCCCTCGCCGCTATTATTTGCGTTGTTTACCTGTACCTCTTTATCTTTTTTGAGATAAGTCCATTGGGTTCTGCCATCGCAGATGATCTCTTGCGCGACGTCTGGTTTGTCAGATGCCCCGGGGCTGTACAAGGTCACTTTAAATTTATTGCTTTTTGACCGGGCCACCAGTGTGCCGCTCTGCGTTTCTTTTATGCCGGCCTGGGGGTTTTCCAGTGTAAAGGTAAAGTCGGTTTTTATAGCATCATAAGTGCGGTATTTTTCGCTTACCTTATTTAAAATGGCTTTGGCGGCGGCATCTTTCTGCGCAAATGCAGGTATTACTGTAATTAAAATTAACGCGGAAATTATAATAAGTTTATTCATAGCTGGCTTGCTGTCGCAATAGGATTGTTTTGAGTAACGTAAAAACAATAGGTTTAATTGTTAGATTGTTTTTGAAGGGACTCGAGGTGACGTTCAAGGCTGTATTCGTCGGGGTATAAAACTTCACGGGCCTTGCTGCCTTCAAATGGGCCCACAATGCCGGCTGCCTCCAACTGATCGATAATGCGGCCGGCGCGGTTATAGCCCAGTTTCATTTTGCGCTGTATAAGTGAAGTTGAACCCTGCTGGTGCATTACGATGAGGCGCGCGGCGTCTTCAAACATAGGGTCGCGGTTATCCGGGTCAAATTCTTTTGAGCTGCTGCTTTCACCTTCGCCTACATATTCGGGCAGCAGCATAGCCGACGGATAGCCGCGCTGGTTGCCAATAAAGTCGGATATCCTTTCAACTTCGTGCGTATCCACAAATGCGCACTGCAGGCGTATCAGGTCGCTGCCGGTTGACAGCAGCATATCGCCGCGGCCGATCAGCTGATCGGCGCCGCCGCTATCCAGTATAGTACGCGAGTCGATCTTTGACAGTACCCTGAACGCCAGCCTCGACGGGAAATTGGCTTTAATGGTACCCGTAATAATATTAACCGAAGGTCGTTGCGTGGCAATTACCAGGTGGATACCCACCGCACGGGCCAATTGCGCGATACGGGCTATCGGCATTTCTACCTCTTTGCCCGCGGTCATCATCAGATCGGCGAACTCATCAATTACCAGCACGATAAATGGCAGGTAGCGATGCTTTTCAGGATCGCTTATCTTCCGGTTCACAAATTTTTGATTGTATTCTTTCAGGTTGCGGACGCCGGCATCTTTCAGCAGGTCGTACCGTTGGTCCATTTCGATACACAACGAATTGAGCGTATTGACCACCTTTTTGGTATCGGTTATGATGGCGTCAGCCTCATCAGGCAGCTTTGCCAGGAAGTGACGTTCTATTTTGCGGAAAAGTGTAAGCTCCACCTTTTTAGGATCGACCAGCACAAATTTTAGTTCGGCGGGATGCTTTTTGTACAATAGCGAAACCAATATTGCATTGATACCTACTGATTTACCCTGGCCGGTTGCACCGGCAACCAGCAAGTGCGGCATTTTTGCCAGGTCGGCGATGAATACTTCGTTTGATATGGTTTTACCCAGCGCGATGGGCAGGTCCATGGTGGTATTCTGGAATTTCTCGGTAGCCAGTACCGAGCGCATCGAAACCATTTCGGGGTTCTGGTTCGGCACTTCTATCCCAATCGTACCTTTGCCAGGCATTGGCGCAATAATACGGATGCCAAGGGCCGCCAGGCTTAACGCGATATCATCCTCCAGGTTTTTTATTTTAGAGATACGCACGCCGGGAGCGGGGATGATCTCATATAAAGTAACAGTAGGGCCTATGGTAGCCTTTATTTTGTCTATCTCAATATTGTAATGGTTCAGCGTCTCAACGATCTTGTTTTTATTTGCGGCCAGTTCGTCGGAGTTGACGTTTATTTTGTTTGAGCCATAGTTTTCCAACAGGTCAAGCGGCGGGTATTTATAGGACGCAAGCTCGAGCGTATGATCGTAAGTGCCAAACTGGTCAACCAGGCTTTGGGCGGTATTGTTATCATCCTGCTCGATATTCAAAACAGGAGTAGGGCGGCTTACGCCGACGGTTAGCGGTATCTCATTTTCAAATTCGGGCTCGTTGCCTTCAGTTTCCGGATCGGGTGTTAAAACCAACGGCTCATGAGCTGCCCGGGCGCCGGAACGAACGGTATTTAACGGGCCATCCTTGCCATTTCGGCCGGCCCACTCAACGGGGAGTGAAATTTCTTCGTCTTCGAGGTCGACAGGCTCCGGAACTATTGCACCAGCCTCATCAGTTGTAACCAATTTGTCGCCGCGTTTTGGCAATTTAAAATCAATATTATAGGCGATCACCAACACGGTGAGCGCGGCGAACAGCAATATACCACCGGTTCCGGTTTGGCCTATCTGCGCATCGAGTAAACGGTTGGTCCAGTAACCAAAACCACCCTCAAGGTAATTTGGGACGTCCGAAACAAAAGCATGGGCGAAACCGATCATTACGGAGATAAATATCAGGCCGAAAAAAGAATAGGCCAGTGTCCGGCTGATCGAAAATAGCCTGATCCTGAACAGTAAACGGTAACCGATAATAAAAAATACAAAGACAAATAAGAAGGAAGCAACGCCGAACCATTCGTAAATAAATTGGTTTGAAAGCAGCGCGCCGAACTTGCCCAGCCGGTTTAAAACGACAGGGTTTTTAACCCCGCTAGTCATCAGCTCCTGGGTGGTTTTAAACAGGTTATGCCAGCCGCCGTTCGCGGACGAAACATAGCTTTGATCCTCCTGCCAGGTAAACAGGTAGGAGGTGAAGGCCACCAAAAAATAAACGGATATTAACAGGAAAAACAGGCCCGTTATTTTCATAAGCCTGCTGTCGTCAAAATCAAAGCTGCGCGATTTTTCGGGCTTTTGTTTTACCGGGCGATCCTTTTCAGTTTTTGACGAGGATTGACGGGGCTGATTTTCTTCCTTAAAGTTATTTGATCTGAATTGATTTCCTTTTACCGGCATCCTGATGTAACCCTCATATTGTGCAAATATAAAGTTAATAGATTAAACAACTTATTTAGCCCGAATTTTTAAATTTTTAGTATTATTGATTTGTCATAACAGTATGGCATTGATCTGATCATGATATCCGGCAGCTATTTTCACCTAACCCCAGTAAATTGCATATAAATGAGCGTTGAACAACTGGAACGGTACATCACAACAGCCGACCTTGACGGCCTGAACGACCTGCTGGTAAAAGAACCCGCACTGGCAAAAGCCCGTACCAGTCACCAGGTTTCTCCGCTTATGTTATCCTGCTATTATAAAAAGCCTGAAGTGACCAGCCTGCTGCTTAAATACCTGGATGAGATCAATCTGTTCGAGGCCTCGGCAACGGGTAAATTCGATGTAGTGGCACACCTTGTTTATAACCATCCCGAGTCCATAAATGCGTATGCCGAAGATGGATTTACCGCGCTGGGACTGGCCTGTTATTTCGGACAGTATGAAGTAGCGCGTTACCTGGTGCTAAAGGGCGCCGATGTTAATCTGCCGTCGAAAAATGGTTTTGGCGTTTATCCTATTCATTCCGGTGCAGCGGGGAATTATACCCAGATCGTGCGGATGCTGATTGAAGCCAATGCGCTGGTGAACGTGAAACAGCAGGCAGGATCGACACCTTTACATTCCGCTGCTCAAAATGGCAATATCGACTTGCTGATCCTGCTGCTGGAGCATGGCGCGGATGTAAACGTGCGCATGGAAGGCGGTAAGCTGCCTGCCGACCTGGCCAGGGATAAAGGTTTTATGGAGATCGCGGAAGCGCTGGTGTAGGGGAGTAGTCCAGAAAGTCCGAAAAGTCAGTAAAGTCTGAAGGAAGCTGCAACTAGCGTTTCGGTTAAAATAACTTGAGTATATAGAAGATATTAGGGATTCAGTTAGAATTGGCCAGGATCCCACTCGCAAATCAATCAGCGCACTCCGATAATCATCCGAAATCAACGGTCAAAAAAATAGCCAGGGACCTCTCCCCGGCTATAACGAAACCTATTATAACTATTAAACTTAACTAAAGCTATAAGATTTTCTTTTTTACGATATTGTTTTTGTAAAAGTTTCGTGTTATATTCGTTTTATAAAAAAAAATCCCCAAACCTCGCGCCGGGGACTTTTTGATTTGATAAATTATTGATGAGCAGGGCGCTCAATGAACTAACTTATACGGTGGTTTTTATTTTATGTTACAGGGTTTTTAATTTTTTTTAGGCCATTTCTAAATTTCTCCCGATAGGGAAGACTCTGTCTTTCCGACTTTACTGACTTTCCCGACTTAATACAACACCTGGCATATCTCGCAATAAAAACTTCTCCGGTTGCTTTTACCGGTATTGGCCCGATGGAAGGGGACATGATCGCGCGGGCACAGTTTTTTGTTGTAGGCCAACCAATGCTTTTTGAGCGTGAACTCTTTTTTCCATTCCAGGAAATCAAAGCTGTTGTTAACGGCTTCGGCAACAAGTTCTTTTAACTTTTCGGGCGGCAGCTTGCCGACTACGCTCAACGGATGAATACGGGTGCGGAACAGCACTTCGTTTTTAATAATATTGCCGACACCGGCGAATAGCTGCTGATCCATCAGCGCGTCGCACGCCAGCAGGGCGGGTTTTTCCTTTAATTTTTGAAGGGCTTTTTTAGCGCTCCAGGTTGGGCTTAATACGTCCGCCGACCAATCATATATTTCGTCGGGCGGTTCGCCGATCACTTTGACGGAGCAGGCATAAAAATTCAACTCGCCGTTTTCAAACTGAAAGCGCAGGCGGGCGGGCCTATCGGATTGCTCATTAATGCGATACGAGCCAAACAGCATAAAATGTATCCGGATAGTAAATGCGGGGAAGCAGATCAAAAAATGTTTTCCCCAGCTTTTAAAATCGGTAAGGGTTTGCCCTTCGAGCGTTGCCGGATCAAGCGCTTTGGTATTACCGCCGGCTTCGATTACCCGCCGGCCTTTGAACTGCTGCACAGCTTCCTTTAAAATTACGATCGAAGGCCCTTCAGGCATGTTTAATTTTTAGGTAATGCCGGCAAATATTAAGCCATATATATAACTTTACCGATTGTATTTTAGCTAATTAACTTAAAATATATATTACTAGGATTTTTATTTTCTTATTAATATAATTTGAATTATCTTTACGTCACGAAACCCTAACTATTTAAAACTATGCCTATTAAACCCGAACTTAAGTCGGTAATTGAGGAAATTACCTGTCCTGTACACCACCAGCACCCTGTACTTGCCGTTAATGAGGATGACAGTATTAAATTAACCTGTTGCTGTGCCGAATTTAAAGTGCAATGCTACCACCTGCTGAAGAAGTTTTTAAGCAGTCAGGATGATATTAAAGGTTTAAAGAAATAATCCTGTTTTAATTACCGAGCGGTAATGTAAAGTAAAAAACAGAGCCTTTATTTGTCTCGCTTTCGGCCCATATTTTACCGTCATGGCGCTGGATGATCTCGGCGCTCAGGTAGAGGCCTATGCCAAAGCCGGATATGTATTTGGTTTGCGGACTTTCGGCCCTGAAATAACGGTCGAATAGCCTGTCCATGTCCTCCGGCTTTATGCCGATGCCTTCGTCGTGCACACTTACCTGTGCCATGTTGCCCGCCACGCCGCAAGTGATGGTAATGGTTTTATCTTTTGCTGAATATTTAACGGCGTTGCTGAGCAGGTTGATGATCACCGATCCTATTTTATCCTGGTCGGCATGTACGGTTATAGGTTTCTCAATGATACAAGCCAGCTTATGGCCCGGCCCGGTTTGCCTTATCTCGTCGGTCATGTCCAGCACCAGTTCATTGAGCATAAAATCGTGCTTGTTCAGCAATATCTTACCCGACTCCAGCCGCGACACATTCAGGAATCCGTTGATCATGGTGCCCATCCGCCGTACCTGCGTAGTCACCTTTTCAAGCGCGCCCGAAACAAATGCGTCCTGCTCCTTTAACGCCTTGGCATGCAGCATTTGTACGTAGGCACTGAGCGAGGTAAGGGGCGTTTTCAATTCGTGGCTCACCATCCCGATAAAATCATTTTTGCGTAATTCATCGGATTTTTGCTCCGTAATATCCAGCGCGGCCCCCACAAAGCGCGTGGGCTGGTTGTTATCATCAAAGTAAGCTTTACCCTTCGCGCGCACCCAGCGTATTTTCTGGTCCTCCGCGCCAACAGTGCGATATTCCACATCATAATCACCGTTGCTTATCGCTTTAACGAAAACGTTATTAATAATTTCAACTACCTTATCCCTATCATCAGGATGCAGCCCGGTCACAAAGTCCTTTTCGTAGGTCACAACATCCGTGTGGCTTATCCCGAAAAGGGTGCGGCAGCGCTTATCCCACTCCATGGTGCCTTTTACCAGGTCCATATCAAAAGTACCGAGCTGGGCGGCTTTAATAGCCAGTTTTAGCTTATCCTTTTCACGTTTAAGATCATTTCGCGTGTTCACCATTTCCGTCACCTCGAAAACAAAAACCAAAACGCCATCTACCTTGCCATCAGCATTGTACCTGGCCTGGTACATGAAATTAAAATAGCGGTCTTCTACAGGCTGATTTTCGCCGCGCGCTAAAGGAATTAGCAGTCCGTTGCCTTCAAATGCTTCGCCTGTTGTATAAACGTTCTGCAAAATATCCCAAATAGGCTGACCTTTAACCTCCGGAACAGCCTCTAATACAGGTTTTCCCAACAATTTCCGGCCGGGGAAAAGCTGCTGGTAAGGTTCGTTAACCAGTTCAAACACCAGGTCTGGCCCGTCTAAAATACAGATACCCACGGGGGCCTGCATAAAAAAGCTCCTCAGCCTGTCGCGCTCGCTTTCGGTTTCGGCTTTCGAAATCTCCAGTTCCCGCTTATTTTCTTTCAGGTCTTTAAGCGCCTTTACCGTTCCTGTTGTTTCTACTACGGTTACCAGCACGCCGCCTACCGTGCCGTCATCAAGTTTAATCGGGCTGTAGCAAAAGTCAAAAAAGCATTCCTCTACATACCCGTTTCGTTCAAGCGGCAGCATAAAGTTGGGGAAGCCAACGGCCTGGCCATTCATAACCCCCTCAAACATCGATCCTATAATGTGCCATATCTCCGCAAAGGTTTCCCTCGTGCTTATCCCCATCGCCTGCGGGTGCTTGGTGGCGCCTAATATTGGCCGGTAACCATCATTATATAATTGTGTATAACCATCGCCCCAGGCGATATACATCGGGAAATAGCTGTTTAACATCAGGCTTACCGAGGTACGCAAAGCCGAAGGCCAGGTTGAAGGATCGCCGATAGGGGTTTGCGACCAGTCGATCGACCTGATCAGCCCGCCCATTTCGCCGCCGCCTTCCAGACATTGGTGGTACGCTGTTTTAATGCCGTCTGTTTCGGGCATATGTTAACTTTGTAGTTTATAGCAAAATTAAAAATAGAGGTGGTATTCCCCAATAAATTGTTCTTTTCAAAAACTCAATGAATAAAGTGAAGGTAATGTTTTAAATATTTAAAATTTAATTTAAAAGAAATAAACTTTGGCAGCGTTTTTGATTTACTTTCCGAAATTTAATTATTAACTAATTAAAACAACCACCATGAACGCTTCATCAACAAATATATACCCCATAGAGGGATTTAATATTCACTTTAACACCACTTATAAAGGTGACGAAATAACCCTGGACGTAGTTTCGGATAACGACTGGTTTACCGTGCTGCATAACGATAAAACCATTGGCCATATTAAAGTTGGCAACATCAGGCATACCTGGTATGTGGTTGATAGTAATTATACTCCGCCATACCTGGTTGACGAAATTGGCAACCGTATTGCCGCGCAATACCGCATGGCGACAAGCGGAACGCTCGCGGCAGCATAGCCACAAGCAGGACGTATGCGGCAGAACATTCTTTAAGATTTTCGCCTTATCCCGTATCAGCCGGATGATCCGGTGGCTGACGTGAGTCAACTACCCAGGTCATCCGGTTTTTTGTTTGAGAAAAAAGCCCGTTATCGTGAATACCCACAGGGACGAACTCTGAAAAAAATCGTATTAATATAGGCAAAACATATATTTCATTGCCGTTGGCTTCAGCCAACGGATACAAAAAAACAATTAAAGGCTTCGGTCGAAATAATAGTTAGGCTAAAGCCTTATTTTCCGGATTAACTATTCCGTCCGCTAAAGTGGACGGCAATGAATTAATATTAAAATGCGCTTTCCCGAATCAGGCCAGGGGCGGGCTATTCCCCCGCAATGAACGTATGTCGCGGGCGAATGTCTTTAAAACTTATAGTTGTTAAGTTTTTTTTGTTTTTTTAAAACTGCTTTTTAAATTCACCCCCGTTTTAACCGAAGCCACATTTGCCTCCCTAATGGCAAATAGCTTTCCGGTCATTGTATTTTATCATTAATTTTTAAACCGATTGAAGATGAAAAACAAAGATTTCGCGATCGCCTACTTAAAGGCGGTGGAAAAAAAGCACAAAAACTATTTTGATTCAGCCAAATTGAGTATCATTAAATGCGTCGAGATCAAAGGCGAAAGCCTGGTGAGCGTGCATGTAATTAATGACGCCATCCCGACGGACATACGGTATGATATTGAAGAAATGTTTTGGCGGGATTAATTGCTATTGTAATTTACATTACAATAAATGAAAAAGCCCTGTCGTTAGCTTATTTGTAATAAGCCGAAACGTTATTGCCGCAGCTGCCCGTCGTCGTCACGGGCATTTTTTGTTTTAGGATTTGCTTTTGTCGTCCCGGAGCGCAGCAAGGATATAAAAGAGCGAGGTTTGAGGGAAGAATTGAGCCGTTAACATTCGTTAGCCCTAGCGCCGTGGTACCCTTCGATAAACTCAGGAAAGGCTTGGCGTTCACCGTGCATCCCCTTTATTTGCAGTGAATTTATTCGGTTACTGACAAATTTTTGTCAGTGTATCTATTGTATCTGTTGTATCTAGTGTATTAGTGTATCTGTTGTATCTCTTTCACAATGATACAGCTTCGATTTTATCTTAAGTACATCCGGTGCATTTATAAGTTATATCAGAAGTCAGCAAAGTCCGGAAGCCCAAAAGAAGCTGCATCTGACGTTCCGGCAATAATAACTAAGTTGTCAGGTTACCTTCAACAAAAACCCAATCTCCAATCACCAACCCCCGTTCTTTTTACGCCAGTTTTCCAAGCGCCGCTTTGATCCGCTTCATGGCTTCAACCAGTTTATCTTCGGCAGCGGCGTAAGAGATACGGATGGATTTTTTATCGCCGAATGAATCGCCGCCTACGGTAGCTACGTGCGCTTCCTCGAGTAAATAAATGGCTAGCTCATCAGCATCATTAACGGTATTGCCATTGTAGCTTTTTCCAAAGAACGAAGTCACATCGGGGAAGAAGTAAAAGGCGCCTTCGGGCAGATTTACTTTTATGCCTTCAATATCTTTTAATAAGCCATATACCAGATCGCGGCGTTTTTTAAAGGCATTCCGCATTTCTAAAACGGACTCAAGCCCGCCCTCGTATGCAGCAACGCCAGCGCGCTGGGTAATAGAACAGGTCCCGGATGTGATTTGTCCCTGCATTTTATCGCATGCCGCGGCAATTTCTTTGTTTGACGCGGTATAACCGATGCGCCAGCCGGTCATGGCAAAAGCCTTTGAGAAACCGTTGATAATTACTACCCGGTCTTTAATATAATCAAATTGGGCGATGGATTCATGCTTGTCGACAAAGTTGATATGCTCATAAATTTCGTCCGACATGATATAAATATCCGGATGCTTTTCAAAAACTTTGGCTAAGCCCTCAAGTTCGTCTTTGCTGTAAACACTGCCCGTTGGGTTACAGGGCGAGGAAAACATAAACAGCTTGGTTTTTGGCGTGATGGCTGCTTCCAGTTGCGCGGGCGTTATCTTAAAATCCTGCTCAACAGGCGCGTCAATAAAAACGCTTACACCTTCAGCAAGCTTTACCACTTCTGAATACGAAACCCAATAAGGCGTAGGGATAATAACTTCCTCGCGGGGGTTTACCAGGCAAAGCACCGCGTTGGCAATGGCCTGCTTGGCGCCGGTTGAAACAACGATCTGGCTGAAATCATAATCCAGGTTGTTTTCGTTTTTCAACTTGGCAGCAATTGCCTTTCTTAACTCCGGGTAGCCGGATACGGGCGTGTAATATGTAAAATTTTGCTCCATCGCCTGTTTGGCGGCTTCCTTTATATGCTCGGGCGTATGAAAATCAGGTTCGCCAAAGCTAAGGCTGATCACATCAACCCCTTTGGCGGCAAGTTCGCGGCCCATTTTGGCCATCTTAATGGTAGCGGATTCCGACAGATTGTTGATCCTGTTACTTAGTGCAGTCATATCGTTTTTTAATATCGCGGCAAATATAGAAAATAAGCAGAAAGCTAAAAGCACAAAGATTAAAGCATTTTTTTCAAACGCGATGCGCCAAAAGCTTTCTGCTTTTACCGCTAAGCTTTGTGCTTAAAATTTATAAATTTGCCCGCAAATAAAACGGTTTTGAAAGAACAAAAAAGGATCATACTAATAGCGTTGATCACCGGTGTAATCCTGATGCTGGCAAAATTTGGGGCATATTTTTTAACAGCGTCAAATTTTGTGCTTACCGATGCCGCCGAAAGCATTGTAAACGTTCTGGCCAGTTCTTTTGCCTTCTTCAGCATTTCCCTTTCTGCGCTGCCACGGGACGAAAATCATCCTTACGGACATGGAAAAGTCGAATATTTTTCAGTTTTTATCGAAGGGTCGCTGATTGGGATAGCGGCAATAATCATTATTGTTAAATCGGTTTACAGCATAGTTTACCCAACTCAGATACACGATTTGTTAACGGGCGCTGCTATTATTGGGGCAACAGGCGCAATCAATGGTAGTTTGGGCTATTATATGATCAGGAAGGGCAAATCGCTTCCTTCAATTACACTTGATGCTGACGGGCGACATTTGGTTGCTGATATGGTAACCAGCATAGCCTTGGTAGCAGGGTTATTACTCATTGATTTTACAAAGATAAAATGGCTGGACAGCGCCTTGTCAATAGCGGTGGCTTTGTATATTTTATATAGCGGCGGTAAACTGGTGCGCCGGTCGGTTTCGGGGTTGATGG
Source organism: Mucilaginibacter sp. (assembly GCA_028288125.1). Taxonomy (GTDB): domain Bacteria; phylum Bacteroidota; class Bacteroidia; order Sphingobacteriales; family Sphingobacteriaceae; genus Mucilaginibacter. The sequence continues at coordinate 11,548 of JAQBOH010000005.1, forward strand.
ATGAGGCGGATTTTGACGTGGTGACCAACGTTATAAAGGTTTTGAATGAAAGAAGAAGAGAGGAATGGATTGATATACATAATTTTCGCGCGCAAAAATATGGCAATGAATTGCATATCGACTGTCATTTAACTTTGCCAAACTACTTCGATTTGAACCGCGTGCATTCGGAGGTGTCATTGATCGATAAGTTAATCAATAGTGAGGTTACCAAAACAGAATTATTCATCCATACCGATCCATGTGTACCCGAATGCTGCCACTATTGCAGCATGCCTAATTGCCCGATACGGTCAGAACCTAAAACGGAACAGATAGCGTGGACAATGGATAAAATTATCCGAAACAAAAAACACTACGAATAATGTACCCTTTTAATGTGCGCGTTTACGGCTTGCTGATCAATGACCAGAATGAAGTTTTGATTAGCGACGAGCAGGAATACGGTATCCGGTTCACCAAATTTCCGGGCGGCGGCCTGGAATTCGGCGAAGGGTTGATTGACGGCTTAAAGCGCGAATTTATGGAGGAGTGTATTACAGAGGTTGAAGTTATCGGCCATTTTTATACAACCGATTTCTTTGTGAAATCAGCGTTTAACGATTCGCAGGTCATCAGCGTTTATTATAGGGTAAAAAATACTACCGAACTCAGCCTTAATATAAAAACGCTGGTTTTTGATTTTGACGGGGAAGGCGATATATTGCAATCATTCCGCTGGGTAAAAATAACCAACCTGCAGCCGGAAGATTTTTTGTTTCCGACAGACCAGCACGTTGTAAAACTTTTAAAAAATAGTTTATGAGCCTTGTTGAACGCGATTTAAAGGTAATATGGCACCCATATACGCAAATGCAAACGGCCTTGCCGCCCGTCCCAATCGTAAGGGGAGAGGGCGCCTGCCTGTATGATGAAAACGGAAAAAAATATATTGATGCGGTGTCGTCCTGGTGGGTAAATATCCATGGGCACGCACATCCTTACATTGCACAAAAGGTATCGGAACAACTAAAAAAACTGGAACACGTCATTTTCGCGGGCTTTACCCACGAGGGCGCAGTGGAGTTAGCTGAAAGACTACTCAAAATTTTACCACCTAACCAGCAAAAAGCTTTTTATTCGGACGATGGTTCAACCGCGGTTGAGGTGGCCGTAAAAATGTGCCTGCAATACTGGCACAATAAAGGCGAAAAAAGAACAAAAATATTAGCATTTAACAATGCTTATCATGGGGATACTTTCGGCGCTATGGCTGTAAGTGGCCGCAGCGCATTTACGGCTGCGTTTGACTCCCTGTTATTCGAGGTGGAGTTTATTGATCTGCCAAATGAGGGCAATATTCAAGATCTCAAATCTCAAATCTCAAATCTCAAGTCTCACCTTGCGTGTTTCATATTTGAACCGCTGGTACAAGGTTCGGGTGGGATGCTAATGTATGAGGCAAAGTATTTGAACGAATTAATGACACATTGCCGGCAGGAAGGCATTTTAATGATCGCCGACGAAGTGTTTACCGGTTTTGGCCGCACGGGAAAACCGTTTGCCTGCGATCATGTAACAGAGCAGCCCGATATCATGTGTTTTTCAAAAGGACTGACAGGTGGCACCATGGCTTTAGGCCTTACTACTTGTACCCAGCATATCTATGACACGTTTTTATCAAACGACCGCTTAAAAACGCTATTTCACGGCCATTCGTTTACGGCCAATCCGGTGGCCTGTTCGGCGGCACTGGCAAGTTTGGACCTCTTCCTGGAAGATTCGACATTAGAAAATATCAAGCGGATTGAAGAATCACACCGGCAATTCGCGTTAAAAATAAAAGATCATTCCAAAATCAAAACCACCAGACAAACCGGAACCATTTTAGCCATGGAATGGGAGACCGGGAGCAATACTTCTTATTTTAGCTCGCTCCGCGATACGTTATATCAATATTTTTTGGCCGCCGGTATCATTTTGCGCCCGCTTGGAAATATAATTTACATTTTACCGCCGTATTGCATTACCAACGAAGAACTGGCTTACATTTACGCCAAAATAGAGCAAGCCCTGGAAGAAATATAAGATTACACCGATTGGAAAAATGATTACACCGATTTATAGGCAATTGCACCGATTTGCTGATTATCAGGTAATCCACAAATAATCGGTGAAATCAAATAGTAATCGGTGAAATCAAAAACATATATATGCAACTGAATACCCTGCTACCTGCTATTATAGCCGATAACGAAATACATGCACGTTGGTTAAATACATTATCCCTGATGGAAAATACCGGCGCGCGCAAAATATCGGCGAGTGAAGATCCGCTTACTGTTACCTATATTATATTAAAACACGCCGCCGAGGAACACCGCCATGCCTTTTATCTTAAAAAACAAATAGAAAAAACAGGTAAGAACTATTGTCCGACTTATTCTGCCGAATATTTAATTGCCCCTGCCTTTAGTCGTTACTATTTAAATCAACTGGACATTGAAGTTTGTCGCTACCTGAAAAAAGGGCTCGGCCTGGCCGGGAAGGAGCTGCGCTTTGCCGCTTACCTGCTGGTAACCTACGCTATCGAGGTACGTGCCGATGAACTATACCCGGTTTACCAGGACGCGCTTGACGCTGCCTCCAGCAAAATAAATGTAAAATCGATTATTTTAGAAGAAGAAGGTCATTTGGAAGAAATGCTCGCACAGCTAAAGAAGTTCTCAGCTGATTGGGAAATACATGCCGAAAAGGCGGTTGAATTTGAGACCCGTTTGTTTTCGGATTGGATTGATGCGCTGGGCAGGGAATTAAAGCTTAATTGATTTTGTAGCCAATAAAAAAAGCCCGTTTGGTCGACCAAACGGGCTTAAATAAATTTGTCAGTTAAATTATCCGCCCGGGTTCAGATCGGCTAAGGTGCCTCTTTCAAAATCTTTACCGATAGCAAACGCACCTGCGGGGGCCTTTTGATCGGACACACCGGAAATAGTGATAACCGCTTCCTGGCCTTGCTGAAAGGCAGTAAATTGTACCGGGAAACCGCCTACTGTACTGTAATAGGGCTGGTACGCAGTTGGCGGAACGCTGATATCGTTAGTTATCCATACGTCATAATTTTTACCCGTTTTAGTGTCCTTTGCAATTACCTTTTTGCAATTAAACCCAGAGATCTGCTTTGTTTCCGTTGTTGGCGTATAAGTAAACGTTGGAAACGCAGCCATACTTTGTTCAAGTTCAGCCGGCGTGGCAATGCCTGCTTTTTTTAACGAAGCTACCGGTACGTCCAATACCACGGCTAAATAATCACGTTTGGCATTGCTTAACACTTTAATGTTTGCAGGACCCATTGTTACAAGAGATGCGGATGAGTCGGGTGTAAAATATTGCTTAACGTCAGCTGGTTGCCCGCGCATTTCCATAGAGTATGTTACCATGCCGCTTTTATAAACCTTTTGTGCGCTGGCGCTGTAGGTGGTTGCTGCAAGCACTATGCCCAGGGCAACATTCAAAAATTTTCTATTCATAAATTGGGTTTTGTTAATACAAAGTAGGGTTTTTCGGGATTAGTTGCAAATATTATTCATTTTCTGCTTTTAACGTTAATTGGATACCGAAATAAGCGAATTGTTACGTTTTAATATTTTACAATTTGTCTTTTTAACAGTAGCCTGGGTTTCAGCCTGGTAGACCAACTTGTCAGAATTACTTCCATCAATAATTAGCATTTGGTAATCAATATAATTATTAATTGTATTCAATCCTGCCGCCGGGTTTCCTGTGATGTACATATAGTCGGTTGCCAGTTTTTCCAAAAACGTACTATGATAGCGCTTGCCGTCAAGAACAAATATTTTTGTATTCATGAACTGTATAAGCTCGTTTTCCTTTGCCAGCCACAGCGTTTTGATGTTTTGATCCAAACTGATCGTTTTAATGTTGCCGATTTGGCAGCTGTCCAGGTACGGTTGTATGGAGTATTGAAAAGTTTTATCAGTCGGTTTAATATCAGTAAGTACGACAGCCCTGTCGCCGTGCCTGAAAATTATTCCTGGGTGTTTTTTGAGATTTAGCCACACAATTTGGTTCGATCGCGATAGGCTGATATTTTTTATACCCAGGCTTATACAAAATAACAAGGTACAAGCCATACTTACTTTAAGCAGCCAGGTTTTTTTTTCGTACCAAAAGTAAAATGCGCAGATGATAACAGCATAGAGCAAAATATATTCGGCAGTGGTGAGCCATATTTTGCCGATGCTGGCAAAAGGGGCGTGTTCAATAAAGGCTAATCCCTTATTCATTAGTACAATAGATTTTTCCAGGACGAAAGCTATGGCCATCGAAATTACAGGTATCTGTGGAAGCAATAAAAAAACAATGCCCGAATACATAATAATCGCGGTTGGAATGATGATAAACAAATTGCTGATTAAAAAATACACCGGGAACTGGTGAAAATAAAAGGCGCTTAAAGGGAAAGTGATGACCTGGGCTGCTATGGATACTGAACACAATGCCCAAAGCTTATCGGCCCACTTGTTTTTAAATTGGAACCAGCCATATACTACCGGCTGCAATACAATAAGGCCGAAAACCGCGAGATACGACAATTGAAAACCCACATCGGTTATAAAAAACGGGTCGTAAAGCAAAAGCACGAAAGCGGAGAGGGCCAGGATGTTTAACGTATTGATATACCTGCTGAATGTTTTGCCAATGATAACCATGCTGATCATAACCGCCGCACGACAAACCGCAGGCGAAAAGCCTGAAAGTAATGAATAATACCAGATGAGTATAATGATGATAATTGCTTTGATGAGTTTGCCATATTTAAACCGATCTAAAAAACCAAGCACGAAAGCCAGCAAAATATAAATGATAGCCACGTGCGCGCCCGAAACGGAAAGCACATGCACCGTCCCTGTTTTTGAATAAGCCTGCAAAACATCATTGCTCAAATCAGCTTTGTAGCCCAATATTAAGGTTGATGCCACGGCAACTGCATCGGTATCGCGCATGTTGCTCTTAAGCTTTTCAACCAGCCGCTGTCGTAGTCGTAATGAATAAGCGATGACAGGATTGCCTTTATTTGCTGCCAACACCACAAACTGTTCGGGAAACAGAAACGCCTGGTACCATATATTTTGATTGGCGAGATATTTTTTATAATTAAACTCCGCCGGATTAAAGGGCGGATCGACAGGATCATATTTTGCGGGTATCAGCAACTCATCGCCATAGTAAAGCTTTGTGGCGTTGGTGTCTTTTGTGGCAATGAGCAATGTTCCGCTTACCGCAGATCTCTTTCCGTTACTAACGCTTTCAACCACATCCGCAGTGAAACGAACCAGTCCGTTTTTAACACTGGGCTCGTTGTTGATCTTTACCACAAAATATTGAGCCGGAGCTTTTGAAAAATGATCGTTATGACTGAGCTCGTTATACCGGATAACGCTTATTAATCCAAATAAAAACAGGATTACAGTGATAAGGCCACCACCCAGCCAACGGTATTTATGAAGATTCAGCCCGCTGTAATTTAAATTAAGCACGATAAAAGTTATGCTTAAAACAAAGAAAGCGATAATTAACCCGGTTAAGTTTGCGCCCGAAAATAAACCAAGCCCTAAGCCAATGCCCAATAAAAATGGCAGCAGCAATATAACAACCGGTATTTCGCCCTTGTGGTTTGCGATCATAAATAGCCAAAATTGTCATTGCGAGCGGTAGCGCGGCAATCGCGAACTATGCATTGGCGGCTCTGTAAATGACGAGATTGCCGCGCTATCGCTCGCAATGACAAAAAAAATAAAGATAACTTTTACGCAGTAAATTACAACTGATCGCGCACTTCGAGCAGGAATTTTTTGAGATTTTCGAGAGAATGGATAACGCGGTGACTGTCCTTGCTATCGGTGATGTTGTTTTTAAGGTGTTCTTTAGCGCCATTAAGCGTGTAGCCCTTATCGCGTATCAGGTGGAAAATAATTTTAAGGTTCTCAACATCTTCCGGGGTGAAGTAACGGTTACCTTTTTTATTTTTTTTTGGCTGCAGAATGTCAAATTCCTTTTCGTAAAACCGGATTAGCGACTGGTTTACATCAAAGAGTTTGGAAACCTCTCCCATGGTGTAGTACATTTTGCTGATCTCGCGTTCCTTGTAAGGCATCCACAAATGTAGGTGTTGGATTTCGGATTTCGAATTTTCAATTTCGGATTTTTACTTTGGGCGGTTCTCCGACGATATTAGTAAATGAAAAGCAGTACGATTACTGCATAGCGAAAAATGCCAATACAGCCTGGTTAAACTCAGCCGCGTTATAATAGGGCGCAAAGTGGCTGGCATTTTTAAAGATCACCAGTTGTGAGTTTGGGATGTTTTCGGCTATCTGGCGGGTATGATTTTCGGTTACTACGTCATTTTGCCCGGCCATAACCAGTACGGGAGCGTTGATTTGCTTTAAGTCATCAAAAGCTAAATGCGGTTCATTCAAAACAAGCTCGTAAATTCTTCGCTGGTCGACGGATTGCTTATCAGTTTTATCTTTCAGATCATCTATCAGCTCATTTACATCACGGAATACAACATCTTTCAGGGCATCCGGTGCCGGGAATATATTGGCGCCCATAACAGCCAGCTTGTTTACACATCCATGGTATTTCATCGCCATGATAAGCCCGGCGATGCCGCCGTCGCTCCACCCTAAGATATTTACGTTTTGCAGGTTTAGTTCATCAAGTAACTGCTTCATGTCATCTGCAAATAGCTCATAGGTCAGCGGGCCATCGCTTTCATCCCTGCTGTTGCCATGTCCGCGCGTATCTGCCGCAATTACTTTGTAATGATTTGCAAACTCGCCGATCTGGTTTATAAATGCACTAATCGATTGGTTGTTCCCATGCAGCAGCAATAATGGCTCACCCTCGCCGTATATTTCATAATAGATCGATGCGTCGTCCAGGTCGACAGTTGAACCCGCGACATGATTTTTTCCGTATGGGATAGTTGAGTTCATTAGATAATCTCGCAGAATATCAAGGACGTTAGGATATTTAAATATCCTTTAACGTAAGTTGCGTGAGTTGGTTTTATTTATTAATTGAAAGATTCCCACTTAATAAATCCGAAATCGAAAATTCGACATCCGAAATCCTCCAAATAACTACCTTTGCAAACATGACTGCTACCGAAATACGCCAGGCCTTCCTTGATTTTTTTGCTGCTAAGGGCCATGTTATTGTGCCTTCGGCGCCCATTGTGATCAAAAACGATCCCACCCTGATGTTTACCAACGCGGGGATGAACCAGTTTAAATCGATTTTTTTGGGCGAGGAAGCGGCGAAATTCCCGCGTGTGGCAGATACGCAGCGCTGCCTGCGTGTATCCGGCAAGCACAACGACCTGGAAGAGGTAGGCATTGACACCTATCACCATACCATGTTCGAGATGCTGGGCAACTGGAGCTTCGGCGACTATTTTAAAAAGGAAGCCATTGCCTGGAGCTGGGAACTGCTGACCGAAGTTTATAAAATTGATAAGGACCGCTTGTATGTTACCATTTTTGGTGGTGACGAAAAAGAAGGTCTGGCAAAAGACCAGGAAGCATACGATTACTGGAAGCAGTATGTGCCCGAAGACCGCATCTTAATGGGCAACAAAAAAGATAACTTTTGGGAAATGGGCGAAACCGGCCCCTGCGGGCCATGCTCTGAAATACATTACGACAGCCGGGGGGAAGGTGAACGGTTAAAGGTTAAAGGCGAAAGTTTGGTGAACCAGGATGATCCGTTGGTTATAGAGATATGGAATAACGTATTCATGCAGTTTAACAGGCTGAAGGACGGCTCATTGCAGACCCTGCCTGCAAAACATGTGGATACGGGAATGGGTTTTGAGCGTTTGGTTCGGGTGATTCAAGGCAAAACCTCAAATTATGACACAGACATATTTCAACCACTGATACAGTACATTTCAAGAGAGTCACATATGCACTACCCCAATATCGTGGATTGGAATGGAGAAAAAATATGGGATAAAAGGACTGACATAGCGATGCGAGTTATTTCGGACCATATACGTGCAGTTTGTTTTGCAATAGCCGACGGACAGTTACCTTCCAGCAATAAAGCAGGATATGTAATACGTAGAATTTTACGCAGAGCGGTACGTTATTCTTATACATTTTTATTATTTCAAAGACCCTTTATCAACGAGTTAGTGCCAATATTGGCGGAGCAGTTTAAGGGCGTATTCGATGAGTTATACAATCAAAAAGACTTTGTCCAAAGGGTTATCCGGGAAGAAGAGTTATCCTTTCTAAAAACTATTGAAAAAGGCTTAAATAGACTGGAGCTAAATTTTAAACAAAGAGAGTCGGAAAGATTATATAAAATAGGTAGGCTTGATAATAGCGGTCTTTCTCCGGAGGAATTGAGTGCATTAGGTAATGATCCTTACCTGATTAGTGGGGAGGTGGCATTTGAACTGTTTGACACCTATGGATTTCCATTAGATCTTACTGAATTAATAGCTAAAGAAAGAGATTGGATTGTCGATGTCGAAGAATTTGAACGCCTACTCCAACAACAAAAAACCCGCTCCCGCGCCGCCACCGCGGTTGATACCGGGGATTGGGTGATATTGAAAGATGACGATACAGTTGAGTTCACCGGCTACGATGAAACCGAAACGATAGCTCATATCGTAAAATATCGCAAGGTTAGCGCAAAGGGCAAAGAGCAATATCAAATTGTATTGGATAAAACACCGTTTTATGCCGAGAGCGGCGGACAGGTTGGCGATACCGGCGACCTGGTTTTCCCGGACGGGGAAATTATCCCGGTAACGGATACCAAAAAGGAAAACGGGCTCATCGTTCATTTTGTAGATAAGCTGCCTACCGACGAGGCTATCGGCGATGCTTTAACAGCTATCGTCGACCACCAGCGCAGGGAAGCTATTATGAACAACCATAGCGCTACCCATTTGCTGCATGCGGCCATGAAACAGGTGCTGGGCAGCCACGTGAATCAAAAAGGTTCATTGGTGAATGCCGAAAACCTGCGTTTCGACTTCTCGCATTTCGCCAAAGTAACAGATGATGAACTGGCGCAGATCGAAGCTATCGTTAACGAAAAAGTGCGGGAGGATATCGCTTTAAAAGAGGAGCGGAACGTACCGTACGACCAGGCCATCAGCAGCGGAGTAACCGCCTTGTTTGGCGAGAAATACGGCGATTTTGTTCGTGTGATAACCTTTGATGAAAAGTTCTCAAAAGAACTTTGCGGCGGCACACATATAAAAGCGACTGGCCATATCGGATACTTTAAAATTATTTCGGAAAGTGCCGTTGCTGCGGGTGTGCGCCGTATTGAAGCGATAACCGGCATAGCCGCCGAAAATTGTATCAACGAACAAACCCGTTTGATAAATCAGTTGAAAGAAATTTTAAAAAACCCTAAGGATATTTCAAAAAGCGTGGAAAGCCTGTTAGATGAAAATGCAAGGCTAAAAAAAGAAATTGAAAAAGCTGTAATTGAACGTTCATCCGGATTAAAGGATGAATTGGCCAAAAAAGCGGAATCAATAAATGGCATAAACTTTATCGCACAAAAAGTTGACCTGCCCAATGCCGAGGCGATCAAAAACCTGGCGTATAACCTGAAGGATATTGTGCCCAACCTGTTCCTGGTATTAGGCGCAGACATTGACGGCAAACCCGGCATTACAGTAATGATCGCTGAAAACCTGGTAAAGGAAAAAAACCTGAATGCTGGCGCAATTGTGCGCGAGCTGGCCAAAGAAATAAAAGGCGGCGGCGGCGGACAGCCATTCTTCGCTACAGCCGGCGGAAGCGATGTCAGCGGGTTAAGCCGCGCGCTCGAAAAAGCAAAAACGTTTATTGCCTGGCCGGGGAAATAAATATCTTACTCCGACGTCATGCTGATTACTTGTTTCGGCACCACAGGACATTCAGGTTTACTGTCTGCAATTCGAATTGTTTACTTTTATACTGCATACCTTTTACGTGAGGTGCCCGGCATAACGTCCGTATTTTATCACTTCTCCATCTTCCAAACCTTCTCTTTAACCATCGCTTTTAAAAATTCCTCTTTAAACTCATCACAATCTTTGAACTGTAGTTTGGGAATTACCCGGTATTCAACCCGCAGGCTGAATGATCTTGTTTCAAATGGCCAGGGTTTTACACTAAGCAGGCCGTTTTTCTTTTGTACCAGTTCATATCGTTTTTTATCCGGCCCCCGGCTTACCTCGATGTTTCGGTTTTCGGGCTGTATTTCGCGCTGGCAAAGCAGCAGCGAAAAGGCATCGCACCATTCCATCAGGCCGTAAATGCGGTTCGCTTCTTTTTTAGTGATCTTCAATTCGTGGCGCCATGCCTGCCGGAGCTTAGCCTGTTCGGCTAAGAATTTTTTTGCTTCAGGGTTAGTTTCTGCCTCTTTGTGATGCAGAAATTCCATGTGCATGGAGCAAAGGAGCGCTATATAACTGCTTTTTGATAAGGAAAAATCCTGCAGGCGGCGGCAATGTTCCGCCTCGAACGTTTTCATCCTGAAATTTACTGGTCCGCCTTGTGCAGTCAGCAAGTCATTCTCTTCCAGTTCTGTTTGCGCGTCGTCGTGCTCGGCAATGGCCGCAACTGTTTCGGCCCAGCGGTCGGGGCGGTCTTTTATGCGCCACTCCATAGCCGTTTGGACGGCTAGCAAACCATGTGCCCGCTGCGTAATGATCTCCCAGCCTTGTTCGGTATAATTAACGATCATATCAATCCAGAACAAATATTGCAGTAGTTAGTTTAAACCAATGCCGGCTATCATTGTTCCGTCAAAATAAATTAAGCAGGCAATTGCTAAACGGTTAGTTCACATCTTTGCAAAAAAAAGAATATGTCTCATCTATTCTCTCCCATAAAAATAAAAAATATTGAATTGAAGAACCGCTTGATGGTATCGCCAATGTGCGAGTATTCAAGCGAAGACGGCTTTGCCAACGACTGGCACCTGGTGCATTTGGGTAGCCGGGCCGTCGGCGGCGCGGCTTTGGTGATGACGGAAGCCGCGGCGGTTTCTCCGGAAGGGAGAATAACAGCCAGCGACCTGGGTATTTATAAAGATGAACACATTGCCAAATTAAAGCAAATAACCGATTTTATTCATCGGCATGACGCGGTGTCGGGGATACAGCTGGCCCATGCAGGACGTAAGGCGAGCCACGTTGTGCCATGGAATGGCGGGGCGCAGGTACCGCCGGATAGTCCTGGTGGGTGGAAGACAGTGGCACCAGGCATGATACCGTTTACCGAAAAGGAAGAACCGCCTTTGGCACTTGATAAAGCGGGCATTGAAAAAGTAAAGTCCGATTTCAAGGCGGCAGCCCTCCGCGCGATCGCGGCAGGCTTTAAGGTAATTGAACTCCATGCCGCGCATGGCTATTTGATCCATGAGTTTCTATCGCCACTAAGCAACCATAGGACCGACGAATACGGCGGCCCCTTTGAAAACCGGAGCCGGTTTTTACTTGAGGTCATTGAAGCGGTGCAGCAAGCATGGCCTGAAGAGAACCCGCTTTTTGTACGCATATCCGCAAGCGACTGGACAGAAGGCGGCTGGACCGCAGATGATTCTGTTGCGTTGTCAAGAGTATTAAAAACCAAGGGCGTTGATTTGGTTGATTGCTCATCAGGCGGAAACGTTTCGGCAAGGATACCATTAAAACCCGGCTACCAGGTTGAATTTGCCGAACGGATAAAAAAGGAAACCGGTATGTTGACCGGTGCGGTGGGGCTGATCACCGAAAGCGGCCAGGCCAATGCCATTGTCGAAGAAGGACAGGCCGACCTGGTTATTATGGCGCGTGAACTATTGCGCGATCCTTATTTCCCGTTGAGGGCAGCACACGAATTAGGGCACGAGGTTAAATGGCCGGTTCAGTATGAAAGAGCCAAATGGCAATAAAAATTACTAATTTTGGAGACTCGTAGAGACGCAATGCATTGCGTCTCTACGATTTCTTTTTTTTGTAATCAATGAAAAAATACCTGTCGTTAGTCACTTTTTCACATACCATTTTTGCTATGCCATTTGCCATTATCGGCTTTTTTTTGGCGGTGACGACAACCAGCTACCGGTTTGATTGGGTTAAACTGGTATTGATGGTTTTATGCATGGTATTTGCCCGTAATGCGGCAATGGCGTTTAACCGCTATCTCGACAGGGATGTGGACGCCAAAAATCCCAGGACCAAACAGCGGGACATCCCATCCGGGCGTATCAGCCCCGCGTCGGCGCTAGCTTTTACGATTGTTAACAGTGTGCTGTTTATTATTACAACGTGGTTTATTAATTCATTATGCTTTTACCTTTCGCCGATGGCGCTGCTTGTAGTGCTGGGTTATAGCGCCACCAAGCGGTTTACAGCGCTTTGCCATATAGTTTTAGGATTGGGGTTGTCACTGGCGCCCATTGGCGCTTATTTGGCGGTAACGGGCGTGTTCAATATCGTCCCTTTATTTTTTTCATTCGCCGTTTTATGCTGGGTAAGCGGCTTTGATATTATTTATGCCCTGCAGGATGAGGATTTCGACCGCGGCCAACAGCTGCATTCTATCCCGGCTTACCTGGGTAAGGTGCGGGCCCTGCAATTGTCGACCTTGCTACATGTGCTTTCGGCTGCATTTGTTATTATGCCTGTATTTTTTATCCACCCGGGCATATTGTACTATATCGGTATTGTGTTTTTCTGCTCTATGCTTATCTATCAGCATCTGCTGGTGAAGCCAAACGATCTAAGCCGCGTAAACTTCGCGTTTATGACCACCAACGGCATCGCCAGCGTGGTATTTGCTGTTTTCTTTTTGCTCGACAGGTTGTTTTTTTGAGGAGGCCGGGGAAAGTCGGGGAAGTCTGAAAGAAAGACATTGGTGGCAGTTGTAATTGTTAAGCCCCGGTTATATTTCTGTCATTACAATAAGCGATAACTTCTTCTAAAGAATAAGTTTTCATTTCTCCCGCTTCGTATTGCCTATCTCGTTCCAATTTCCTGCTGCTGGGTTTCGGATAGTATAGCTACCTCATTTTCCAAAGTATAATCATATTTCCATACTATCAAGAAATGGCAATAGTTTTAATTCTTCCTGTTGGCTATGCGGATTAACTAATATGGTCATACAATAAATTTAAGAAAAATTTAATTATTGAAGGAACTGTTTGCGACAGTTATGTTTATCGACCCTTCTCCATTTCCTAATCTCCCGCCTTTTTCACAATTTTACCGCCATCATAAATCATCATCATGAACTATTGGCTCGTCAAATCGGAACCTGAAAAATATAGCTGGGAAAAATTTAATAAAGAAGGTCGTACCTTTTGGGACGGCGTACGCAATTACCAGGCGCGCAACAATTTACGCGCCATGCAGGAAGGCGACCTGGTGCTGTTTTACCATAGCAACGAGGGAAAGGAAATAGTTGGGATAGCCAAAGTGGCCAAAGAAGCATACCAGGATCCCACCACCAGCGACCCCAACTGGGTTGTGGTTGACCTGGTGCCGGTTGAACCCCTAAAAAAGCCGGTGAGCCTGGCTCAAATAAAAGCAGAGGAGCGGTTGAAGGATATCCACCTGGTGCGCCAGGGCCGGTTATCGGTTATATCGCTAAGGCCGGAAGAGTTTGACCTTATTTTAGAAATGGGAAGCTAATATGAACCACCGCGAGGTGCAATGTCTAACTTTTAACGGAATCCTGGCCAAAAAACAACGCTTTTAACTCCGTAGCGTCATTCGGCTTCATTTTGCCTGCTAAGATCAGTCGCAGCTGGCGGCGGCGCAGGGCGCCATCAAATAAGGCTATTTCGTCAACCGTTTCGGGAATCAACTCAGGCACCGGTATGGTGCGGCCGTTTTGATCGAGCGCCACAAAAGTATAATAAGCCTCGTTGCTTTTAACCCTGGTACCCGATGGGATGTTTTGCGCCCAAACATCCAATCGTACCTCAACAGATGTGCTGAAAGCGCGTGACACCCTGGCTTCGATCGTAATGACATCACCCAGCTTAATGGAATGCTGAAAGGAAACGTTATCTACCGAGGCAGTCACAACAATGCGGTTACAATGTTTTTGGGCCGAAATAGCGGCGGCAATATCCATCCAATGCAGCAGGCGCCCCCCCATTAAATTGTTCATCGTATTGGTATCGTTGGGCAATACCAATTCATTCATTATGGTATGCGATTCTTGAGGAGACTTTCCTTTCATGCGGCAAAGATACAAATAAGGTTAAAGGCAAAAGGTAAAGGTTTGGGTTGCCTTGTTACAATTGCCTCAAAAAGTTATGATGCCTGTTGGAGGCAACTCCAACAGGGGCCGGTGCGGGGCTTTCACCTTTCACCTTTCACCTTTCACCTTTCACCTTTCACCTTTCACCTTTCACCTTTCACCTTTTTCAGAATGTTTCTAAATAACATATATCCCTTGTAATAAACATTATATCCTTTTCGTTTCGTATTTTTGAAGCCGGATAATAAAGGGACAGATCTGATGAAAAAAAGTTCGATAATGGGTTTGGTAGTTATCGCGATAGCAATAGCGGTTATCATATCAGTGATTTCAAAATCAAGCAGTTACAGCACGTTTAACGATGCCAAAAAAATATCAGGTGAATTGAGCATTGTCGGACACCTGGATAAACAGAAAGAGTTGTATTACGATGCTGCAAAAGATGCCAACTATTTTTCTTTTTTCGCAAAAGATAACCAAGGACAGGAGTGCAAGGTTATTATTAACAGCACCAAGCCACAGGATTTTGAAAAATCCGAGCAGATCGTATTAACCGGGCAAATGGTGGGCAATGAATTTCATGCGTCGAAGATACTGATGAAATGCCCCTCAAAATACACCCAGGATAAAATAGAAGTTTCGGCTCAAAAACCCAAAACAGCCGATATATAATCTCATTTAATGGATACAGTTTTTAAAGGTGAACACCTTTTGCCGGGTCATATCGGGCAAATCTTTGTAATTCTTTCGTTCGGCGCGGCGCTCCTTTCAGCTATCAGCTACTATTTTGCAACGACAGCAACCGATAAACTGGATAAATCATGGCTGCGCATGGGGCATTTGGCTTTTTACGCCAATAGCGTGTCCATTTTAGGCGTCGGCGTTTGTTTGTTTTATGTTATTTATAACCACTATTTCGAATATCATTATGCCTGGTCTTACACTTCGCGGTCGCTACCGGTTTATTATATTGTTTCCGGATTCTGGAACGGGCAGGAGGGCGGCTTTTTGCTGTGGACCTTCTGGCAGGCCGTTTTAGGTAATATATTGATATGGAAGGCAAAATCGTGGGAGAAACCGGTAATGACAGTAGTTGCCCTGTCGCAGGTTGTGTTGGCATCCATGATTTTAGGCATTCAGCTATTGGGACAAAGGATAGGCAGCTCGCCATTTTTATTGCTGCGAAATGCCATCGAGGCACCTATATTTTCACGGCCCGACTATTTGTCTTTTATTAAAGATGGCCAGGGTATGAATCCCCTGCTTCAAAACTACTGGATGGTTATACATCCGCCTACGCTATTCCTGGGGCTGGCTTCTGTAGTAGTTCCTTTTGCTTACGCGATAGCAGGCTTATGGCAAAAACGGTACAAAGATTGGGTAAGGCCTGCAATTTCGTACGGATTATTTGCGGCAATGATATTGGGTACTGGTGTCATTATGGGCTCGCTATGGGCCTACGAGTCGCTTAATTTCGGAGGCTTTTGGGCATGGGACCCGGTAGAGAACGCTTCTATTTTTCCATGGCTCACCATGGTAGCCGGCGTGCATGTTTTAATCGTTTTTAAAAACTCCGGGCACTCGTATTTTACAGCCACTTTTTTAATATTGGCCAGCTTTATTATGGTACTGTATTCGTCCTTTCTTGCCCGCAGCGGCATACTGGGCGAAACTTCGGTGCACGCCTTTGTCGATCTGGGCATGTTTTGGCAACTCGTCGCTTACATTGCTATATTCCTGGCGATATCTGCCTATTTCTTAATTACAAGATGGAAAGAGCTGCCTGTCACTAAAAAAGACGAAGACACTTATTCACGCGAGTTCTGGATGTTCGTGGGCGCTATTTTTCTGGGGCTATCCTGCTTTCACCTGCTATTGGTAACCTCTATACCGGTGTGGAACGCCATTTTTGGGACAAAGGTGGCCCCACCGAATGACCTTGTAGCCCATTATAATGTTATACAGGCCTCATTTGTAATGGTTATAACTGTATTGACCGGCTTTAGCCAGTTTTTGAAATATAAAAAAACCGATATAACCCGATTTTTTATAACCACGTTACTGTACTTATTTTTCGCGGCGGTAATAACCGCGCTTGTTGTATATTTTACCGGGTTATACAAGCTGCAGTTTGTTTTTATACTGGTAATGCTTGGCGCCATCTACTCCATTTTAGCCAACGCAAAAGTACTGGCTGATGCCTTTAAAGGGAAGTTTAAGCTGGCTGGGTCTGCCGTAGCGCATATTGGGTTCGCGTTGATGCTGGTTGGAGCGTTGATTTCTGCCGGTACCCGTCAAGTTATTTCAAAAAACGAAAAAGGCACGTTAAATATCGGCGGATTTGACAAGGCTGCCGGCGATGTTCGTGAAAATATCATGATCTACAAAAATGAGCCGGTTAAAATGGGCGATTTTTTGGTTACCTACGTGGGCGACTCGACATCCGAACCCAATCATTACTTTAAAGTCGATTATAAACGGCTTGACGCGGCCGGTAAGGTTACAGAGGAATTTATGTTAAAACCGAATGTACAAATTAACAAACAAATGGGGCTAACACCATCACCGGCCACTAAGCATTATCTGTTTCACGATATGTACACCCATATAACTGCGCTGCCGCCGACCGCGGCGTCGGCCGGGGAAAACAGTGGAGCGCACGGTGAAGAAAACGACGATAAGAATTACGATGCGCCTATTGTACATGAGGTAACTGTAGGGGATACCATCCGCTACCGGGACGGCTATATGATTTTAAAATCGTTGAACCAGGAAGCACAGGTGCAAAATATACCGCTTGCGGCCAATGATGTAGCTATTGGCGCAAAGCTGCAGGTGGTTGCGCAAGGCAAAAGCTATGACGCTGAGCCGGTTTACATGATAAAAAATAAAAGCGTTTTTGACTTTGCGCGCAAGGTAGATGACGCGGGTTTAAAGCTGCGCCTCACAAAAATACTTCCGGATAAAAACAAAGTTGAAATAACCGTTTATCAGCAGCCGGAAAGCAAAAAGCCCTGGATAGTGATGCGGGTGCTTGATTTTCCTTACATCAACTTCCTGTGGTCGGGTACCATTATTATGGTGATCGGGTTTTTATTGTCGATATTCAGAAGGAATAAGGAATTGAAAACAACCTAGTTTTACACTTCTCTTCTTAACCGCGCCACGGGTATATTCATTTGCTCACGATATTTGGCGACGGTACGGCGTGCTATGTTATAACCCGCATCCTTTAAGATATCTGTTAGTTTCTCATCAGCCAATGGGTGCTGTTTATCTTCCGATCCGATATGCTCCTCCAGTATTTTTTTAACCTCTTTATTGGATACTTCCTCGCCGCTTTCAGTTTGTATCGCCTCCGAGAAGAACGATTTTAGCAAAAACGTACCAAATTCAGTTTGAACATATTTTGAATTGGCAACCCGTGATACGGTTGATATATCCATATTGATCCTGTCGGCAATATCTTTCAATATCATCGGTTTCAGGTTTTTGTCGTCACCGGTTAAAAAGAAGTCGTACTGGTACTGCATAATGGCGTTCATCGTTTTCAAAAGCGTTTGCTGGCGTTGTTTGATCGCATCGATAAACCATTTTGCCGAATCGAGCTTTTGTTTTACAAATTGTACCGCCTCTTTTAGTTTTTTATCCTTTTGCGCCGCTTTATCGTAATGGTCAAACATTTCCATGTATGAGCGGCTAACCCGCAGTTCAGGCGCGTTTTTTGAATTCAATGTTAAAATAAGTATGCCGTCGTTATTGGTAATATGAAAATCGGGTATCACCTGCATTTGCTTGGTGTTTACCTCGTTTGAATCACCAGGCTTTGGGTTGAGCTTTAAAATTTCGTTCACCACCCCGCGCAGCTCTGTTGATGACATATTGAGCGATTTTTCAAGCTTGTCATAATGCTTGCGCGTAAACTCATCCAGGTAATGCTCCACAACGCGGATCGCTTTCTTGATAATCGGATCGTTCGGATCTTTTTTGCGTAACTGTATCAGCAGGCATTCCTGCAGGCTGCGTGCACCCACACCCGGGGGGTCAAATCCCTGGATAACCCTCAGCATATCCTCTACTTCCTCATCTTCGGCCATTACGTTTTGTGAAAAGGCCAGGTCATCGGTAAGCGACATAATCGGCCGGCGCAGGTAACCATCGTCGTCAAGGCTGCCTATTATTTGCTGGCCTATTTTAAAATCCTTATCTGATATAGGAAGCAGGTCCAGCTGCTGCTGCAGGCTTTCAAAAAATGAACTTTGCACAGCAATGGGTATTTCTTTTCGTTCGCTCTCATCATCGCCGTTCTGGTCATACCGCGACCCATAATCATTTATATTATCTTCCTGCAGGTAGTCATCAATATTAAACTCATCAGCCTCTCCGTGCTCCTCTTCAGCGTTAAAATTATCATCCTCGGGATCCCGGTCGGGGTACTGCTCTTCGGGTTCGTTCAAATTAGTTAAACTCAGGTCTTCGAGCGCCGGATTCTCCTCTAATTCCTCCTTGATACGGGTATCCAATGAAACAGTGGGTACCTGTAACAATTTGATAAATTGTATTTGCTGGGGTGAAAGTTTTTGTAAAAGTTTTTGTTGAAGGTTTTGCTTTAGCATAATCAGATAGCATCAAAAATACATCAATTACACCTAACTTAAAAATAAGATAGCGGTAACAGGGTTAAGTACATAAATGCAAAAACAAATAATATGTTTGGCAGTTTAGTATTTATTTAAAAAACGATCAGGTAGTAAGTATTAAGTATCAAGCAGTGAGTATCAGATAAGAGAAGAAGAATAACTCCATTCTTGTCTCTTGAATATTGATTCTCGGTCCTAACATAAATTATATATGGGTTTTGTAAAAGAGTTTAAAGAATTTGCCATGCGGGGCAACGTGGTTGACCTTGCAGTAGGTGTTGTTATCGGAGCCGCTTTCGGCAAAATAGTTACCTCGCTGGTGACCGATGTGATTATGCCGCCAATAGGGTATATAACAGGCGGAATAGATTTCGCCGAAAAAAAAATAGTGCTCAAGCCCGGCGACCCGGCGCATAAGATAGCGGAGGTAGCCGTACACTACGGCAATTTTATAAATTCGGTTATCCAGTTCTTTATCATCGCTTTTTGTATTTTCCTGGTGGTGAAAGCAATCAACTCCTTAAAAAAGGAGGAAACCGCCGCCCCCGATCCTGGCCCTACAAAAGAGGAGGTGTTACTTACCGAAATAAGGGACCTGCTGGCAAAAGGAAAATAACTACTTATTGGCCGTATGCTATGGGCACAGACCCAATTGCCCTACGTGTGCTGTTAATGTGGAGTTTAGTTGATGCGGTAACTTTTTGGCCTTTGGGCGCGACAACATAGGCATAGGG
>JAQBOH010000024.1 GCA_028288125.1 Mucilaginibacter sp.
AAAGCTATTATAAAGATGACGATAACAAAAACGACTGCTTCCGGGTTTATGACAGACCCGAGGATTCATTCAGGGACCATTCGAACTTCTTGAAAAAGAAAAACTATGCCCGGTTATTTGAACTGGACAAAAACGATTACAGGGGTTGGGCGGTCGGGTTAAAAGCGGCGGGTTATGCCACAAATCCAAAATATGCGGATTTGCTGACTAATGTGATTGAAAAATATCACCTGGATAAATTCGACCAGCCGGAAGGCGGCGTCCAGAAAATAAAACGGGAGGACCGGGTGTTTACACAAATCGATCAAAACATCGGCAAGGCTGTCAAGGATTCTTTAATTGCAGCCACGCCGGCCGATAAACTTTATACTGTAAAGCAGGGCGACACACTATATAATATATCAAAACGTTTTGGAATTACTTTGGATGAGCTTAAAGGGTTAAATAACATGGCGGATAACAACATTAAAATCGGCCAAAAACTTATAGTAACAAAATAGGGTGTTAATGATTGTTAAATTAGATGAATAAGAATAGCCGGGCGATTAGTTTTGGCGATATGATGAAATGGCGGTTTTTCTTATGTTTATTCATCCTGTCGGTAAAGGGGTATGCGCAGGAAAGAACGGCATCGGGAATTGTATTTGATAAAAACACAAAGGACAGGATTGCCAGTGTTAGCGTACGGAACCTCGCTACCGGCCTGGTTGTTTATAATAATTTAAAGGGCGAATTTAAAATTAATGCCAGGCCCGGAGACCAGCTTATTTTCAGCAAACAGGAGTTTCAGCCGGATACCCTTAAGGTTTTGAACAGCGCTGCCATTGCGGTTTATTTAATGCCGTCGACCATCCGGCTGAAGCAGGTAACTATTCATGACACGTTGCTTAGTCCCGAAAAGCGGCTGGCCGCTACAAAAGCGGATTACAGCAAAATATATGGCTCACTGGCGTACAATGATTTTTTAACCACGCCTTCAAGCGGCGGGGCGGGATTAAGTATCGATGCCTTATATAACGCATTTAGCAAAAGCGGCCGCAACGCGGAGCACCTGCGCCAGATCATAGAAAACGACTATCAGCAAAACGTAATCGACTTTCGGTTTAACCGGACAACGGTCGCGAGCATTACCGGGCTAAAAGATGAAAGGCTAACGCAGTTTATGCAGCGGTACAGGCCCGGATATTATCTCACCAAAACAGCTACCGATTATGAATTTATAGCCTCGATTAAAGCCAATTATAAACGGTTTGTGCGAAACCCCAGGCGATATTCATTACAAGGTTTAAAAGCTAAATGAGCCGGCGTATTTAATTCGGAAGAAATTTTTAAACGGGTCACTATATTATATAAATTTGCAGGCGGCTTGTTAAAACCGGATCGCCGGTTTAATGTTGTGCTTTTAATCCTTCGCTTAAACAATTATTGCCTGCTATGCTAAAACTCAGACCAGTATTCTTTTTCTTACTATCGTTTGTATTTGTTTTATCCGCGAAAGCGCAAAAAAAAGATAGTCTTAAAATTGATACCAACCTGATCAATAATTACCGTATAGAACCGCACAAAAACGCGCTTCCATATCGGCTGCGACCTTTACAGGTGAGAGAAGAACTAATCCCGGTAACACTGCTTGATTATAAAGTGAGTTATTGGCATAAATCAGTAATTTTCGGCCTCAATTTCAGCCAATCGGCTTTTAGCTCAAATTATAGTGCCGGCGGTGTAAACTCGGTTGCGTTAGGAAGTAATTTTGAATATAAAGCAGAGTATAACAAGGCCCCTTTTAGCTATACTTCCGACCTGAATCTTTTATACGGAATATCCAAAAACAAAGGACAGGGATCGCGAAAAACCAACGACAGGATATTTTTTGACAATAAGGTTGCCTCCCAGCTGTCAAAACACTGGTTCTTTTTCGGGTCATTAACATTTGAATCGCAGTTTGATAAAGGCTTTAACTATATATCTGTCGACGATGGGCCGCCAACAACGCCGGTACTTATATCAAATCTCATGTCGCCAGGATATCTGACAGAGTCTGTAGGCTTTGAATTTAAGCCGGTAAAGTATTTCGACCTGCGCTTCGGTACAGGTACCGCCCGGCAAACGTTTGTTTTGGATACTACTATTTATCATAACCAACCCTCAAATTACGGCGTAGCCATCCACCACACGTTTAAAAACGACCTCGCATTGCAAGTTGTAGCGACTATTGATAAAGACCTGATGGCGAACATACATATCAATGCCCGGTATTCGCTATTTGTGCCATACCAGCAGTCCCTTGCATATGTAAGTCATCGGGTTGACGCCGTTTTGGCGGCTAAAGTGAACCGGCTGATAGCGGTTACGGTAAACGGCACATTCCTGTATGATAAAAATACGTCGTCCCGCGTTCAGGGAACCGAAGGGCTGGCATTGGGTGTTTTGTATAAATTTCCGTAACGTTACTTTATCAGCGCTTAGATTGAAAACCTCGCCGCGGAATTATTATTATTATCGATAAACATCCTTTATCTAAATGCGTTGTAAGTTAGTACCTTAGACTATTGCAACCCGCCGCTGGTATATAAAAGATGATTAAAATCTTCAAAATATTACCGCTTCCCGCAAAATTGATCTTAATCGGACTTGTGCCTTCGCTTTTCCTGATATATTTATCCGTACAATTTTATCTTTTCGAAAAACAAAAATACAACCTGAGCAGGGAGAACATAGAGGTTGTTGACCGGTCGACAATAGTTAGCCGGCTGATCGACCAGCTACAGGAAGAGCGCCGGTTTGCTTACGAGTACGCTTTAAAAAAAGACGCCTATACGCAACTGTTAGCACAACAAAAGGCCACCGATACCGTAATAGCCGGCCTCGAAAAGGACCCTGACCTAAAGGGGTTTGAGCATTATACGATGCTGGATAGCTTACCTGCAACCAGGAAAAAAAGTGATGCGCATAAAATGAATGCCGCCGAAGTAATGAACTATTACACTGCGGCAATATTCCGCATAAGCATGCTCGAAGTAACTCCGCTGCTTCAGATTGCGAACGCACGGCTTTTAACCCACGAACTGCACAGCGCCAGGGCAATGTCACAAATCATAACCTACCTGGGCATTCTGCGGGCGAATATTTATAATGTATTGTACACACACCAGTTTAAATATGGCGATGGGACACTGCAGGGCCTTGCCGGAGCTTATATGGTTTTTTCTACCTATCAGACGGAGTTCAAAGCAAAATCGACACCCGAAGCAGTTGCCGATTACGAGTTTATTATGCAGCACCAGGCAAAGCCGGTAATGGATTATCTCCACAAAAGCTTTAAAACAATGCAGTTTGACAGCGTTACCTATACAGACGCGCAGTGGTTGAAATTAACCGGTGATGCGGTAGAGCGATTGCGCGGGCAGCAAACAAAAATATGGAGCAATATACACCAGCAATTAAACGCCATAAAAGACAATGTACACCGTAATCAAACCATACTACTGGTATTATTATTGCTCGCCCTGGCGTTAAGCATTACCATGATTACCACAACCATTATTTCAATTACAGACGTATTGACGGAACTAAGGATTGCGGCTGAAAAAATAGCAGTCGGCGAAACGGGACTGAATTTGAGTATCGATTCAAACGACGTTATTGGACGGTTGGCCAGCTCGGTTGCGTTTATTGATGCGAACAACCGCTTACTGGCAGATGCTGCCGGCCAGATCAGGAAAGGAAATTTTGAGGCAGAAGTGACCCCGCGGGGGAAATCGGACATTCTTGGAAATTCGCTTTTGCAGATGAAAAATGAACTGCAGCAAAACAGCGAAGAAAAGGCGGAGCAGGCTGCAGAATTGAAGCGCCTGCTGGTCGCGGTAAAGGCAAGCGAGAATCATTTCAGGCAAATCGCGGATCAAACGCCGTTTATGATATGGCAGTTTAATAACCGCGGGCGGGCAATATATGTCAATCAGCAATGGATAGATTTTACAGGCCTCAGCCGCGACGAAAGCCTTGGCGCAGGGTGGACCAAAGCGCTGCATCCCGAAGGAATGAAGGAAGGAGAATTTGTGAAGCTATTTGCCGGGCTCCAAGCTTTTCGTACAAAAGCAAGGTTTAAAAATGCGAACAGCGAGTACCGTTGGGTGCTGGTACAAGCCAACCCGATTTTCAATAACGGCACCTTTGAGGGTTTTATAGGAAGCCTGACCGACATCAGCGACCAGATAGCCGCGCAACAGGCTTTAATAGACCTGATGGATAAGAAGGATGAATTTTTAACCATTGCCAGTCACGAATTGAAAACGCCGCTGACGAGCATTAAGGCATACACCCAGCTGCTGAAAAAGAATATAGATACCTATGATAAATCCTATCCTCTTGCCTCAAAGACGCTTTATCATGTTGGCAAGCTTGAAAAGCTGGTTAACGACCTGCTTGATGTTTCGCGGATAAACTCCGGGCAGATGGCTTATAAAAATGAAACGTTTGACGCGAAGGAAATGATCGAACAAAATGTTGAGCACTTTATGGATGTTTCGTCAAAGCACAAGGTAATTATTGAAAATGCTGAATCCGTGCAAATTACCGCCGACCGCATTCGTATTGAGCAGGTGTTTAACAACCTTTTAAATAACGCGGCCAAGTACTCACCGGATTCAGATAGCATAATCGTTAACAGTTATAGTAAGGATGGATATGTAGTGATATCAGTTCGGGACTTTGGCATTGGAATAGAAGATAAGGATAAAGAAAGGCTGTTTCAAAAGTTTTACCGCACACAAAAGGATTTTTATAAATTCCAGGGTTTGGGATTAGGCTTATTTATTTCGGGCGAGATCATTGCCAGGCACAAGGGCAAGCTATGGGTTGATAGCCAGCCCGGCAAAGGATCAACGTTTTATTTTAAATTGCCTCTCAAATAATTTCGCAAACTACATCCCCCTACTTTCCCGCCGTAAAGGACATTGTTGTAAAGGCGCTCGTGCAAACATTAAGGCCCCCTGTTTGTCTTTTTACCAGTTAACCAGTTTTAGGTACCGATTTAGTTACCATAAGCCTTATAAATAGTACTATAGCCAAATGCGGTTTTTTCTGTTCTTAGCTTTCTTGGTTTCCGGTTTAAACACATTTGCCCAAATGACTGATGTTTATGGCAAGGTCGCTGATGATCAGGGGAGGCCCGTTACTTTCGCCTCGGTTTGGATCGGTGGGATCAATACAGGTACATTAACCAATGCACAGGGGTTTTACAAACTGACGGTAAAGTCGGATACATATCAGGTCTATTTTCGGTCTCCTGGCTATATAGCGGTTACGCAAACAGTTACGCTCAGCAATAACAAGGTAATGATCGACGCAAAGTTATCGCGGGTGGGCGGCCCGGATATTGTTCCTAACATCGCCGATTCCCTTATTCGTAAAGTGATAGCAAGGGCCAATTCGCACGAAAAACCTCCGCACTACGCCGGCACCCTGTACAACAAGGTGTTGCAGCGGCTTGAGCGCACATCCTCAAATTTCCTTAAACGGGATGCCGCACATGAATTGCACTTTAATCCGGAACGAACAGGAATACTTAACTTCACTGAATACATCGCTAACTTTCGCACCCGCTCAAATGATTTTAATATCGAAGAAGTGGTTGCGGCCCAAAACTTCGTATACAGCAAGGACGTGTTTAACTTTAACGGTCCGCCCGAGCAGCATATTGATCTAAGCCAGAACATTCAACAGCTGAACGGGTTTAATGAGCACAGCTTTATTTCGCCATTGGCGGGCGATGCCCGTATTTATTACCGGTACCAGTTAACCGGGCAATTTACGGATCAGGATAAACTCATTTATGCCATACGGATTTTGCCAAAAATGCACGATGAACACCTGTTTTATGGCATGATCTATATTGTTGATAAAGACTGGCTTTTATATGGCGCCGACCTGCATTTATCGCCAGCTGCCAATATGGAGCTCATTGATTCTATTCGTATCCGGCAGCAATATGTGCCAATGCCCAATGGCCGCTGGATACCGCAAGCGTCAGATCTGACTTATCACGGCAAATTTTGGGGGTTTAAATATTCTGGTTCTTTTTTAAGAGTTTATGAGAATGCGGCTCCCGACACAACTACAGCCGTTTCGCGGCCATACCACGAGGTATATCATAGCACAAAAGCCAATTACCAGCATACCAAACAATATTGGAATCAAAACCGGCCGGTATTGACTACTCCGGAGGAAAGGCAATTTTTTCAGCTAACTGAGCTGGAAGCTGCGCATAGAAGAAATGCAGCGATAAAGGATTCTCTTGAACAAAAAAGCTCTTTCCGCTTCTTTCCATTTTTGCTCAGGGGATATACGCTGCATAATTACAATAAAAACACTTCATGGACATTCCAGTCGCCATATAATGTGGTTTTTTATAATACGGTGGACGGCTGGGGTTTTGATCTGCATATTAAGTATAATAAAGTGTATGATAGCCTGCGTAGCCTTACCATAATACCCGATGTCCGTTATGGCTTCACCGACAAGATTTTCAATTCAAACATTTTTGCAAACTTCATCTATAACCCTTTTAAGCAGGCGTCGGTTTACGCGCGGGTTGGATCGGATTTTTTGGATCTGAACAATAAGGGCACCACCAGCTTGTTTTTAAATTCCATCAATACGCTGCTGTTAGGGGGAAATTATTTAAAGCTTTATCAATCGCAGTTTTTTATGGCCGGAACCGATGGGGAAGTAGCCAATGGCATTTTTTTAAACGGAACGATAGAATACGCTAATCGCCGGTCATTGTTTAACACTACCACGCACACCTTTAACAGGGACAGCGTTTTACTCACCTCCAACAACCCGCTCGATCCCAACGCGCCGGTGCCGCTGTTTCCGCGGTACCGGGCACTCACCATAAAAGGATCAGTAACCCTTACCTTCGATCAGGAGTATATGGTGACACCGCAAGGTAAATTTATTTTGCCCAGCAAATATCCGCGGTTAAGGGTTAATTACCGCGAAGGTCTGCCCTGGCTGGGGTCGAACGTAAAATATAATACCGTATCGGTCGATGTTTTCCAGGACCGCTTGAACCTGGGTATCATTGGCAACATGGGCTATTTCGTTTCGGGTGGGTTTTTCCCGAATACCAGCCGCTTGTATTATCCGGATTATAACCAGTTTCGCGGCGGGCAGGGTTTTTTCTTCGATTCGGCACAGGGCAGCTTCCACTTCCTGAATTTTTATACTTACAGCACTTTTAGGCCATATTTTGAAGCGCATGCGGAACATAATTTTGCCGGGCTTTTTTTAAGCAAGGTGCCGCTGTTCAGCAAGTTAAAGATTCAGGAAATTGTAGGCGGCTCATACCTCACCCAAGGCATGCTGCCGGATTATAAAGAAGTTTATTTCGGCCTTAAGCGTACTGTCATACGGCTCGACTACGGGCTGGCCTACGGGCGTTTTACCAAAGTGGTACAGGGATTCAGGTTTGTTTATCATTTGTAAGATATTCAGGATGCCCTTTGTTTGCCGTCGGCGGTGTATCATTTTGCGAGAGAGATACAGGTGATACACGAGATACAGCTGATACACTGACGACTTGTCAGCATGTGCGCTTTTAAAAAGGCTGGACACAACTAACCGTTTTTTTTCAGGCAATATTTATTGAGCTTAATTTGCCATTCATCCCCATAAACATTTGGAGCTGAAATCATGACTGGGGAAATCGTTAATATCTCAACTGCCGGACCGCGAAACTATAAATCCTAATTTGTAGTTTTATAACCGTGAATAAAAAATTAAAACTGATACCGGTCGACCTGCTTGAACCCTATTGCCGGCAGGTTGATGATAGGTTGTTGGCGTCGTTCTATAACTTGAAGGACGCGGAAGTCTCCACAGAAACTTTCAGTTTTTATACATCAGTATCAGCTATTGCGTCATCGCGCATCGAAGGCGAACAAATGCAGGTAGATAGTTATTTAAAGCATAAAATGCTGAATATCGAATACCAGCCCGACCTGGTGCAAAAACCCGATGATTTGTACAAGGCGTATGGGTATGCGCAGCAAAACGAGTTAAATAAAACGGCTTTTTTAAAGGCTCACGCGTTGCTTGCGGCGCATTTGCTGCCCCAAAACAAGCAGGGCGCATTTCGTGCCGGAAATATGGTGGTTATGGAACATCAAACCGGGCGTATCCAATTTGAAGCTGGCCCGGCCGGCCAGGTAAAAAGCCTTTTTGATTTGCTTTGGCAGGATATTGAGCAGTTAAAAAAGCAAAAGCTTAACTGTGCAGAGGTTTTCTTTTTCGCCGCGTTTATCCATATCGTTTTTGTAAACATTCATCCTTTTGAAGACGGTAATGGCCGAGCCGGCCGGCTACTTGAAAAATGGTTTATCGCAGCAATACTGGGTAAAAAGGCATGGTATTTACAAAGTGAATTAAACTATTACAATAATATAAATGACTACTATAAAAACCTGAACCAGCTAGGTGTTTTTTACGAGCAATTGGATTACAGCAAGGCAATGCCTTTCCTGTTAATGCTGCCAGGATCACTTAAGCTAAAAGAATAAGCTTTCTACACGTGCAGAAGCGAAAAACCACACTTCCCAAATCGCCCCAAAATTGTAACTTTGTGTCCTTAAAACTGGTATACGCATAATGTTTGAAAATCTATCGGATAAACTCGAGAGGGCCTTTAAGGTACTTAAGGGACAAGGAACCATTACTGAAATAAACGTGGCCGAAACCATGAAGGAAATACGCAAAGCCCTTCTGGACGCCGATGTAAACTATAAAACAGCTAAAGCCTTTACCGACGATGTGCGCCAAAAAGCGATAGGCGAGAATGTATTGACCGCCATTTCGCCGGGCCAGCTGCTCACCAAGATCATGAATGATGAGCTGACGGAGCTGATGGGCGGAAGCACAGCCGAACTCAACCTCGCGGCCACGCCAACTATTATCCTGATAGCAGGTTTGAACGGCGCCGGTAAAACCACCTTCACCGGCAAGCTGGCAAATTATTTAAAAACGCAAAAGAACAAAAAGCCACTTTTGGTGGCCGACGATATTTATCGCCCGGCGGCTATCGAGCAGCTGCAGGTTTTGGGCGGCCAGATCGATGTGCCGGTTTATGCCAATCTTGAATCAAAGGACCCGATAGCTATTGCAAGGGAAGGCATTGCGTTTGCTAAACAGAACGGAAATAATGTAGTCATTATTGATACCGCGGGCCGGCTCTCGATCGATGAAGCGATGATGCTGGAAATCGAACAGGTGAAAGACGCGGTTAAACCGCACGAAATATTATTCGTTGTTGATGCCATGACAGGCCAGGATGCCGTAAACACCGCTAAAGTATTTAACGATCGCCTCGACTTTACAGGCGTAGTGCTTACCAAACTGGATGGAGATACTCGCGGCGGCGCGGCGCTGTCGATCAAATCGGTGGTGAACAAGCCGATCAAGTTTATTGGTACCGGGGAGAAGATGGAAGCGCTGGATGTTTTCCACCCCGACCGTATGGCCTCGCGGATTTTGGGTATGGGCGATGTGATCTCGCTGGTTGAGCGCGCCCAGCAGCAGTTTGATGAAAAGGAAGCGGCCGAATTGCAGCGGAAGATCCGCAAAAACAAATTTGATTTTAACGACTTTTTCAGCCAGATACAGCAGATCAAAAAAATGGGTAACATGAAGGATCTGATGGGCATGATACCCGGCGTTGGCAAGATGATGAAGGATATTGAGGTGGATGATAACGCATTCAAAGCAATAGAGGCCATTATCCAATCCATGACACCCTACGAAAAAGGCAATCCCGACAGCATCAACCAAAGCCGCCGCAACCGCATTGCAAAAGGGTCGGGCACAAACCTGGTTGAAGTAAACCGTTTGATCAAGCAATTTGAAGATATGCGCAAAGTAATGAAGCAAATGAGCAACCCTGCGGCCATGGCCAATATGATGCGCAGAATGCCGAAGTGATTTTAGATTTAGGAATTACGACCCGATAGCTATCGGGTTCCGATTTGATCATGTAGAGACGCAATGCATTGCGTCTCTACGATTTTCTTACACAAAGTTTAATCCCGCAAAACCTTTATTTAATACCTGGTTATTGTTTACATCAAGCCATTTATCAAGCAGCGTAGCATACACATCCCTGAAATCTATCTGGTACTTTAAGTCACCGTTATCCAGTTGGGTAAGGTCGGGCGCGTCATTATAAATACCGGCTTTTTTGAGTTTTCCTCCGTAAATAAGAATGTTGTTTGCTGTACCGTGGTCGGTACCGTTACTGGCGTTTTGTTCAACCCGGCGGCCAAATTCCGAGAAAGTCATCACCAATGTATCATCCAGTTTGCCGGTTTGTTTCAGGTCTTTTATAAAAGCCGCTACCGCGTCGCCATATATTTTTAGCTGGCGCCCCTGCTGGTTTTGCTGGCCAACGTGGGTGTCAAATCCGCTCAGCGATACATAGTATATGCGGGTTTGCAGGCCGGAGTTGATAAATTTTGATACCGTTTTCAATTGATTGCCTAATCCGGTTGCAGGATATTCGGCGGTCACGTTATAGGTTTTAGCCGTTTTCTGGATATAATCCGCCGACGAATACGTTTCGATCATCGTTTTATACAGGTAACCTAAGTTATCCTCATTCAAATTGGCTGGGCTATGGTCGTGCACCAGGCCCTTAAAAAACGGTTCGCGGGTGGTTTGGTACAGCTTATTAGGGTCCTGTACCGCGACGCCCTTCATTTTCGCGCCCTTCATGGCCAGCGAAAGGGTGTCGTCAACCTCGATCGCGGTATACGGATTTTTACAGGTTTGGCAGTTTGAATCCAGGTAACGGCCTATCCAGCCGGTAGTTAAAAACTGGTTCGAGTCGCTGGCTGTTTGCCATATATCCATCGACCGGAAGTGTGAGCGGTCGGGGTTAGGGTAACCTACCGAGTTAATAACGCTCATATACCCCTGATCGTAAATATCTTTAAGCGCCGACAGGTTCGGGTTTAAGCCCTGCATATCGTTCAGCTTAATAATACCTGTTTGATTTACGGCAATGGTTTTGCGTTTTTGATAGTAAATATCATTCCCGTAAGGGATAATGGTATTCAAGCCGTCATTGCCGCCCGATAGTTGTATGATCACCAGGTTTTTGTATCCGGTCAGTTCACTTTTTGCCAATGCCTCCAGCGGCTTCAAAAATGCCGGCATTAAAAACGCACCTGATGCCAATGCTGTGTTCTTTAAAAAATCTCTGCGCCTCATATACTTATTGATTTAGCGAATTAATGAATTATTGATTTCGGCGAATCGGAATAATCAAAAACCCTTTGCTGTATATATTTTTTAATAGCCTTTTAACTAACGTATATAAATTCACTAATTCAGTCCTTCAGCAATTCACTAATTAACATAGTTGATATTCCGGCGTCGAAACCAATTCGATTACCGTGGCCTTGATATCGGCCGACTGATTAATGCTATTTAATAAACCATTATTCGGTTTTGGCTCAAGCAAAAACTCAGCAAGGCCTGTTTTTGTCATGTTTTTTGGTACGCTTTGTAAAAATTTGTCCCAATCCGGCTGCGCCTGTACCCGCGTGTTTACTGTCGGTTGCATATTACGCACCGTTGCAATATACGCCTCATCTTCCGGGTCGGCTTTACCGGTAAAATCTATCAGCCCGCCGTTTAACAGTGTTGATGGGATTTTCAGGCGGTACATCAGCGACGAGCTGTCGATCCAGTTCTTCCCTCCCGGCCAGCCAGCTACGTTTGGCGGGTAAAACAATACCTGCCCCAGCACCCGCTGAAATTGAAGCAAAACGTCGGGCTTTTGGTAAGTTAGATAAAATTGCCTGTTCAACCCTACCAAAAACTCAACCGGCGACTTAACCATGTTGCCCATATTTTTTTCATCGTAAAACCAGCCGGAAGTAAAAACATATTCAAGCAATGGCTTTATTTCGTAGTCCGAACGATAAAAAACATCAGTCATGGCGTTCACATGCGCCGGATCGGGTGTTTCATTTACCAGGTATTTATATAGCTTATTGCAGATAAACCAGGCTGTTTCCCTTTTTTCAAGCAGCATGTTCATAACGTCCTCGCCGTTGAAGTTGCCTGTTTTGCCCATGAAGTTTTTTTGCCCGTCATCGTGCACAAACTTTCGGGTTACAAATTCGCCATCCTTGTTAAATCCGTACCCCGTAAAGGCCCGGGCCGACTGTTTTATATCATCTTCAGTATAATTTCCCCTGCCGATAGTAAAAAGTTCCATTACCTCGCGGGCGAAGTTCTCATTCGGGTGATTTTTTTGGTTTTGCTGGTTATTTAAAAATTGCAGCATAGCCGGCGATTCCGCAACTTTAAATAACAAGGTTTTAAAATTGCCCAGCGCATTTTCGCGGTGAATATTATTTAGCTGCTGCGCGAAGAAAGAATTATTTGAACGGCATGCGAAGTGATTATGCCAAAACAGGGTCATCTTCTCTTGCAATATGGCATCGGTGCCGCTCATCTGGTTCACCCAGGCAATGTTCAGGTCCTTCTCTTCCTGGCGTTGCTGCTGCAGAAACATCTTTTTTGCCATCACATCGCCCTTTAACAAGGCGGCATAATCCGTCTTAACCTTAACCACCTCGATGGGTTGGGCCTTGCCGGCATTAAATAGTTTTTTTACAGCATGTTTTACCGGGGCACGTTCCAGGTCCTTTAAATCCTCAAAGCGCATTCCAAAGCCCGCCCGGGCCCATAAATGCTTTACCTGCCTGATATTGTTCATGGTGCAGTTATGACAATGCAGATTACAATTGGTTTAATACAAACTTGCGTTTTAGAAATATTTTATTCGAAAT
>JAQBOH010000032.1 GCA_028288125.1 Mucilaginibacter sp.
AAGGAAAAAGCAGGTAGATATTATGGTAAACAACAGGTATTTGGCTTTTAAAAAATCGGCAAAAGATATTTTGTTTACAAGCAGCCCATCGAAATGCGAAGCCTGCCAGGCAAACATAAACTGGCCGTAATTAATGATAAAAATTCCCGTCATAAACATGCCTACAAACACCTTATAACCTTCGGCGCCATACTTCGGGTTACTGTAGAATATTAAGCCATAAAACATAAAAAACAGGCCCATTATTAATGCCGAACGCGAGCGCTTGTTGCGCAGGATCAATTTTATCTCGTTACCTACCAAATCGCCGATGCTGCCAAACCGGTTTAACAAAGGGTACTCCGTGCTGCTTTTATAAGATGCTTTCCGCGTACTCAGCTCTTCGAGATAAAGATTCTGTTTGAGATATAAAAAGTTAATATAGTACATCACTATTCCCACCAATAGCGGTAATAACGCCAATGCGGGATGACCAATTAAATGGCCAAAAAACAAATAAGATATTTTACGGATCGAAAATAAGTGCCAGTAAAAGTCGCCCAGGCCGGTGAGGATGATCAATGCAGCAACGAATAAAAATATCCAGCCATTGAGGTTGGCTTTACGCTTGATGTACAGCGCCAGGTAATTGCTAAATACTGTAAGACCGGCTATGGAGATAATAAAAGCCAACGCTACCATACCGCCTGAATCGGCGCGGATTACTTTGAGTATGAATGGCACAAAAAGTATAAACGGCCATAGGTTAAATACCGACAGTAACGCGGTAAATGAAAGATACCGCACCAATGAATTGCGCTTAACAGGAAGCTGCAAATAAGGTTGTACACGCAAGGCAGGCAGATCCTGCAACTGGAGCCTGCTAAAAAGATCAAAGAGATAATATATTAAAATAATGCCACAAAACGACATAACCAGGTCATCCTTCGGAAACATTTTTCCTAAAACCGTGTCCAGGAAAAAGCCTAAAACAAGAACGTTGACTAGCAGGTACAATATCAAAAGCGCCATTACAACACGTACTGCAATTGATTTACCTGTATTTTTTGAGCGCCAAAAAGCTTTTAGCTCGTGGCGGATGAATGTGCCTGTCATTATCAGTAGTAAAAATTAATTATACAGTAATAATAATTAAAACATCGCGAAAAAAAGCTGCCGGAGTAATTTTTATTTATAGCCGGTAGCTTTACCAAAAAAGCCTGTCCTATCTGAACACCAGCTTGTCTTATCACATGATTCGCGGTTTTTTTTTTGCAACAAAAGCAGACCTGTTTGGGTATGCAAGGGCCGTTTACTTTTATTGGTTATAAACTTTCCCTTCCTTCATAACGAAAGTTACATTTTTCATTGCCCGGATATCTTCAAGCGGATTGCCGTCAACAGCGATGATATCTGCAAATTTACCTTTGCTGATGCTCCCGGTTTTATCGCTGATACCCAGCAGGTCGGCCGCGCTGGTAGTAGCGGCTTTAATAGCTTCCATCGGCGGCATGCCGGCCTCCACCATATATTGAAATTCTTTATAATTTTGTCCGTGAGCATACACCCCTGCATCTGTTCCGAAAGCGATCTTAACCCCTGCTTTATAGGCCTTGCCAAATGTTTGCTGTATCACGGTCCCAACCTCCATAGCCTTGCGCGCAATAACCGGCGGGAAATAGCCTTTTATTTGCGCCGAGTCAGCAACTGATTTACCCGCTATTATTGTAGGAACAAGGTAGGTGCCATATTTTTTGGCCAGTTCCATATCTTCCTCATTCATAAAAGTGCCGTGCTCAATAGAGGCAACGCCGCCGAGTATGGCTCTTTTAATACCCTCCGCACCATGGGCATGACAAGCTACTTTTAAGCCGTAATCCCTAGCTGTTTCAACAACAGCCTTTATTTCATCGATGCTAAATTCGGCGCCCGAAGCATTTTCGCTCAAGTCAAGCACACCGCCTGTCGAAGCGATCTTGATGACGTTCGACCCGCGCTTGACCTGTAGCCGCACGGCTTTTATCAACTCGTCACGCCCATCGGCAATACCATCGTCCGGACCCATTTTGTGATTAAACGCGTCATCTCGGAAGCCATCTGAACCGTCCATATGACCACCACTGGCTGATATGGCCCTGCCGGCGGTGATAATCCTCGGCCCGTCAATCAATCCTTTTTGCACAGCTTTTCTCAGGCTAATATTAACCCCTGTTCCGCCCAGGTCGCGAACGGTCGTAAACCCGGCCATTAATGTTCTTTTGGCGTATACAGCGGCATTATAGGCAATATCGGCATCGGTTAAAGTAAAACCTTCTATCAGCGTGTTTTTGCTATGCTGTTCCTCCAGGTGCACATGGCAGTCAATAAGGCCAGGCAGCACGGTTTTATTTTGGAGGGAAATTAACCTGTCGCCCGCGCCGCCGGTGGTAAAACCATTTTGAACATCGGTAATAATGCTACCATCTAAAACAATGGTGACATGTTCGCGCGCGGTATTTGAAATACCGTCGATGAGTTTACCGCACTGTATATAGGTTTTTTGGGCAAAGGCCGCGGAGGAAAAAAACAATAAAGTAAGGAAGTAAAAGTTCTTGATCATGAGGTTGGGTTAAAAGAGTCAGTTAATAGTAAGCTAAATTATGCGGTTTTACTTATAAAAGATAAGACTGAGCACAAATTCCTTTTGTTACACACTTAGTTAGATTAAAGAAACGCGAAGTGGGCAGCACTGCACTACACGCCTGCTACGAAAGCGCGTATGAATTCTATCATAAGTTGCCTGTGAGACACAGGCAATAGGAATTGTATCACCCAAAACAAAAGCCCGGCATGCAAAACACGCCGGGCTTTATACTATAGGTATAAAAATTCTTTAGCAATATTGTTCAAACGCGCCAATGAGGTTATCAGCGATCATTTGCGCGGGGCGGCCTTCAATTTGATGGCGCTCGATGATATGCACCAGTTTGCCATCTTTAAATAGCGCCATTGCAGGCGATGATGGAGGATAGGGCAGCATATAAGCGCGGGCCTTGTTAACAGCGTCGGCTTCCATACCGGCAAAAACGGTCACCATTTTGTCAGGATGTTTTTCATTTTGCGCAGCGATCCTGGCTGCAGGACGGGCATTGGCTGCCGCACATCCGCAAACCGAATTTACCATTACAAATACGGTCCCTTCACTTTCAATGGCTTTGGTTACCGCGTCACTGTCCTTCAATTCTTCAAAGCCAACCCGGGTTAATTCTTCCCGCATGGGGGCAACTAAATATTCTGGATACATTTTTATTTCACTTTAATTTCTAAACAAAAATAACAAATGATTGCCGGTTTACGTATAAAAACCCGGATTATAACAATTTGCTGACTTTTATGAAGGGCCTGGCAGTTGGGAAAGTCCTGAAAGCCCGAAAGTTAGCAGATGGTAACATTAAATTTTACTAAGTACAAATCGCCGCCCTGTAACGTTCATTGAATGCACAATTTTTATCTTTCCGGCTTCCGGGTTGTCCGGACTTTCGGATTTAACACAGTGTTTATTAATCTTTAATGTTGTTTTTTTACCCCTATTACTTATCTTGCATTCCCTATTAATTTTATTGCGATGAATTCAAAGCCACATGACCTCAGCACAGTTATTATTGTCAATAAAAACCGGCAGCGTACTTTACAGGTAAAAACCAAACATCTTAACAGGCTTTATCATTACGCCTTCGGTATTTTAGGTGTGATACTAGTGCTTGGTATCTCTGTTATTTATTTACGATCCCAAAACAAACAGCAGGAAGAGGAAAAAAACCAACTTTTGTCGCAACTGATAAAACTGAAAAATGTTGTTCCTATAGCTGTACCTCAGGTAAACAAAACCAATAATGCACAGGCCTATGTGCAGGATATCCAGGGCAAACTTGAAAAGATAAACGATTACTTAAAGAAACGCGGCCTTAAGGGCTTTTCAACAAAAGCGGTTGGGGGCAATGGCAACGCCGAAGCTTCCAGGCTTACTGAGGACGAAACTTATTCGCTGTACGAGGAGTACCTGAACCGTTTACTGCATTCCGTTGCCTTTACACCAATGGGCTATCCGCGGATAAGCTCACTGACATCTTTTTTTGGCTATCGCAGTGATCCTTTTAATTCATCACATGCCGAATTTCACCCGGGTATTGATTTTAAGGGCAACAAGGGCGACGAAGCAAGATGCACAGCTAATGGCAAGGTGATGTCCGCCGACTGGTATGGAGGATACGGCAAGTGTGTCCGTATAGCGCATGCCAATGGTTTTGAAACTTTATACGGCCATCTTTCTCGTATTACTGTGAAAGTGGGCGAGGAAGTTACCGCGGGGCAAAAAATAGGTGAAGTAGGCTCAACCGGACATTCAACGGGGGCACATTTACATTATGAGGTTCGGAAAAATGGTAAAGCGATAAACCCTGTCAAATTTCTTACACTTAATAACTAACCCCTGTAAAAAGATTATGGCATTATTTTCAAAACAAGATAAAGTCTCTTTAGACCTGCAATCCATATCAACACTGATAAGTGAAGGCTGTATTTTGGACGGCAACCTGAAGGCGCCTGCATTCGCCCGTATCGATGGCCATATAACCGGCGACATCCTAGTTGACGAAGGTTTAATATTAGGCGAGAAGGGATCGATCCAGGGCAATGTTATCACCAAAGAAATGGTTGTGTATGGTACGGTCAATGGCAATCTGCAGACAAATTCTCTCGAAATAAAAGCATCCGGAAAAGTCACCGGCGAAATAAGGACCCAAACCCTTATGGTTGAAAATGGCGCTGTTTATAACGGAAGCCTTTCAATGACACAAAATAATAAGTCCATTCAAACCAACGGTGCAACCAGGCACCAGCAAAAAGTGCTTGAGGTGGGTTAAAAGCTGGTTGATTATGAAGTTAGTTGATTAAGTTGAGCTACAGTAAATTTCGTCACCTGAACTATTCACTCAATCAACTCATTCAACCTAAGCACCCAATCAACCCGATCAACTCTCATTTTTTTTTCTTATCCTAATACCTTAACTTTGCATTTCAAAAAATTGAAATATTTATGTCATCAGTAGAAACTGCCTACGTAAAATACAAAGTCAAAGACTTTTCACTGGCACAATGGGGCCGCAAAGAGATTGAATTAGCAGAAGCCGAAATGCCGGGCCTAATGGCTTTGCGCAAAGAATACGGACCTTCAAAAGCTTTAAAAGGCGCCCGCATTGCAGGCTGCCTGCACATGACTATTCAAACCGCTGTTTTAATTGAAACACTGATTGAGCTTGGCGCCGAAGTTACATGGTCGTCATGCAATATATTTTCAACCCAGGATCATGCCGCTGCCGCTGTTGCTGCCGCAGGCATTTCCGTTTATGCCTGGAAAGGCATGAATGCCGAAGAATTTGACTGGTGCATTGAACAAACTTTATTTTTCGGTGAAGACCGTAAGCCATTAAACATGATATTGGATGATGGCGGCGACTTAACCAATATGGTTCTGGATAAATACCCTGAGCTGATTGCAGGCATAAAAGGTTTATCAGAAGAAACTACCACAGGCGTTCACCGTTTATACGAGCGTATGAAGAACGGCACTTTGCCAATGCCCGCTATAAATGTGAACGACTCGGTTACTAAATCGAAATTTGATAATAAATACGGCTGCCGTGAGTCGTTGGTGGACGCGATACGCCGTGCTACCGATGTAATGATGGCCGGTAAAGTGGCCGTTGTTTGCGGGTATGGAGACGTAGGTAAAGGTTCAGCCGATTCATTGCGTAATGCCGGGGTTCGTGTTATCGTAACTGAAATTGATCCTATCTGTGCCTTACAGGCGGCAATGGAAGGTTTTGAAGTTAAGAAACTGGATACCGCTATTGCGGAAGCCGACATCGTTGTAACAGCTACCGGTAACTGCGATATCGTACGCGAAAAACATTTCCGCGCGTTAAAAGACAAAGCCATTGTATGTAACATTGGCCACTTTGATAACGAGATCGATATGGCCTGGTTAAACGGCACCTATGGCACTACCAAAATTGAAATCAAACCGCAGGTTGATAAATATACCATCAACGGCAAGGACCTGATCGTTTTAGCAGAAGGCCGCTTGGTGAATTTAGGATGCGCCACAGGACACCCGAGCTTTGTGATGTCGAACTCATTCACCAACCAAACTTTAGCGCAGCTGGAGCTTTGGAATAATGGTGCTCAATACGAAAACAAAGTATACACCCTGCCAAAACATTTGGATGAAAAAGTTGCACGCCTGCATTTAGCCAAAATTGGTGTCGAACTGGAAGAGCTTGATAAATACCAGGCCGATTATATCGGCGTTCCGGTTGAAGGTCCGTTCAAGCCTGAATACTACAGGTACTAATTGAGGTAAAAGGTCAAAGGCGAAAGCTGAAAGGTAAAGTATAAGCAGGGCATGGTTTTAGGATCATGCCTTTTTTTATTTGCGATATTTCTTAATTTTTATTCCTCACAAAATTATACAGGTACAGGGGCGGGATTGTCCCCCTCATTTCTTTTTGGGATGAATAAAACCTGACCAGGTTATTATTCATAAAATGCAGGTGGTGGTAATTGGAAACGTTATTGGTTTTGATCCGGATAGTGCTATCGTTAATTAATTTAAAGGTGCCGCTCAATTTGCTTTTTACCTTATTTGTCTTAGCATCTTTTATAACCTCGGCATATTGCCCGTTGCGGTTAAAATTAAGCTCCATTTTATCGTCATACAAAG
The DNA here is from genome assembly GCA_028288125.1 of Mucilaginibacter sp. Classification (GTDB taxonomy): domain Bacteria; phylum Bacteroidota; class Bacteroidia; order Sphingobacteriales; family Sphingobacteriaceae; genus Mucilaginibacter. The sequence continues at coordinate 6,740 of JAQBOH010000032.1, forward strand.
CCTTATCTGATGCCCATTTGCCGTAAACGGTCTTTTTTGGCATCTGGTAGCCTGGCTGCCCGGTGAAACCTGTAAATAAAAATACCAATGCAATTAAAACCTTGCCATAGGCCGGTGTTCCCATTTCAAATAAATTTTAATCTGAACAAACTTTCGGTTTGATGGTTTTACATGCCCATGTTATTTCTACAAAATAACATATAAGCAATGCCTTTTGTAAAGATAATAAACTCAATACAATTAGCCTTGCAGTATGTCACTCAATACAAATTGCAGCAGTTAAACCGTTTTAGGACTCTTTGCCGCGGGCTTGGATACCGCTTGGATTTTTGCCTGCGGCTTGCCGGTTTTAGGGGCAGGTATTGCTTTAGCTGCTGGTTTACTTGTCGCCGATGGCTTTGCTGTAGCTATGGATTTAGGGGCCGAAACAGCTTTTGATACCGGTGCCGGGGTTGATGCAGCTTTAGCGTCTGCCTGCGGTTTTCCGGCGCCGTTAATTGCTTTGCTGGTTTTACCGGCTTCAAGTTTCGCAGGCTCATCCAATTCAATTTCTTTTGAAAGCTTTTTAGCTAATTTTTTTGCGCCCTTTTCCATTTCCTTTTGAAAATGTTTTTCGTTTTGTCTGAGTTTAGCTGCAACACTTTTAAGCGCTGTTACCAAAGTAGCTTCTATTGTAGCTGCGGCAGCTTTCCTGGCTGCTTTTGCCAGGGATTTAATATCGTTATTTTTCATGTGTCCTATCGGGTTGTTGCGAAGTTACGTTAACAAATAATCAGTTCCATATTATCATTATGTTAAATACGGCTTTTAGTGTTAACATTGGCCTCATTATCAAGCGCATTGCTCCCGGCGTTAAAGATTGGTTATCGTAAAACTATACTCTTCGCTTAGCTTTCGCGCAACAATCGACCGGTGGCATGCTTCCGCTGCTTCTTCAACACAAAAAAGCGAAATTCGTTTTGCATTGGCCTGCTTTAAGTTTTCGATAAACCCGCTGAAGTCAAAGGCATCTAAAACTTTTTCCTTGTATTGAGCGATAAATTCCGGTGCTAAATGTTTCCTTTCTCGCTTTAATTCCTTTTTTTGATGATCGGCGTTGTATTGAATTTCCCTTATTTCAACAGGCGTGGCCAAGCCGGCGACGTATTCATACTTAATTCCGAGTTCATTTAATGTTGCCTGTAGCCTGGTACTGTTAACAAACGCATATTTCGCACCTCTTACACCGCGCCGCTGCCTGATGTCGCAAAAAGTATCTATCCGGTTTTCGGTTAATTTATCGAAAAATTCCTGCTCAGTTGAGTTATAGACGCCTATTGTAAAAAACTCCATGATGTATTTATCAAAATATCTGCTCCACCCTCTTCTCCGGATAATCCAGCTTCTCGCTTTTCCGTATACCGTTTACCGTAATGTGCACAATGTTTATCTGATCGTCAAACAGGTTATGCAGCAGGCTAACCTGCACACCGATCTTTTTAACCAGTGGCATTTTGTCCGATTCCAGGTAAATATCCGTCGCCTCGCGGTTGATCTCGAAGCCCAGGTAGTTCAATTTCACGGCAGCATCACCGGTTCTAACCTGCAAATTAGTACCTAAATAGCTCCTGATCAAGGCATCCATGGCCTTATGCGCTTCGGCTTTATTGAGATCGGTTTTGGCGTGATATTGTTTGGCGAGCGCCGCTTCAAAATCGTCTGTGTAAATGGTGCAGATCACTTCCAGCTTGTTTTCCTGACCGTTGTACTCGATATTGGTTGTACTTACGTGGATGGGATGAAATACCCGGGTATGCGGTTTTGCCGGTGCTATAGCGCCTAAAGTAATGTAACAATATAATAGCGGTTGAAAAATAAAAGCCCACATAAAGTACCCTGATTTCGATAGTTGAAAAAACGCTCTAAATTAGCGCTTTCAACGTACAGTTCACAATGTCCGATTTTGCTTTTTATTTTAAAATGGGCTGGCAGCACATTATCAGCCGCGATGCATTGGACCACCAGCTATTTATATTGGCATTGGCATGTGTATATACCACGAAGGATTTAAAGCGGGTGCTGATACTGGTTACCGCATTTACCATTGGGCATTCATTAACGCTGGCGCTAAGTGTATATGACGTTATCCGTTTTTCAAGCAAATGGGTGGAGTTTTTAATACCCTGTACGATATTTATCACGGCACTTAATAACATTTTTCAAATAAGATCAGCCGCTAAAAGTGCAAGAATAAATTATTATCTTGCCCTGTGTTTTGGCCTGATACACGGCATGGGCTTTGCCAACGCCATCCGCATAATGCTGGCCAAAGACCAAAGCATGGCGCTGGGGTTATTCGGATTTAACGTGGGATTAGAGGTTGGGCAGATATGCGTGGTGGGTGTTATTTTACTGATTGGCCTATTGTTCTTAAATTCTTTGAAGGTAAAACGCCGCGATTGGATAATTTTCCTTTCCGCCGGGGTATTCGCATTATCGTTAAAAATGGCATTGGAAAGAATTCCTTTTTGATTTCGGAATTGAAGATCAAACATTCTTTCGGACTTTACTGACTTTACCGGCTTTCGAACTAAATTTTTTTAATTATATTGGTTATGAAAAAGATCATTACATCACTATTCCTCGCTTTCGGCATTATCGGCCTTGTGAAGGCCCAGGACATTCAAAACAATCCTGGCAGCAACCACGGCAACAAGTTTGAGCAGTTGGGAACTATTTTGAGCACGCCCAACGAACAGCGCACCGCCAGCGGGGCGCCCGGCGTAAAATACTGGCAGCAGCGCGCCGATTATGATATCAAATGCGCGCTCGACGAAAAAGAACTGAAACTCACAGGTGCCGAAACCATCACTTACTACAACAACTCGCCGGACCCATTGAGTTATTTATGGCTGCAGCTGGATGAGAATCAGCACAGCAATATCGACAACGCCAATTACCAGAGCAGTTCGGCAATGCCTAAGGTGGCCGGAACCACGGCGCTGGAAAGAGCGGAATTAGCTAAACAGGACAATGGCTATGGTGATAAAATTTTGAGTATTACCGATGCCCTTGGTAAAAGCATACCCTATACCATAAACAAAACAATGATGCGGATCGATCTGCCTGCTGTTTTAAAATCGGGCCAGCACATGGTATTTAACATCAAATGGTTTTACAAAATATCCGACAGGATGAGCATGGGCGGCCGCGGTGGTTATGAATACTTCCCCGGCGATGGTAACTACTTGTTCACCATGACGCAATGGTACCCCCGCCTATGTGTATACAGCGATTTCCAGGGCTGGCAAAACCACCAGTTTACCGGCAGGGGCGAATTTGCCTTGACTTTCGGTAATTTTAAAGTGCAGATGACCGTTCCTGCCGACCACGTTGTTGGCGGTACCGGGGAATGTATCAATTACGCCGCTGTTTTAACACCGGGGCAATTGGCAAGATATAATCAAGCAAAAACCTCTAAAGTTCCGGTTGAGATAGTGACGTTGGATGAGGCTAAAAAAAGAGAAATAAGCCCGGCGGCAGCCAAAAAAACGTGGGTATTCCAGGCGAACAACGTACGCGACTTTGCATGGACATCATCACGTAAATTCATATGGGACGGTATGGGCCAGCCTGTTGAAGGCAAAAACGTAATGTGCATGAGCTACTATGGCAAGGAAGCCTATGGCTTATATCGTAAATATTCAACAAGGCTGGTAGCGCATACAGTGAAAACGTATTCGAGCTTTACTTTTCCCTTTCCTTACCCTGTCGCTCAAAGCGTTGAAGCATCGAATGGTATGGAATACCCGATGATCTGCTTTAACTACGGTCGTACTGAAAAAGACGGCACCTATAGCGAGAGCACCAAAAACGGAATGATCGGTGTGATCATTCACGAAGTAGGACATAATTTCTTCCCGATGATCGTTAACAGCGACGAGCGTCAATGGTCGTGGATGGACGAAGGCCTTAATTCGTTTGTTGAATATTTGTCGGAAGAGCTATGGGACAATAAGTTTCCAAGCAAAAAAGGCGCTGCTTATACCCAGGTTGATTACATGAAGCTCCCTAAAAATGAGTTGGAGCCTATCATGACCAACTCCGAAGACATTGTGCGCTTCGGGCCAAATGCATACACCAAACCGGCAACAGGGCTGAATATTTTGCGCGAAACCATTATGGGTCGCCAACTTTTTGACTTTGCATTTAAAGAATACGCAAGGCGCTGGGAATTTAAGCACCCTACCCCGGCTGATTTCTTCAGAACGATGGAAGACGCCAGCGGCGAAAACCTCGATTGGTTTTGGAGAGGATGGTTCTATGGCACTGACCCATGCGATATTTCGCTTGATTCGGTAAAAGTTGCCCGTGCCGACCTGGAAGGCAAGCTTCCCGCCGCAATGGGTAACCGGAATGTAGGCGAAGCAAACAGGGTAGCTGCCCCTATCGTGAATAATTTTGAAGATATCTCGAAGGTGAGAAACCGCGAAGACAAGAAAATACAATTCTACGTAGACCGTGACACAAGCGTGCGTGATTTTTACTGGAAATACGATCGCGGCCTGGCAGCTGTCGACAGTTCCAAATTCAGGGATATCACACGCGCAAAAACAATGGCCGATCGCGCTCCCGAGCCGTTCACAGCGGAGGACAAACAAAAATATGCCAATAAATATTTCTACGAGCTCAACTTCAGCAACAAGGGCGGTTTAGTGATGCCGATTATCGTACAGTTTACCTATACCGACGGTACCAAACAGATCGACCGCATCCCCGCCCAAATATGGCGGCTGAATGAAAAACATGTATCAAAATTTTATGTGCAGGATAAGGAAGTCGCATCGATATTGGTTGACCCATACAAAGAAACCTGCGATATCGACGAGAAAAATAACTATTGGGGTAAACTGCCTGAGCCTTCAAAGTTCCAGGTATTTAAACAAAAGGTAAACGCGGCGGCAAGAGGCGTATCGACCGGCGTTAACCCAATGCAGGTTTCAAGCGGCGGCCAATAAAGAACGCTAATAAAAAAGCCCGCTGATTACTTTGGTAGTTAGCGGGCTTTTTTATTAGCGTTAATTTCTTTGCCAGGTGGGCATCATTGTCCCTTGGTTTTCCAGTACATGTAAGCAATGCCGCCAATAACCATAATGGCCAATATGATAAGCCCGGTAGCGCCTTTGCGTTTATCCTGGCGCATCAGCCATATAAAAAATGCCACAAGCGGCAGCACAAAAACCGCCCAGAAGATAAAAGATGGAATAGACATTTAATTAATTATTGAATTAGTGATTTAGTGAATTATTGATTTGGACCCTGTTTGCGAGATTTTATTACTAATACCGAATTGCAAAATTCACTAAATCACTAATTCAGCAACTCACTAATTCAACTAAAACGGCATTCGCGCCAATGGCGTTACGTCCTGCTCTGCAAACTCACCTTTTAAAAATTTATAATATCCGGCAATGGCTATCATGGCCGCGTTATCGGTACAATATTCAAGTTTTGGAATAAAACAATTCCAGCCATTTAGGTTACACAGCTCCTGTACTCCCTGTCGCAAACCTGTATTGGCTGATACGCCACCCGCCAACGCGATATCTTTAATGCCAAGTTGTAAGGCAGCTTTGCCCAGCTTATTTAATAGTATCGTAGCAATCCGTTTTTCTACAGAGGCGCATATATCATTCAAATTTTGATGAACAAAATCAGGATTTTTAGCAACGTTGTCGCGGATAAAATAGAGTATAGCCGTTTTCAAGCCGCTAAAGCTAAAATCAAAACCCGGTATCTGCGGTTCAGGAAACTTATAAGCATCCGGATTACCCAAACGGGCATATTTATCAATGAGCGGGCCTCCCGGATAGGGCAAGCCTAAAATTTTGCTGGTTTTATCCATGGCCTCGCCAGCGGCATCATCCAGGGTCTGGCCGACCACTTCCATATCAAAGTAATCCTTTACCAAAACAATTTGGGTATGGCCGCCCGAAACCGTTAAACATAAAAATGGAAAAGATGGCTTATTATCGCCGATAAAATGTGCCAGCACATGGGCCTGCATGTGGTTTATTTCAACAAGCGGGATGTTTTTAGCGAGCGCAAATGCCTTGGCAAATGATACGCCAACGAGCAGTGACCCTAAAAGTCCGGGGCCGCGTGTAAAAGCTACTGCATCCACGTCATTTTTGTTTACTTTTGCGCCCGATAAGGCTTGTTGTACGGCAGGGACAATATTTTGCTGATGAACCCTTGAGGCAAGTTCGGGGACAACACCTCCATATGCTTCGTGAATGGTTTGATTGGCAATCACGTTGCTCAATATCACACCATCAGCACAAACAGCGGCAGAGGTTTCATCACATGAAGATTCGATCGCTAGTATTATAGACAAGTTATTAAATTATTGAGTTACTGAATTATTGAGTTAATGATCAGGTACCTAAAAATAAATTATTTATAGCGCTGTTAAACCATACTGCATTGATGATGTTAAATCAACAACTAAACATTCATCAATTAATAATTCATTAAATCACTAATCGCTAATTAAACGGCAAAGTTATTAAAAAACTACTCAAAATAGCGTTAGGCGTTGTACTGGTCATATTACTGGTATTTAGCATCACATTGCTGCTTTTCCAATACAAACCGGTGCAAACGTGGGCTGCAAAAAAAGCGGCGGGCTATTTGTCCGGCAAGCTTAATACAAAAGTTGGTATAGAAAGTCTATATATACAACCGTTTACTTCGGTAGTGCTGGAAGGCCTTTATGTGCTTGACAAACAAAAGGATACCGTGTTGAGCGCGCCAAAACTAACAGTTGATCTTAATAATTTCTCTTTGTTTGGCAGTATAAAAAAGCGGACTATCGATTTTAAGCTCATTCAACTCGACAACGGTTCGGTTTATCTCAAAAAGCAAAAGGACAGCAGTACAAACATTAAATTTATCCTCGATTACTTCAAATCGACCGATACTACCAAAACCGTCAGCCAACCCTGGAAGCTGGCTTTTGAAACAATAGCCATTAACAATTTTCACTTTCGTTACAAAAACACGTTAAAAGATACCCTGATCAAAGGCGTAAACTTTGACGACCTCGACGTTAGGAATTTTAGCGCCGTGGTAAAAAACATGGACCTCAAAAACCATTTATTTAAAGGGAATATCACTAACATGACGCTTCGCGAAAAAAGCGGTCTCTATCTGAAAAAATTCAATGCCCTTGCAACGGTCGACAGCAACCAGATACTCGCACAGCATCTGTTTGTTTTAACCAATCACTCGTCGCTCAAAGACTATTTCAGGATGAAATTTAAATCCTTCGATGACTTCAGCCACATTGAGGACAGAGTTTATATGGAAGGCGACTTTAAATCGTCGCAAATCGCATCTTCAGATATTTCATTCTTTACTTCCGGCTTAGAGCATGTGAAGTTTGACCTGGGTATCGACGGCCATATTAAGGGTTTTGTAAATAACCTCAAGGCTAAAAACCTCACCGTCAAAGGTGGTAAAGCAACCTACATAAAAGGCTATTTTAGCTTAAAGGGACTGCCCAACTGGAGCAATACCTTTCTCGAATTAAACTTTGAACAACTAGCCACAAACCGGCCAGACCTCGATTATTTGTACAGCAACTTTACCGGCACACCTAACCGGCACGTGCCCGATATCGTGGCCCGGTTCGGAAATATAAATTTTACCGGCAGGTTTACCGGCATGCAAAATGATTTTGTAGCCTATGGCACGTTCAAAACTAAGCTGGGCCGGTTTGACCCCGATATAAACTTAAAAGTTAATAAGGCAGGCATACCTTCATATAGCGGCCGGATTAGTACCTATGCTTTTAATTTGGGCAGCTTATTTAACGAAGCCTCGCTTGGGCGTACCACTTTAAAAGCTAACGTACAGGGAAGTGGCAGCGCCCTTAAAAATCTTCATGAAAAGTTAGATGCCCGCATCAGCGCGATTGATTTCAAAGGCTATAATTATCAAAATGTAAAAGTAAACGGCACTTTTATTAACAAGATAGCAAGCGCTAAAGTTAGTATAGACGATAAAAACATTAAGCTGGATATAAACGGAAGCATGAATTTAAATCCTGCTTTACCGGTGTATGATTTTACTGCCGACGTCCAAAACGCCAAACTTCACAATTTGAAATTATTAGGTGATACCATCACATTCAGCACCAATGTAAGTACCCACTTCTCCGGAAATAATTTAAATAATCTTACGGGAAGGCTGGCATTATCCAAAACCAGGCTGATAGACCCGAGGAATGACTATGCAGTTGATACGGTTCTTTTAACAGCTTCGGGCTCGGGCAATTCGAGAACTATTTCGCTGAAATCTGATGTTGCCGACGGTTATATTAAAGGCAGTTACGATCTGCCCACATTGCCGGCCTATTTTAAAACTGTTGTAAAAAGGTATATCCCTTCATTAAAAACAAATAACGCTGTCCCTAAGCCACAGGATTTTGCATTTAATTTAACGTTAAAAAAAATCGACCCGCTGATTGCCATTTTTATGCCCAATCTTAAACTACCTGATCAGGGCACATTTATCGGACAATTTAATTCAGCGAATAAAACCGCCACATTAAATGCTTATATCAGAACGATACAATATGGCAAAACTGTTTTTCATGATTTTATTATAGATGAAAGCACGAACAATGATTATTTGGGGGTAAACCTTTCATTAAGTAAAATTGACCTTACAGACAGTTTATTTATTAAGAATATTAACATCACTAATTTTGTAAGGAAAGACAGTTTAAATTTCAATATAAAATTGGCCGACAAAAATGCCGTTAACCAGCTCGACCTCTATGGCCTGGTAAATTTCGGGCGCGACACCACGGCAAAGCTGGAACTGCTACCCTCCGACATTATACTCGAAAGGCAGAGTTGGAGGCTACAGCAAAAAACCAGGATCCGGCTGCTTAATGGTAAAACCCAGGTTTCCGGCTTTGAGCTGGCAAATGGCGCCCAAAAGGTGAGAATCAATGGGTTTATTTCGGACAATCCGGCGGATAAACTGACCGTATCCTTTGAGAAATTTAGTATGGCTACAATAAACCAATTAACCAAAACCGGTGGTCTGGCATTAAAAGGATCGCTGAACGGAGACATCTCGTTTAGCTCAATTGTCAAGTCGCCCGGTATTGATGCAGATTTGGGGATCGACTCGCTGATGCTGAATAAGACGTTAGTCGGAAATGTAAAAATCAAGTCGGACCTGGATAATAACCGAAGCCAGGCTAACGTAAACGTTAATATAAAAAACCACGGTTTGGAAACCATGAATGTCGCTGGCATTTATCACATAGGGCATAATGCCGCGGACAATATGGACTTTGACGTTAAGATGAACCATACCGAGGCCATCATTCTCGAGCCTTTTATAAAGGACCTTGTTTCAAACATCCAGGGCACAATATCGGCCAATTTAAAGCTTGCGGGGCCGCCATCAAAACCGCAATTAAATGGTAATATTATATTAGCAAATACAGGTTTAACCGTTAATTATTTAAAAACGCCATACTCGGTTACGGATACGCTGAGTGTTACAAACAGTGTGATAAATATCAACAATATGACGCTCAGGGACAACAAGGGAGGCACAGGAATAGTCACAGGCAAAATAGACATGACTGACCTTTCGAACCCTGACATTGAGGCGGTTCTCAACGCTAACAACTTGCTGGCACTTAATACAAATTTCAAAGATAACCACCTGTATTACGGGACGGCATTCGCAACGGGCCGGTTCAGTTTTAGCGGCCCGGTCGACAATATGTTAATCGACATTAAAGCACGAACAAACGCCGGAACAGTTTTTAACATCCCGCTTAATACATCAACTACGGTAGGTGATTATGACTTTATACGCTTTGTCAGTCATACAGATACCGCAAAGATCGTGGCCCAGCCCAAAGCATTCAATGGTGTTACATTAAATTTCGATCTGACAGTTGATGAAAAAACTACTGTAAAAATCTTTACTGACTATGGCGTACTTGAAGGCAACGGACAGGCCAGGGATTTAAAATTAAATATTAACAGTCTTGGTGATTTTGAAATGTTTGGGGACTTTCTGATCACATCGGGCAAGTTTGAATTTACAGCCAAAAATTTCATCAGCAAAAACTTCGTGGTAAACCAGGGTGGCACCATACGGTGGACGGGTAACCCTTCAAATGCGACAATTAATTTAAGCGCTATCTATGAAGTGCGGACGGATATTTCGCCGCTTTACGCGGCAGCCGGTTCTGCATCCCCGAAAGGAAAATCGTTGGAATTGGTGCAAGCCGAATTGATGTTAACAAAAACATTATTGCACCCAACCATTGACTTCGATTTTAACTTCCCGCTAGATCCATCCATAAAAGATGATTTGAGCACGTATCTTTCTGATAATAATAACCGCAGCCAGCAAGCATTAAGCATTATTGTAAGACGTCAATTTGCGAATGGAGCCAATAACAATTTAACAAACCAGGTTGTGAATACAGCCGGCGAAGCGGTAAGTGAGTTTGCCTTTAACAAATTGAACAGTTTAATATCACAGTCAAACATCAAAAACTTTGACCTCACCATTCGTTCATTCAATGATTTCAGTGCTTCGTACAGGCTAAAAGAACGACTGGTGCTTACCGGCAGCTTGTTTAACACTTCAACAGGCAGCAGCGACTTGTTTCAAAAAAATCCAACCAGCATATTTAATTCAAACTTCAACCAGTTAACACGAGATTTTGACGCGCAATATCTTATCCAAAAAAATGGCAACCTGACCGCGCGATATTCCTACAGGGTTTTAAACAGCACAACGCTAAATACGCTGAATCAACTAGGTGTACAGTATGTTAACGGGCTTGGTTTAGTTTACCAGCGTGATTTTGATACGTTTGGGGAATTTATACGCAACCTATTCAGACCTGGCGCCAAAAAAAACCCGGTTAAACCTACACCTATAAGTACGCCGACAATAAATAGTTCGCCCGGAACCGGTGCAAGGTCAGATGAAGAAAATGATCAATGATCGCGCATTATAGCGTGATCCATTTTATCCCGCTTGGTTTTTAAATACGCCTCGTTATGCGGGTTTGAAGCAATCTCAATAGGTACATTTTCAATCACTTCCAGCCCGTAGCCGATTAACCCGGCCCGTTTTTTCGGGTTGTTGGTCATTAAACGCATTTTCGATATCCCCAGGCTGCGCAATATCTGCGCGCCAACGCCGTAATCGCGCTGGTCCATATCAAAGCCCAACTGGATGTTGGCTTCAACAGTATCCATTCCGTTTTCCTGCAAAAGGTAAGCCTTTAATTTATTTAATAGCCCTATACCCCGGCCCTCCTGGTTCATATAAACAACAACACCTTTACCTTCTCTGCTGATCATTTCCATAGCTTTGTGCAGCTGTGGCCCGCAGTCACAGCGGCATGATCCGAAAATGTCGCCGGTAACACACGAGCTATGCACACGTACCAAAACCGGTTCGCCCGGCTCCCAGCTGCCTTTTACAAGGGCAAGGTGATTTTCGCCCGTATCAATTTGCGTGTAGGCTATCATATCAAAATCGCCCCATTTGGTTGGCATCTTAACGGATACTTCCTTGCGTACCAGCGACTCGGTGGCAAGGCGATAGGCAATCAAATCCTTTATTGAAATGATCTTCAGATCAAACTCCTTTGCTATTTCCAGCAAATCAGGCAGCCGCGCCATTTCGCCATCATGCTTTATAATTTCGCATATTACCCCGGCAGGTTCAAATCCGGCTAAAACCGCCATATCTATCGCCGCTTCGGTATGGCCTGTACGCCGCAGCACGCCGCCATCCTTTGCAATCAACGGGAATATATGCCCCGGCCGGCCTAAATCTTCCGGCTTGGTGGCCGGATCGATTAGAGCGAGGATAGTTTTTGAACGGTCGGAAGCTGAGATACCGGTAGTACACCCTTCCAGCAAATCAACCGAAACAGTGAAGTTTGTTTCGTGCGAAGTGGTGTTGTGGCTAACCATAAGCTCCAGGTCTAGTTCCTTAGCCCTTTTCATTGAAATGGGCGCGCAAACCAGCCCGCGGCCGTGCCGGATCATAAAGTTAATCGTCTCGGGTGTCGCGTTGCGCGCTGCCGTCAAAAAATCACCTTCATTTTCGCGGTTTTCATCATCCACCACTATGATTGTTTTGCCGTTCTTTATAGCTTCTATCGCTTCTTGTATGGTATTTAGCATTATACGTATGTTGTAAGGCTTACTGGCCAGCCTTTTTTAGGGACTAATTTGTAAACAAATTTAAACCATAATAAGAATATTCAGGTCGGTATTTTGTAAAGTTATGTGTGCCGGCAATTGAATAAATTTCGGCATATGGCAAGATACCATTAATTAACATCGGCCAAACAATCAGGCGGCTCAATTAACTTTTTCGGTGCGTTTAAACAGCCTGGTAAAAACCCGCTTATACAATTCCATATCAAAAATTACGGAATCGTTAGCTGCTTTATATGAGAGGAAAAGCCCGATCGGCGCGATGATAGCAATAGCTATCCACGAGCCAACAATTGGCGACAGGTCACCGTCTTTCACATATTTTTCGCCGATAGTGCTAATTATGTAATAGATAAGGAAGAAAACGACCGAAACTACCACCGGCAAACCCAGGCCGCCTTTCCTGATAATGGCCCCCAGCGGAGCGCCGATCAAAAATAAAACGAGGCAAGCGGCCGAGCGGGTAAACTTTGTCTGAAATTCAAGGGCTGCCCGCTGTATATTTTGTAAAAGGTCCTTATGCCGTTCGGAACGGTTTTTTATAAGATCCTGCAACGACCGGGTCTCGCTTGAAGCGTTTGTCAAAACACTTATCTGTTCACTTAATTTTAATCCCGACAGCGGATTTCCGTCAGCGGCAACATAATTTTTTACTGATGTTGATTTTGAAGGGATAGAAAAATATTTAATATAGCCCGTCATTAGTTTATAATTTATCCGGATGGCGCTGTCGACTTGTCGCTTCGTGAGATCTTCGGAGTCCTTCAGTTGTCTGAGGTTCATCATCTGATAAGCAGATTTGAATTCACTTTCGTCTGTGCGGTGTAACTTTAATGCGGATATATCAAACTTTTGTTCTGTCGCATTAAAGCGATACCGGGTTAATCTTTGACGAGTATTATAGCCTTGACTGCCTGGTGTTTCAATATATCTTACACCATCTTTAAGTTTTAACACCAGGAACTCGCCGTTGGGAGTACGGTACATCTTACCTTCTTTGGCCAGTAAAACATCCGTATTGTTATTCGCAGCGTTTTTTGAATAGATCATTATACCGTGGAGGGTTTGCCCGTCAGCGTCTTTCCTTTTTACCCTGATCGAATAACCCGGAAAACTACTACTGAATACCCCTTCGGGTAAAAAGTTAGCTGTTTTTTGCTTGCGGGCGTCATACAGCAATGAATAGTATTTAAGGTTAGCCTTAGGAAGCATGTAGTCTGAAAAAATAAAGGCAGATATACTTAAAAGGGCTACTACAAGCACCATCGGGTACATGGCGCGCTTTAATGAGATGCCGGCGGATTTGATAGCGACCAATTCGTAGTTTTCCCCAAGGCTGCCATAAGTCATGATGGATGAAAGCAATACCGATAGCGGCAATGCCATTGCTACATTCGTAGCCGATGCATATAACATCAGTTCCAGGATGATATACCACTCAAAACCCTTTCCGATAAGGTCGTCGATGTATTTAAATAAAAACAACATCAGCAATACAAACATTACTATCAAAAAGGTAACTATAAAAGGCCTTATAAATGATTTGAGTAATAAAAGATGTATTTTTTTCATAGCTGATTTGCATCATCCGGACAATTGTTATCACCGGAAACGCTGTATGTATCCCTGGCTATAACGCCAAATTATGGCTTAACATTACAAAATTAGGGAATTTATTGCTTTTCAGGCGCCTAATACACTTATAAGGTACTCTACCTGGTTATCCCAGATGAGCCTGCGATCATTAAGGGTGTCTTCGGTTGCAAAATCTGTTATGCTCAGCGCCACATCGTTGGTAAGTTCATCCTGAACAATTTCCATTTCAAAAAAATATTGCGGATCATCATCTATCCATCTGAACCTGACTAACTTATTTTCCTTTATTGATACCAGCTTTGCTTTTTGCGGTTCGTCGTCCCATGTAAAAGTATAAACCTGGTCCTTTACGCTTACATCATCAGCAAACCATTGCGTTAACCCATTGGGTTCGTTTAAAAAACTGTAAAGGATGCGGGGAGATGATTTTATTTCGTACTCAATATTAAATTTTTTCTTTTCGGACATTTTGGGTTTATACTAGGCTACTGAGCCGTAAATGTTAACATTTTTTCTAAAGAAAACGAATTTCTGCTATATTTGCAAACCTTTTTAAGCAGGGTTGCGGTTTAAATTTATTCACACACAGGGATTTAGCTAAACAATGATTTTGGGTTAAAAATAAACGGCGGGGTAGCTCAGATGGTTAGAGCGCAGGATTCATAACCCTGAGGTCGGCAGTTCGATCCTGCTCCCCGCTACCAAAGCCGCTTTACGAAAGTAGGGCGGCTTTTTTATTTTGTGCTGTTCGCTTTTACGTAGGCCGAACACCGCGAACGCACCCGAACATGGCGCGAACGCACCCCGAACACCCCTGAACACGCCATAAACATGGCGCGAACACCGCCGGATAACCAAAACACGCCATAACAGGGGTAGATGATCAAACGTGGACCACTCAAACTTTTGTTCGGTCAGGCGTAAACCTATATAAAAGATAATGTGAATTGTTTTTATATTTTTTAATAGTTTTATCGCATGATAGCTAAAACGTTTTATAAACAATTTATCAGTCGGATATTACTAACCGGCTTATTCATTTTTGTTATCCATATAAGCTATGCCCAAATTATGCTGCCCGCATGTTTTACCGATAACATGGTTTTACAGCGGCAAACCAAAGTAAACCTTTGGGGTACCGAAACGCCCCGCAAAAAATTTACCATAACCACATCGTGGAATAATAAAACCTATAAAGCTGCAGCGGATACAGGCGGTGGCTGGCAAATAAAAATAAGTACCCCGGTTTACGGCGGTCCTTATACCATTACATTTAACGATGGTGAAATATCAACATTAAAGAATATTTTGATAGGCGAGGTTTGGGTATGCTCGGGACAGTCAAACATGGAAATGCCGCTAACCGGTTTTTATGGCGATGTGCTGAACCTGCAGTATGAGTTGGCCGATGCGGCTAACTATTCCGAAATACGGATGCTAAAAATTGATAACAAAACCAGCTTTACACCACTTACCAACGTGCAAACCAAAGGCGCCTGGGCGGTATGCGGCCCCCAAACCGTGCGCGATTTCTCGGCTGTTGCCTATTTTTTCGCGAAAAATTTATTTATAGATAAACATGTGCCTATCGGCGTTATCAATAGCACCTGGGGGGGTACCGTAGCCGAAGCCTGGACCAGCGGCAGCGCCTTAAAAACAATGCCCGACTTTGCTCCATTCGTAATTGCTGCCGAAGGTGGCCTTACGCAAAAAAAGCTTGATGCGCGGTATCAAACGGAATTAAGCAGGTGGATTGATTCGATAAATGTAAAAGACCCGGGCTTTCAGCAAGGTAAATTACTTTGGGCTGAATCGGGTTTTGACGATTCAGCATGGCAAAAAATGATCGTACCTGCCTATTGGGAGCAAGCGGGCGTGCCTGACTACGATGGTACTATGTGGTTCAGGAAAAAAGTTGTGATCCCCGCAGCGTGGGCCGGCAAGGATTTAAAACTAAATATGGGCGGTATTGATGATTACGATGTTTCTTATTTTAATGGGGCGGAAATAGGACATACTGAATCTTTTTTTTATAAACGCAGCTATACCATACCCGGCAGCCTGGTAAAAGCCGGCGAAAATACCATTGCCGTCCGCGTTTTTGATAATGGCGGCCTTGGCGGTATAAATAAAGGTCCGCTCCAATTGTCATTAGCCACTGATACCACCAGTCAAATTGATTTGGCAGGCCAATGGGTATATCACAAAGCCGATGTACTTACGCTATTGCCACAACCGCCCGCACAATCAAACAGCCCCAACCGGCCAACGCTTATTTATAATGCTATGATAAACCCCATTTTACCCTATACCATAAAAGGGATAATATGGTACCAGGGCGAAAGCAATGCCGACAGGGCCACGCAATACCGCCAGCTCTTCCCGCTGTTAATTAATGATTGGCGGCAAAAATGGGGCGAAGGCAACTTCCCGTTTTATTTTGTGCAGATAGCCAACTATAACGCCATCGGCCAGCCGCCTGCTGCCGACTGGCCAGCCCTGCGCGATGCCCAGTTAAGAACGCTTAGCCTGCCTAATACCGGTATGGCGGTAACCATTGATATTGGCGATGTCAACCGCATACACCCGCAAAACAAGCAAGAAGCTGGTCGCCGGCTGGCATTAATTGCACGTGCCAAAACGTATGGCGAAAATATTCCTTACTCGGGGCCGCTTTATAAATCACACGTAATTAAGTTCAATAAAATTGAACTGGAATTTACCCATACCGATAATGGGCTGCTTGCCAAAGGCGACACCCTGAAAGGATTTACCATAGCAGGTGCCGATAAAAAATTCTACCCCGCAAATGCGGTAATAGCAGGCCATAAAGTAATAGTAAGCAGCAGCGCTGTTGCCAACCCTGTTGCCGTGCGTTATGCCTGGGCAAATAACCCGCTTTGCAATTTATACAACGGGGCAAACCTGCCGGCATCACCCTTCCGTACAGATGATTGGGACAACATTAGGTAGACAAACTTATTAGCGTGATATATAACTGCTTGAGACGCTGTCTGCCAGAGTAAAAAGTAACGGCCATGCAGGAGTCGTCTAACTTCATATTAAATAATGACCCGGTTCATTATTTAAACGCCGCCTGTCCGCCAATTTTACAGTTGTAAAAATTGAACCAGAAAATGAAAACTTTACTCATCCCAACAGGTTTTTCAGCCAACGCTACACACGCGGCTGAATATGGCTGCAGCAGGCGATCTGGGCGCAACAAAAGCATCGACCTTATAGTGATGAGAACGCATGGCAGCACCGGGTTAACCCGCTTTTTTTAGCAACCATAGCCGCAGCATGATCGAATCTGCTACCCGGGCTTTGTTCCCGTCAAAAGTGATTATAGTTTTTTCTATATTGCAAATCGATTTAGCAAGCCAATAAACATCACTCATGAAACACTTTTTTTATTTTTTGTTAGCTATCGCAAATTTGCTTTACATACAATCAGGCCATTCACAATCCGGATCTACTCAAACCGATAACCGGCCATGGAATACGAATTGGATAGCGGCGCCCAGTGATGGCGGTACCGGGTATGGCGTCTACTATTTTCGCAAAAGCATCGACCTTGCCGCCAAACCCGCATCTTTTATTATCCATGTTTCTGCAGATAACCGCTACAAGTTATATGTGAATGGCACCCTGGTATCACTTGGCCCTGCACGCGGCGATACCTATTACTGGAACTACGAAACGGTTGACTTGGGACCCTATCTTATCGCAGGTAAAAATACCGTAGCTGCCCTTGTTTTTAATGAAGCCCAATTCCGTCCGGAAGCACAAATTTCCGTACGCACGGCCTTCATTATACAAGGAAATTCGGCCAATGAAGAAATATTGAATACCAACAATACCTGGAAATGCATTCGCGATGCCGGTCACCAGCCTATTCCCGGTTATTTTTTTGCTGCCAGTAAAGGCGAAATGGTAGATATGAATCAAGCTGTTAAAGGCAATTGGACAGCTGCAGGTTATGATGACAGCACCTGGCCCCAGGCAGCAAAGATAATGGACGGAAAACTCAAAGGCATGTCATGGGGGATAGACTGGGCATTGGTGCCTTCGTTACTGCCGGCGAGGGAGATGACCTACCAGCGCATCATTAAATTGCGCGGTGCAATTGGCATGAGCGTTCCGCCCACGTTTCCGGAAAAAAAGACTTCATTAACAATTCCCACCAATACTACAGTTACGTTATTGCTCGATCAAACTTTTGAAACAAACGCCTACGTAACGTTAAATTTTAGCGGCGGCAAGGACGCAGGGATATCATTAGGCTATGCCGAATCACTTTTCGAAAAAGGCAGCAAAGGCACGCGTAAAGGCAACCGGGATGAGGTGGAGGGTAAGGATTTTGTAGGGCGAAAAGACAGCCTGATCGCAGACGGCAGTATGGGGCAATCGTTCACAACATTAAACTTTCGCACCTATCGTTACATCAGGCTGATAGTACAAACCAAAAATGAGCCGCTGGTTATTGACGATCTTTATGGCACGTTCACAGGTTATCCTTTTAAACGGACTGCAGTATTTAACACAGATAATACGGAAATAAAGCAAATGTTGGATATAGGCTGGCGTACGGCAAGGCTTAACGCGTGGGAAACTTATACAGACTGCCCCTACTATGAGCAGTTGCAGTACATCGGTGATACCCGGATACAGGCCATGATATCTTATTATAATACCAGCGATGACCGGCTGGCGCGTAATGCTCTCACCCTGATGGACCATTCGCGTATAGCGGAAGGCGTTACCAGGAGTTGTTACCCAACAAAAGGGACACAGATCATTTCAACGTTTTCGCTATGGTACATCTGCATGCTGCACGATTACTGGATGTATCGTAACGATAGTGATTTTATTAAAAATAAATTAGTTGGCGAAAGAGCGGTGCTGGATTTTTTTAGCAAATACCAGCAGCCAGATGGCTCACTGAAAGATACACCCTACTGGGCGTTTGTTGACTGGGCCGGCAATTTGGGCGGCCAGGTGAAAGGCGCGGACGGCAGCGCGGCTATTTATGACCTGCAGCTACTTTGGGCGTACCAGTGGGCAGCGGAAATGGAAGCCAAAATTGGCCTGCAGGATTACGCCCGTATTTACAATCAAAAAGCGGCGCAGTTAAAAGCCACTATACGGCGTAAGTACTGGGATCCGGTTAAAAAGCTGTATGCCGATACTAAAGAAAAAACCGGGTACTCGCAGCATGTTAATTCACTGGCCATACTTACGGGCATGGTTAACAATGTGGATATGCCTGCTATAGTTAATGGGCTGCTTAACGATAAAAGTTTAACCCAATGCACTGTTTACTTTAAATATTACCTGAACCAGGCACTGATAAAAGCAGGCCTGGGCAATAATTACATGAGTTGGCTGGGCATTTACCGGCAAAATATAGCAATGGGCCTTACTACCTGGGCCGAGTATTCCGACAT
>JAQBOH010000043.1 GCA_028288125.1 Mucilaginibacter sp.
GCTTCGGCAGAAACATCATTAATTAGAAATAACGCCTCGTTTTTAGCATTTGTATTCTAAATTAATGGTAAAGTAAATATATGTAATAATGTTTTTCTTTAATAATGCATTTTGCAAAAATAATCAAAAAAAAAGTTTATGGTTAATTTATTTAATTTATCCAATAATTTAAGCGGCGCTTAAAAGCCTGTTTTCAATAAGAAAAGGTGATGGAATTACTGGAGTTTTTGTTTGTTTTTAATAGTAAATATAAATACAAACACCATGTCATTTCGACGAAGTACGGGACTATACACGGACAGCGGCCATGCAAGGCGGCAATGCTTTTGTATGGTTTTCTCACTATGTTCGAAATGACAATAGTTATGGTGTAATTAGAACGTCCGCCCCCGGTAAGTGCTAATGTTTTCCAAAAAATCCAGCACGGCTGTATTGAATTCTTCCGGCTGCTCCAGGTTGGGCATATGGCCGGCGCCCTCAATGATAACCAGTTTACAATTTTGAAGATTGTCTCTTAATTCTTCGGCCTTAGGTACGGGGGTAAATTCGTCTTGCCTTCCGACGATAACAAGGGACGGGATATTTATTTGCGGTAATACCTCTTTTAAATAATCGATACGCTGGCCCCTGGCACGCATGGCGGTAGCGGCGGCGACGGGAGAAGTGGCTTTCATCATATTGAGCACGTGCGCGGCTACTGCGGGCATCGATTCAACATGCTCACGCCTGAGCATTTTACCAATAACCTCGCTGGCATAGCCGTCCATTCCTTCATATTCTAAACGGGTGGCTTGGTCATCCCGGGTTTGTTTTGCTTCGGGCGTATCAGGTCCGGCGAATGTATCTGCGAACAGCAGGCTTTTTACCCTGTCAGGCGCCTGCCGGAATATTTCCATAATTATCTGGCCGCCCATTGAAAGTCCGCCTAAATGGAAGCTGTCAACATTTAAATGATCCATTAGAAGGATCACATCAGTCGCGTAATCTTCAAACCGGGTGTTGGCAGGGTCGGGTAAACTGCTTTTTCCATAACCCCTTAAGTCGGGTGTAATGACCTGATAAAAATCTGAAAATGCCCTTACCTGCGGGCCCCACATGGTATGATCAAAGGGATGCCCGTGAATGAGCACTACAGGTACGCCTTGTCCCGCAGTTTCATAAGCCATTTCGATATGATTTACTTTTGCCCTGTTCATCGATATACAAATATAACATGAAGAACATCAGACTTGCGAAGTTTAACTCGCAGTTATCTGTTTTTAATGGCCTCGTTGAAGGCTCCGCCGTTTTAAAACTTCGTAAGTCTCTTCGGGAAGGATTTCGTTAATTAAACTTTCCTAGGCGGAAGTTCAAATGCCTGCGCATCGTGCTCAAAGTGGCCCTTGTGCGAACCATCGCAAAAAGGTTTATTGGCCGAGCGGCCGCAGCGGCAAAGAGAAACAATGGTGCGGCCCTGTAACCCGTACTGGTTGCCCTGCATATCTACAATTTCAAAATCGCCTTCTACTTTTACCGATCCGTTATTGTTTATCGTTAATTTTGTTTTTTCCATGTGTTTGCTTTTGCAGCGAAGATAGCAAATGAGATGTATTTTGATCGGAAAGATTTGACAATTCAAAAGTTTCCGAAAAATTTGACAACTTTTTGAAAGTTGTCAAATCTAATCCGCTATAATATACCCTTTAATACTTCCCAAACATTAGCGCCCACAATTTTAGCGCCTTCGGCCGTTGGATGGATGCCATCGCCCTGGTTCAATGACGGTACGCCGCCCACGCCTTTTAAAAGGAAGGGTACCAGGGCCATATTATTTTTCGCAGCAAGTGCATAAAAAAGATTTTTAAAGCCATTCGCGTACGCCGGGCCCATATTGGGTGGCACTTGCATACCAAGCAACACCAGTTTGGCTTTTGGATATTTTGTTTTCACGCTGTCAACAATGGCTTGTAAATTTCGGGTGGTTTCGCTGATCGGTATGCCGCGCAGGCCGTCATTCGCGCCAAGCTCCAATACAAAAACGTCAACTTTGCGCTTCAATATCCAGCTGATACGGCCTTTTCCGCCTGCCGACGTTTCGCCGCTTACACCCGCGTTGACAACCTTGTACGGCAATTTGGCCGAATCGATTTTATTTTGCACCACGCCGGGGAATGCCTCTGACGGATCATCCAAACCATACCCTGCGGTAAGGCTGTCGCCAAAAAATAAAATTGTTTTTGAAAATGAAGAATCTGCCGATGGGATGCCCATTGCTTCTGGTTGAACAGCCGCCGGTTTTTTTTGCCCGCAACCGGCAAACAGCAATGCAGTTAATAATAAACCGATTGTTTTTTGTTTGTACATATTTCTAAGTCGAAAGTCTCGAGTCTTGAGTCCAAAGTCTGTTTAAGTGCCGAATTGACTTAAGACTTTAGACTCAAGACTTCGGACTTAAACATTTGTCCTCAATATCTCCAGCGGCGGCTTATTCAATACGCCACGGCTGTTTAATAATCCTATCACAACGGTTAACAACGTTATAATAAAAAACAAAACAACAGCCGGCAATACGTTTATGCTGAACGGTATTTCGAAGCTGTATTTTGCCAGCAGCCAGCTACCTGTAGCAGCAATTACAATACCAGTTAATGCCGATAGGGTTCCTAAAAACAAATATTCCAAAGCGGTGATGGCAAAAATCTGTTTGCGGCTGGCACCCAGCGTACGCAGTAAAACGCTTTCCTGTATGCGCTGGTATTTACTTATCCTAACTGAAGCTATCAACACAACGATACCGGTTATAATGCTGAACGCGCTCATGAACCGGATAATATAGCTGATCTTATCCAGCAGGTCGTTCACTACGCTCAACACCAGGCCCAGGTCGACAATAGAAACGTTCGGGAAGCTGCGCACTACCGCCCGCTGGAACCTGGCGGATACCGCGGCTGATGGCACATGAGTAAGCAGTACGTGAAACTGCGGCGCGTCTTCCAGAACGCCTTTAGGAAACACGACCTGAAAATTGGTTTGTATCCTGTTCCAGTTTACCTGCCGGGTACTGGCTACGATAGCCGGAACGCTTACACCCTGCACATTAA
>JAQBOH010000077.1 GCA_028288125.1 Mucilaginibacter sp.
TTATAGCAATGGGAAAAGGTGATAAAAAAACCCGGAAGGGCAAAATAGCAATCGGATCGTATGGTAAAAAACGACCGCACGACCAGAAAAAAGATAAACCGGTAGCAACTGCGCCGGTTAAAGAGGAAAAAGCCCCGGCAAAAGAAGAAAAAAAGTAAATATCAAACCATCCCTTACTACGGATGGTTTTTTTATGCCGGCTAAACACAATTAGTAACCTTGTAATTTTTTATAATGTCGGCTTAGCTTTTTAAAAATTTCTGTTAACTTCACTGATTCAACCAATTATACCGATATGTTTAACAGATTATTTTTACTGCTTTGCGTATGCATTGCTGCTACCAGTGGTGCAGCCAATGCACAGGAAGTTAATCCTAATCTCGGGATCATTCCAGCACCTGTTTCCATTAAAACTACAACCGGGGCGTTTATATTGAGCCGGCAAACTACTCTGCTGGCCGACAGTACCACCAACAAGGCCGTGCTGTTTTTAGCAGACTATCTGAAAAATACAGCCATGCTGCGGGTAGTGCTTAAGCCCAATAACGGAACCGCTACAGCCAATAGCCTGGTACTTACCGGTAAGGGGGCCGACAACCTGCCCGCTGAAGGCTACCGGTTGACGATTACGCCACGGCGCATTATAATTGCCGGAAAAGGGGCAGGGCTTTTTTATGGCGTGCAGACACTGATCCAATTGATGCCTTCTGAACGTGGCGCTACCGCTAAATTGGCTTGTGTACAGATAGAAGATTACCCACGTTTTGGTTACCGGGGGGTGATGCTGGATGTATCCCGTCACTTTTTTTCGGTTGAATTTGTTAAAAAGTATATCGACCTGATGGCCGCTTACAAGATCAATAACTTCCACTGGCATTTAACCGACGACCAGGGATGGCGCATCGAGATAAAAAAATACCCGAAGCTGACCCAAATTGGCAGTCGGCGGGCGCAAACCTTAATTGGCGGATATTACGATCGTATGCCGCAGCAATTTGACAACACGCCTTATGGCGGATATTATACGCAGGACGAGGTACGCGATGTGATAAAATATGCCGCGGACAGGTATATTAATATCGTTCCCGAAATTGAAATGCCCGGCCATTCGCTGGCTGCATTGGCCGCTTATCCCGAATTGAGCTGTGATGCCGGCAAAACATATAAAGTGGCTGAAACCTGGGGTATTTTTACAGACGTATATTGTCCGTCGGAAAAAACATTTGGTTTTTTGGAGGACGTTTTAACTGAAGTGATCAATTTATTCCCCAGCAAGTACATTCATATCGGCGGGGATGAGGTACCAAAAGAGGCGTGGAAACAATCGGCATTTTGCCAAAACCTGATCAAACAATTAAAGCTAAAGGACGAAAACGAACTGCAAAGCTATTTTACGCAGCGGATAGAAAAGTTCGTTAACTCAAAAGGGCGCAGCATCATAGGCTGGGATGAGATATTGGAAGGCGGCCTGTCGCCGCATGCAACGGTAATGAGCTGGCGCGGAGAAGAAGGCGGCATAGCGGCCGCGCAGCAAAACCACG
This sequence comes from Mucilaginibacter sp., assembly GCA_028288125.1. GTDB lineage: Bacteria > Bacteroidota > Bacteroidia > Sphingobacteriales > Sphingobacteriaceae > Mucilaginibacter. Next base: position 1,542 of record JAQBOH010000077.1, read on the forward strand.
ATGTTATTATGACGCCTATAAACCAGGGAATGTATATCAGCACACCCGAAGAAAAGCTACAGGATAATGCAGGCCAATATGTAACCCTTAAAAGAACCTACAGTTATAACCCTGTTCCCGCCGCGTTAACCCCGGAACAGCAAAAGCGCATAATAGGAATACAGGCGTGTATGTGGGCCGAACAGCTTAACTCGGATATTAAAGCAGAACATTTACTATTACCAAGAATGCTCGCCATGGCCGAAACAGGATGGACGCCGCTTGCCAAAAAAAATTACGAGGATTTTGCAGATAAACGCCTGCCCCGGCATTTAGCGATGTTCGATCGGCAGGGCCTTGAATATTATGTACCCGGAGCGATCGGGGCCACCGATACGATCATGTTTGGCGACCAGCTGCACGTTAATTTAAAATCTTCTGTTGCCGGCGCTAAGGTTTATTATACGATTGACGGAACCGCGCCTGATGAAACAGCCATTGAATACACCCGGCCCATGGTCTATAATATTCCGGAGGGCCAATATCGCGAACTAAAAACCATTGTGATTACGCCTGCAGGAAAAAGAAGCCAGGTTACCCGGGCAATCAAATACAATAACGCGCCGCTTAAACCCGTTAGTTTCAACAGTACAGTCACCGGGGTGAAATACTACTTGTCGCGCGGCACGTTTAGCAGCACCGCGCAGCTTGACCGCGCCGCTGTTGTTGATTCGGGGATCGTTAAAGATATCAACGTGCCGGATCTCAAAAAAAATAACCCGGCCTTTGGCGTAACTTATACCGGGTTTATCCATATTGAAACAGATGGCGATTACCGGTTTTCGACCCTATCGGCCAACGGATCGGTACTTTTGATCGATGGTCTGCCTGTAGTTGATAATGATGGCAAACACCGGCTATACGAAGAGAGCGGAACTATTCCGCTTCAAAAAGGATTTCATAAACTAACTGTAAAATATTTTAATTCGGGTGGCAGGGGCAGCCTCAAACTATTTGAGACCTCGCCGGGTAAGGAAAAAGCTGAAATAACAGCGGGAATGCTATTTAATTAACAAGCGGCCGGTAAATGAGCCAAATAGAAATTTTTTTAATGGCCGGTCCTTACGTTTTTTTTAATTCCATTAACTTCACCGCCTGAAATCAATAGACAACTATATTATATGTTTAAATATACCTCTCTGCTATTTTGCATTTTCATGGCCGCTGTTGCCGGTTCGGTAAATGCACAGGATACTAACACAAACTTTGGGATAATCCCGGCACCGGTTTCCATCAAAAAAACATCCGGAGAATTTATACTGAGCCAGCAAACGACCTTGCTGGCCGACAGCATCACCAATAAGGCGGTACTGTTTTTAACAGACTATATACAAAATAAAGCTATGCTGCGTGTGCAGCTTAAGCCTAATAATGGAGCTGCCGCGGCTAACAGCCTGGTACTTACCAGTGCAGGAACCGGCGACTTACCAGCGGACGGTTACCGGCTAACCATTACGCCGCAGCAAATTATTATTGCCGGAAAAGGTGCGGGGCTTTTTTACGGCGTGCAAACATTGATACAGCTGATGCCGCTGGAGCATGGTGCTACCGTCAAATTGCCCTGTGTGCAGGTAGAAGACTACCCGCGCTTTGGTTACCGTGGGTTAATGCTGGATGTATGCCGCCATTTTTTTTCGGTTGAATTTGTTAAGAAGTATATCGACCTGATGGCAGCCTACAAGCTCAATAATTTCCACTGGCATTTAACCGATGACCAGGGATGGCGCATTGAGATAAAGAAATATCCCAGGCTTACGCAGATTGGCAGCCAGCGGGCACAAACGGTTATCGGCAACTACCATGACCGTACACCACAGCAGTTTGATAACACGCCTTACGGCGGATACTATACGCAGGAACAAATACGCGATGTGGTAAAATACGCGGCCGACCGCTATATTACCATCGTGCCCGAAATTGAAATGCCCGGCCATTCGGAAGCCGCGCTTGCCGCCTACCCGGAATTGGGCTGCGACCCAACTTATCCCTATAAAGTAGCAGAAACATGGGGCGTATTCCATGATATTTATTGCCCATCGGAAAAAACATTTGGTTTCTTGGAGGATGTTTTGACGGAAGTGATGGGATTGTTCCCCGGTAAGTTTATTCATATAGGCGGCGATGAAGTTCCGAAGGACGAGTGGAAAAAATCGGCATTTTGTCAAAAACTGATAAAACAGCTCGGTTTGAAAACCGAGGATGAGCTGCAAAGCTATTTTATACAACGTATCGAGAAATTTGTGAACTCAAAAGGGCGCAGCATTATCGGCTGGGACGAAATACTTGAAGGCGGCCTTTCGCCCAACGCTACCGTAATGAGCTGGCGCGGCGAAGCAGGTGGTATTGCAGCAGCGCAGCAAAGCCATAACGTGGTGATGACGCCGGGAAGCGGCGGATTATATCTCGACCAACTGCAGGGCAAACTAAATGTTGAGCCATTGAGCATCGGCGGTTACGACCCGTTAAGCAAAATATACAGCTATAACCCGACCCCCGCGGTTTTAACACCTGATCAGCAAAAATTTGTACTGGGTGTACAAGCCAATGTTTGGACGGAATATATTACGACCGACAACAAGGTGGAGTATATGATATTGCCCCGGTTACTCGCGTTATCTGAAGTGGCCTGGACGCCTTTAGCCAATAAAAATTATACCGATTTTGCCAATACGCGCCTGCCTGATCACCTGGCCTGGTTTGATAAGCATAATTTTGATTACCGGGTGCCCCCGGCTATCGGCACACAGGATACCATTATGTTCGGTACGCAGCTGAAAGTAAATTTAAGATCGCCGGTAACCGGTGCGAAAGTTTACTATACCATTGATGGCTACACGTCGCGCGAAACGGATATGGAATACAGTATCCCGATGACCTATAATGTGCCGCCGGACCAGTACCGCGACCTGGAAACTATCGTGATTACCCCATCCGGTAAACGAAGCGTGGTAACGCATGCGGTAGTATATAATAAAACCCCGTTGACGCCTGTTAATTACACCGGCAAGGCCCAGGGGGCTAAATACCAGTTATATTCGGGTGAGTTTACCGGCATTGGCCAGTTAAAGGATGCCGCGGTTTTGGATACGGGCGTGGTAATGAGCTTTAATACAACACCGTTCAGGAAAAATATGCACGGGTTCGGGATAATATATAGCGGATTTATCCGTATTGATACGGACGGAAATTATGGTTTCTCCACATCGTCGGCAGGTGGTTCTTCTTTATTAGTAGATGACCAGCCGGTTGTTGATAACGACGGCAGGCACGGCGTATTTGACCAGGGCGGAGCGGTGCCTTTACTGAAGGGCTACCATAAGATCACGATAAAATATTTTGACAATGGCAGCGCGGGCGGTTTGAAGGTTTTTATGACCATTCCGGGTAAACCAAAGGGCGAACTTTCGCCGGATATGCTTTATAACTAACACGATGAAAAGGATATACGGGTTTTATTTGTTTTTGCTGACAGTCTGCCTGGTTACCGGTTGCAGTACCGGTGATAAAAAACCAATAACCGTGCCCGTGTCCTCAGCAAAAAAGCCGCTGCTGATGGAGCCTTTCCGGTATCATAAATTGATCGAGGTTTCACCGGGTCAGGACTATGATGTGCTGAGCTGGGGAAGGGGCTCTTCAAAAACCGGCGCATTCGCTATCCTGCATTCCGATTCGGCCGCAGTCAAATACACCACCACAACCGGCGACCTTGACGGCGCAATCGTTGATGTATACAACTCGGATATGGACCTGGACGGCAACCCTGAGATCATTATCCAGGCCAAGGGGAAAGACACTATCAACTACACCAATATTTACGCCTATGAATTTGGCGGCGAGAAAGCGCAAAAACTCGACTTTCCCAAACTCACCAGATCGCAAAGAAAAGGCTACCGCGGCGATGACAACTTTTATATCAAAGAGGGCATCCTGATGCGCGAGTTTCCCATTTATGATGGTAACAACACCGGCGCAAAACCGACGGGCGCAAAACGGCAGCTGCAATACGGCTTACGCAACAACAGTTTCACGGTAAAGCAGCTGAGTAAGGATTCGACGAGTACGAGCGGGAATAAACCTGCCGGGACCGCACCTGTGAAATCATCAGCCAGTATTGAAAGATCTACATCATCTACGAAAGTCAGCAAACACAAAGGAAAGAAAACCCGGAAGCATGTTGCTGAAAAGAAGCATAATAAGAAGCGGAGAAGGCATCGGAGTTGATTGTTTGTTTTACATGCTGTAGTCACAGACTACAGGCATAATGGTATCGGGTAACTTAAGCGAAAATTAAATAAAATGAACAAACTTAAATTATTGTCAATTCTCGTAGGGCTTATTTCATGGACAAGTACAAAAGCTCAATTGGTTATTGACATTAATAAAGATGGGTATTTTATAAACGAAAAAAAAATTGAATATCCGATGCCTTTGAAATCCTTATCCTCTGCGTTAGGAGGTGATTATAGAGTTTTTGATGGTATTAATACAATTTATACTTACGATCAACTGGGATTAAGATTATATGAGCCTCTGGGAAGTAGGATTGTAAAATCTTTATTTATCGACTTTGTTAATGGGTCTTATAAGTTTTCATCAAAACAGCCTTTTAAAGGTAGTTTGATTATAAATGGCCATAAAATAGATAAAGCCTTTACAAAAGATAGCGTGAGTAACATACAAAACCTTTTTTTTGATCGGAGCAGTTCAATAAAATCCGGGTACCGCGCTGTAACATTTAATGATATAACGCTTTATTTTATATTTAATGAAGATGGAAACATCCAGTCGATTGCCATCGGGTTTTCGAATATTAAGAACGACTTCCAGACTCAGTTGCAAAATTCAGATCCAAATAGCACTCTTATTAATCTGGATTTTAAGTACGAAAGAGGAGTCAAGGATCATGAGGGTAAAAAAGCAGGCATTTGGGAATATTATGATGATCCCACCGAATTAATCCTCAGATATGACCATGATGCAGACTCTATAATGTACCTAAAAAAAAATTATGATGATTTTGTGACCAGAGATGGAGAAATGTGGGTTCATGCAAAACTTGATATTTATCCACGGGTAATTGGAAGTAATGGTGATTTTAGACAGATATTGGGAAGTCTTATCAGCTACCCGGTTTTAGCCCGACGCCAAAGGATTATGGGGAGGGTTTACGTTTCGTTCATTATCAATAAAACAGGTAATATACAAGATGTAAAAATAGAAAAGGATATTGGTGGAAATTGTGGAGAGGCGGTAGCGAATGCGCTAACTTCATTAAAGCTTTCATGGACGCATGCAGTTAAGAACAATGTTAGCTATGATTCCAGATTTATTATTCCGGTTACTTTTGCTTTAGGTCTCGAAAATAAAACGCCAGTTATCCCGCCGGATGGGAAATTATTTTTGCCGGATGCATATATACTGCCAGAACTTAACATTATTGCTTTGGGCACACCACGGCCCATCAGTAACTAGGCTGGCTACATCACTTCCCATTATTAAATGGGAAAACCCTGCTGTCCGTAAACTGTGCCTGCTGCCTGCTATCCGTAGACTGTGTCTACGGATAGGCTATGCCTGTAGTTTGCGACTACATGTTCGACAAGCGAGTAACGTTATAACTGAGATATCATTTTGACCCATTCATTCAGGTCACTATCTGTGATGTCACTTTGTTCGGACTTATCATAGACAGATAAAAGGTAAACTTTGGTTTTAGTCACCTTTACATGAGTTATAACCCTGCCGCCGCCGGATTTCCCCTTTACCTTTAGAAGCGATTGCGATACGTATTTTATAACAGTTATTACCGAGCGCAGTGCCGCTTTTTGGCTCTTGCTTAAGCGAAGCAACAAATTCGGCGTATTCTTTTTTAAGAGAGGGAAACTTTTTGGAAAGTCGTTTTAACTGGTTTTCAAATAAAGCAGTGATTTCGATATTATAACTCATCCAGCAGTTGTTCTGCAGTTTTAAGTTTTACTTTTCCTTGTTCCGCTAAATTTACTTCATCAACGGCCTGCTTAAACTCTTTTAAAAACCTGGCTTTAGACTTAGTAAGCGGTTCGGCCTTTACAAAAGAAAAGTTTTGAAGCAACTCCATTACAAAATCAGCCTTGTTGTCTTTTATATCCAATAACACTTTCATGATATACAAATTTAGTATATAATGTTAAATTTTTCGTTTGTAAATCAAAATATTAGCCCATGTCAATCTATTAACCAATAATTCTTATCATTTCCTTTGCATTGCCAATAGCCGATGTATTCACATCATTATTAAAATAAAACCAGGCCTCTTTGGTTATTTTGCTTTGTTTAACGGTATCCACCACCTTTTGCAGGTCAGCAGTGGAGTAGGGAGAGCTGTAAAGGTTAGGGACGCCGTGAAAACGGTAATATAGCAAATGGTTATTTTGCACGATATCGTCAGGCAATGACGGATGGCTCATACCGCAAAAGGTAATATGATGTCCGGCCAGCGCAGTATACACATCTTCACACCACCAGTCGGGATGCCTGAATTCAATTACATTTTTAAAATGCGGGTTTACGCTAGCGATAACGCGTTCGAGCCTTTCGGGCGAGTAAGTAAAATTCGGCGGAAGCTGGAACAGTACCGGCCCAAGCTTTTCCTGCAGACCGTTGTTTATCGTATCGTAAAAACTGGTGAGCATATCGGCCGAGTTAAGGAATTTTTTATAATGAGTGATGGCGCGGGGCGCCTTTACCGAAAACCTGAAGCCGGCTGGGCTTTGCTGATACCAGTTTTGTAAAAAGGATAACTGCGGGAAACGATAAAAGGTAACATTAAGCTCGAGCGTACGAAAATGTTCGCAATAAAAATCAAACCATTTCCTCTGCGGCAGGCCCTCAGGGTAAAACGACCCTCTCCAATGCTTATAATGAAACCCCGAACATCCGATATGCCAGTCAATCATTTTTGATCATTCTTTTGAATAAAATGGCAGGATGAGCAATTTGTTTTTAGCTACGGTTAATTTATTAACCGTAGTTGTATCTGTTGTATCTGTTGTATCTGTTGTATCTGTTGTATCTGTTGTATCTGTTGTATCTGTTGTATCTGTTGTATCTGTTGTATCTGTTGTATCTGTTGTATCTATTGTATCTGTTGTCGATGATACAGCAGATATAGCTTTGTATATTATAGTTAAGTATTTGGGCGTTGCCTGCGACCGGGCTATACACTCAAGCGTTTTCAAGGCATTGCGCGTGGAGCCGCCGGAGTGCCGGTCTCCGTTTCCATCCTAACGCAAAACCATCATCACCTCATCCTCCGTCCCCATAAACGGCCCGGGCGATTCCATTTTCAGGCTGGCCATGGCCGCTGCAAATTCACCGGATTGGTGTATGCCCGCGCCTTTTAAACGGCGGTAAAGGTATCCGGCCATATAAGTATCCCCGCAACCCGTGGCATCAACGATGATCTTCGGCCGATAAGCCGGGATGGTATAAAAAACGCCGTGGCTGTAAATAAATGACCCATGGCTGCCGTTGGTTATCACCATTTCCTGTACACCCCAATCGGCCAGTAGTCTTGCGCCTTCGCGCGGGTTTGCGCGGCCCGTCAGCGCTTGCAGTTCGGCCTCGTCCGCTTTTATAATGTTTACATATTGCAGCGCTTCTTGTTTTTCGGGCCAGTCGGTCGGGTGCACCTTATGGTTCACTACTTTGCGCAAATATCCCTGCACATCCAGGCTCACTTTACCCTTTGCGGCTAATACCTTTATTAACTCAACAGGAATATCATCCGCCAGCAGCGGCCCCAGGTGAAATAACTGTGCATCGATATTCCGCAGCTGCTCAACGGTGAACGGGTCGGCGGTTTGCAAAACGTTTTGCGTGCGCTCGTCCTGATTTTTGGCGTAAATATTCTCGAAATTAACGGTATGTCTGGTCTCACCTGCATTTACTTCAATACCCTGTCGGCGCAAAGTATTAATATAGCCCATTTCCGTAGCGCCGACGGCGGTAACTAAAATATACCTGGTATCCAAATTGCATACTGCATTCGAAAAATAAAACGCTGTTCCGCCGGGCATATGCAACGTCGCGGTAACAGTTATTACTTTGTCGGATGTGATGTGGCCGATGCAGCAGATATCGTACATGGAGGTAAGATACGTATTAATTATTTTTGATTGAGTTCTCGATTCGGATCGTTGCCACATTCAATACTACCCTTCGCCTTTCTTCGAATAATTATAATATTCATCATCAAAAACCAATAAACATTAAAAAATCGTTAAAATAATTCCCAAATCATTCGTTTTTATATAAAAACACTTCATAAATTACGGTGTTTAAAAGTAACTGGTTGTCGTACCGCTAATTTTGGGTGTTTTTTATGCAGGAATCAGCTTATTTTGATAAATATAGCCCCATTACAGGCGTTTGGGATGAAATGTATGGACCGGATGCCAGTGTGCGCGACCATTACCGCAAGGTGATCGATTACATTTCGGGCGAATCGGCTGACGACCTTAACAAAAAAGAAGAATTGGCCAAGCGCCTGTTCATGAGCCAGGGCATCACCTTCACTGTTTATAACAGCGGAGAGGGGATTGAAAAAATATTCCCGTTTGATATCATCCCGCGTATCATCACGGCGAAAGAATGGGAATTTGTTGAAAAGGGTATCAAACAGCGCCTTACTGCACTTAACCTGTTTATTAAGGATGTTTACCACAACCAGTTTATTATCAAGGACGGTATTGTCCCGATAGACATTATCTATAGCTGCCCGCATTTCCTGCGGGAAATGTACCACCTGCAGGTACCATATGATATTTACGTCCACATATCCGGCATCGACATCATCCGCGACCACGACGGCACTTTTTACGTGCTCGAAGATAACCTGCGCACCCCCTCGGGTGTAAGCTATATGCTCGAGAACCGCGAGATTACCAAGCGCCTCTTTCCGGATCTGCTCCCGCAATGCGGGGTACGCAGCGTAACCGAATATCCTACCATATTGTATAAAAACCTGCTGGCTTTGTCGCCGAGGCAAATTCACAATCCAACCATTGTGTTATTAAGCCCGGGTATATACAACTCGGCTTATTTTGAGCATACTACACTTGCCCGTTTAATGGGCGTGGAACTGGTGGAGGGTCGTGACATGGTGGTCAAAAATCATAAAGTGTACATGAAAACCACTACGGGCCCGCAACAGGTAGACGTAATATACCGCCGTGTTGACGATGAATATCTCGACCCGCTGGTGTTTAACCCGCAAAGTATGCTCGGTGTGGCCGGTATCATGGGCGCTTATCGTAAAGGAAACGTGGCTATCGTGAATGCCATTGGCACCGGTGTAGCGGATGATAAAGCCGTGTATGTTTACGTGCCCGAAATGATCAAATATTATTTAAACGAGGAGCCGATCCTGAAAAATGTGCCCACCCACCAGCTGGGCCATGCCGACGAGCGGGAGCACGTGTTTAAAAATATCAATCAAATGGTGATCAAAAAGACCAACGGCAGCGGGGGTTATGGCATGCTGATGGGCCATGCCGCCACAGAACAGGAAATTGAAGATTACAAGCTGGAAATATTAAAGGAACCGCGGAATTTTATCGCCCAGCCAACCATCAGCCTGTCGGCTGCGCCGTGCTATATGCAGGGCGAGCTTCGGCCCCGCCGCATCGACCTGCGCCCGTACGCGCTGTTCGGGCCCGATGGTATTGAGATTGTACCCGGCGGCTTAACACGCGTGGCCCTCAAAGAGGGTTCGCTGGTAGTAAACAGCTCGCAAGGCGGCGGCAGCAAGGATACCTGGGTGCTTGGCGCCCCGGTAGTTAAAGGACAAAGACAAAAAATAAAAGCAGAGGTTAAACCACAGCCCGAAAAAAAGATTAAAGGCGAAGGTCAAAAGCAAAAGGGAGTGTTAAAGCGACAAAAGCTAAATGAAAGGTCGAAGCCTTCTTAATGCCATTCAAAACAAACAATTGTGAAAATAGAAATCCCGAAATCCGAAATAAAACATCGTAAATCTAAAACCGTAAATCAAAACCATGTTAAGTAGGGTAGCAGCAAGTTTTTATTGGTTAAGCCGTTACATCGAGCGCAGCGATGGTATGCTTCGCATGCTCAAAATAAACTATGCGTCATCGCAGGATACGGTGCAGGAATTTACGTGGGAGCCGATTATACGGATATTCGCCGGCTCGGACGAGGAGGATGCGGAAAAACTACAAAACGACAGCCGGGCAGTGCTGAAATATATGGTCACCGGTAAGGAAAATGATAATTCAATTTTAAACATTATCACGCTGGCGCGTGAAAACGCCCGGGGTGTACAGGAGCATATCCCGAAGGATCTTTGGCTGTGTTTAAATGAATATTACCATACCGTAATAGACCCGAAGCTCGAAAAGTCATTACAGCGCGAAGATCCGATCAGCATTTTGGATGTATTGATCAAGCAGGTAATGCTGTATTACGGCACGGTAGAGATTACGATGGAAAGGGGCGAGGGCCGCAGTTTTATGAACATTGGCAAGTACCTTGAGCGGGCTATTCAATCGGTCGATATTCTCGATACCAAGTTCGGCTCGGTAAGTGATAACCCCGACCTTTTAACCGATACGAGCTACTGGAAACACCTGCTGCTTTCGCTGGGCGGGTATGAATTGTATTTAAAGACCTACCGCGAAGGCTTCGAGGCCAGTAACATACTGGAGCAGGTGGTATTGAATAATGATTTTCCGCGGTCGGTTATTTATTCGGTGAACAACATACAGCGTTATTTCGACCGGTTAAAGAACGACAGTAACGTGGAGGATTTTCGCGAAATGTCGTTCCAGATCGGGCGGCTGCAAAGCCGGATCAAATATAGCTCAGTCAGGAGCATTGAGCAAGACGGCCTGCACCTGTTCCTGACGCAGATCAGAAGCGGCCTGTATGGAATAGCCAATTCATTGAATGAACATTATTTTGCAAATTCATAATGAAGTCCGGAAAGTCAGAAAAGAGTATTTTCAATTCACTAATTCACTAATTAAACAGGGATGCCCGAATTTGAAATAGAACATATCACACGGTATATATACGAGGGCGCTGTCCGCGACAGTGCCAATCAGATCATCCTGTTCCCGATAAAGGATGCATACCAGGATGTGCTGAAACAGGAGATCACCATAACCGGCAATCCGGTTGTTGATACCTATATCGATTATTATGGGAACGAGGTGGGTAGTTTTACCTACAGCGAACCACACTGGTACCTCAATATAAATTCAAAAATATGGGTAACCACAAAACACAGGGAGCTTCCCGTAAACGATATATTTCCGGCACACCAGTGGGAGGACCTGAAGCGCCTGCAATTTATGGTGCCTTATATCGATTTTTTAAAGCAGGAATATTTTGATGGATTGAACGAATTGCGGGTTATAGTAGAGCAGGAAAGGCTAAAGGACGACACCCCTTATCAAGTGGCCCTACGCTTTTGCCAGTATGTGTATGAGGACTTTACCTACATTAAAGGGGTAACCACCGTTGAAACGAAGCTGGATGAGATATGGAAGCTAAAAGCCGGTGTTTGCCAGGATTTTGCCCATATTCTTATGGAAATGCTCCGCATGGTGCAGATTCCCGCCCGTTACGTGAGTGGGTATATATGTACCAGCCGCAACGGCATGCGCGGCGAGGGCGCAACCCACGCCTGGGCCGAAGCTTATATTCCTGATTACGGCTGGTTGGGTATCGATCCTACGAATAATTGTATTGCTAACGAAAGCCATGTACGATTAGCCGTTGGCCGGAATTTTCTGGATTGTTCGCCGGTAAAAGGTGTTTACAAAGGTTCGTCGGGCCACAAGCTGGAGGTAGCTGTATCTGTTGATGAGGATAATGTTCTAAACGGTAACGACAGGCAGATCAACGAAGCTCATGTAACCAACACGGTGACTGAATTCACAAAAAATAGCTACCAGCGCCATATGGAGATTATCCAGCAGCAGCAACAACAGCAACAACAATAGTTTGCAGTTTGTAGCGGGCAGTTTGCAGCAGGAGTCCGGCAACAAGTTTATTCAACTTTTTTAACGGCGGCTATTAGTTGCTCAATGGCAGGCGGTTTATCATAACCTTGCGTCATTTTGAAGTTCTTGTCATAAATGGCAATATATGGAGTAGTCCTGACCATGAAATATCGCTGAACCAGGTAGGTATAGCCTTCGGTGCCAACCGTGAAATTAGGATATTTTTTTAGCTGAAAGTCTTTGTAAAAATCTTTTAAAGCACGGAATTGATTCTCTGGGTTTACAAACGTTACCATCACCACCTGTATATTGCGGAATTCCTTCATTTTTGGCTTCATTTCTTCCATTAAATGGCGGCAGTGGCTGCAATCCGGCGCGAAATAAATGATCATTACCGGTTTATGCTTTTTTAAATTGGCCGGAGTAACATACACGCTGTCGGTGGTGAATATGCGGTAGGGAGGTATCGTCGCCGGCGGCGTATAAGCTTGCGCATCGCCTGAGGCTGCGGCTATGATTAGTCCAAAAAATAATAACAGTTTTTTCATTGTATTCAAATAATTCATGTTAACGCTTTTGCGCTTTAAGCTTTCGCCTTTCCGCTTTAAGCTTTCCCCGCATAGTTACGATATTTTTATGCTTCAAGCAATTCCAGTTGCCAGGCAACATGCTCTTCGGTTATGGGGTATAACGCGTTTTCGCGTACCGTATGATAAACCGCGTCAAATAAACCGTTGTAATTTCCTTTCGGCGGAGGTACCCATTCCACCCGCCGCTTATTGTCCATGTCCATCAGCACAAGTTTGCCGTCGCTGCCGGCAGGTTCAATGCCATAGCCTTTATCTATCGGCAGCATGCCTCCGTCCAGCTGTGCTTCCTGCACATCGCACCTTTCTTTTACAAAGCTTCCGATCGTACCATGCACCGCGAACCCGGGCAATACTCCGGCCAGCAGCAGGCCCGAGGTGAGGTATACATTCAGTTGATTGGGATATGATAAATGGTAATGAAAGTAATCCGCTACTTCTGATCCTTCGCGGTATATACCAGTTGTTTTTTTAAAGCTTAGCGGTTTGCCAAATAAACAGATCACGTTATCGATCAGGTGCGGCCCCAGGTCGTACACCAAACCGTTAGCTTGTGCAGCAGCTTTTTCTTTAAATAATTTCGGGCTGAGCGCGCGTTTATACCTGTCGAACCTGAAATGTATTTCAATCAGTTCGCCCAGCCTGCCACTCTCAATAATTTCCTTTACCAGTAGAAAGCCGCTGTCCCATCTGCGGTTTTGATACAGCATTAAATGCCGGTTCGCTTTCCTTGCTACATCGAACATTATTTTAACCTCGGCGCTGGTGGCCGCGGCAGGTTTTTCAAGTAGGACGTGCTTTCCGGCGTTCAGCGCCTTTATAGTAAAGTCGAAGTGTGTATCGTTTGGTGTATTAACAATGACCAGCTCAATTTCGTCATCATTTAAAAGCGCATCGATCGAGTCATAGCTGATCACATCAGGATAACGCTTTCCGGCTTTTTTTTCGTGGCGTTCAACCACGGCCTTAAATTTAAATCCAGGGTTGGTGGTCAAAAACGGCGCATGGAATATCCTTCCCGACATCCCGTAAGCCATTAAGCCTGTTATAATTAGTTTTGACATATTTTAATAATATAAATTCGAAATCGAACATCCGAAATCCGAAATCCGAAATAAAAACGGCCTTAAGCGCCGGGTCTACTGCTCCCCAATCGGGCTGCCATCCGGCATATTTACAACCGGCGCAGGCTTAAATTGTGATGGATATTTCTCAAACTGGTCAATTTGCGATAACCCGAATAATAAATTAGCCTTTTGATTTCCGGATGCTGTGTTAATGGCGGTATGCATCCATTTTTTTAGCCCATCAATTTCAAGCAGGGCAATGCCGCGCACATTTTCGGAAGCAGTACCCGTAGCCGCAAGCGTTAACAGCTGTTTCAAAGTTAAATTATTTACCAGGCGCTGCAACTCGCCGTTATAGCCGCCTTGCTGGGGTGCCTTCCAGGTTTGCGCAACCAATTTGTCCAGCATCGGTATCAGCCCCGGTTGGTTATTATCCCTCGCCTGGTATTCAACCAGTCTTGCCGCTCTTTCAGGCTGCAGCATAAATGCCAGCGTTGTACCTGCGGACGATTCAGCAGCGGCCATTGGATCAAATGTAAGGCCGGTTCGCGCTTTAAACAATTCCCGGGTGCGAGGGTATCCGTCGGGTCGGGGCGGTATTTTTTCAATTAATTTTTCCGGTAGCGCGAGTGCATCAGGCCGGATGGTTGCCATTAGCGCGTTAAACGCTTTCCATTGTTCGGCCGGTGGGATAAATTTGGTGGCGACCTGCCCGTCGTTTTTAACCGCGTAAGTATAGTAAATGCCGCCAAGCATTTTGGAGGTAGCCTCAACCTGGTAGCGGTGCAAAAGATAAATGGGCACTAAAACTTCCTCAATGGTCGCCATTGGCGCGTCCTGGCGTATAGCTTTTTCAGAAAAATTATCCAGCAGGTGCTTCCGGATCACCATCAGCCTGTTCAATTCGTCGGCAGCGTTGTTGCCATTGTCCCATAAGTGAGCGAGCGGGTGTGCGCTCCCGGCCGGTCGGGCGTCCTGGTCAGTAATATATAAATAGCCTTCTTTTAATGTTTCTTTCATGATGTCTTTTAGCGCCGCATCTTCATTGGTACCTGCCGGGAAATCCTGGTAGCCAAACAAAATGGCCCGCTTATCCCAACCACCAATTTCGGTTGTATAGGCGTTTGAAACGTCTATGGCGCCATCATTATTTAAGGTGTATAATGGCGGCGGATAATCCATAACCGATGCCCGATTATTAACGCTGGAAGTAAAATTGTGCTGTAAGCCAAGTGTATGGCCAACCTCGTGCGCGGCAAGCTGGTGCAGGCGGGCAATAGCCATTTTTAGCATGGCATCGCTCGTCGGTTTACCGTCCTCATAAGGCTGCAGCAATCCTTCGGCAATCAAAAAATCCTGCCTGTCGCGCAGCGAGCCTAATGAAACCTGCCCTTTAATGATTTCACCGGTCCGTGGATCCACTATTGATTCACCGTACGACCAGCCACGCGTCGACCTGTGTACCCATTGAATGATGTTATACCGGATATCCATCGGATCGGCATCTTCGGGCAATAACTTTACCTGGAATGCATTTTTATAACCTGCCGCTTCAAACGCCTGGTTCCACCACGACGCGCCTTCGATCAGTGCCGTTCTTACCGGTTCGGGGGCACCGCGGTCAACGTAATATATAATGGGTTTAACCGATTCGCTCATGGCTGCAGTTGGATCTTTCTTTTCCAGCCGATGCCTCGCAAGCAGGTGTTTTACGATGGGCTGGTCAATGGGGGTAGCATAATCCATATAACTATTGTCATAAAATCCCGACCGCGGGTCAAACTTGCGCACTCTATAATTATTGTCGGGCAGTTTAATAAACGATTGGTGCATCCTCACGGTAACCGAATTTGGGTCAGGCGTTACAGATGCGATTTCCCCTCCTTTTGCCTTCCCGGACAATGTTATAGTGGCCTCGAATTCTGAATTTTCGGGGAATCCCTTCGTATTGGGTAAATAAACCGCTGAACGTGATTCATCAAGATTATAATTTCCCTGCTGGTTGGAGGCCAGTTTATCTGCTATGGCGTGACTGTCACGAAGCAGGAAGGGGGTGAGGTCGATCAAAGCTCTGCCATCCTGGTCAGCTTCCTGCTTAAATCCCCATATAACAGATTGAGCGAAAGCTTCTTCAACCGATTTTCGTTCGTCGGCGTTATTGCTTACGGCACGGTAGGCATAGTTGGGTTGTATCAACAAAATTTTCGGGCCGCTTTTGATAAACTTTACGATGCGGCTATTGCCGATCTGGCCCCGGTCTAAACCGAGGTCGTTTGAGCCAACGCCGGCGGGTAACGAGTTAACGTATAAAAATTCAGTATCAAACTTATCCACCTCCAGTAAAATGTGGCCGGTTTTTTCATCCCAATAAAAATTGAAATAGCCAGGGTATTTTGCAAGGCCACGCGTCTTTGTTTCTATTTCCGTGGATTTCTGCGCTTTTGTAATGGAAGTAAAGCTGATAAAAAGGAATATGACAGTGAAAAATATTTTCATAAATGTATAGGAATGATCAGTCTAAAATATTACTTTTATTTATATTAACCCAATTTATGATGTTATGAAGGGTAAATTGCGCTTTAATTACCATCGCTTTTTAGAATCAGGATTTATAAAAAATAACTGTACCGGTAAATTGTGTCGTTTAAGAACAATCTCTTAAAAAAAACGTTAAAAAATCTAACCTTTTAAATCTCTTTGCGTATAAAGAGAAACTGAATAATTAAAAATGGATTACAATAGCAGGCCCGTAAGTGTATTACTTATTGACGATGATGAGATAAATAATTTCATTTCGGTCAAATTAATAAAGAAAGCTTTATTAAATACGGAGATTACAGCTTGCCTAAACGGTAAGCTTGCAATTGAACTATTGGCTGATATCCAAAAAAATGACCCGGATAAGCTTCCTGACTATATCTTGCTCGACATCAATATGCCCATCATGAACGGTTGGGAATTTTTAGATGAATACAAAAGATTAAATATTGATCCTTTGGGCCAAAGCAGGATATTCATTATCTCATCCTCAGTTTTTAGTAACGACATCAACAAGGCCCGCTCATACCAGCTTGTACAGAATTTTATTTCGAAACCGCTGAACGTCGATAAAATTATTGAATTATTTAAAGTTGCCGAGCCTGTTCAGGTGGCTGCAACTGCAAAATGATTGTCCTGGTAAGTAACTTTACCGGCAGCAATGGATTTGGAGTGATAGAATAAACATGTCCAGTCTTCATCCGCAGCTTTTTTACCATATTCTTCCCGTAATTGCATTGCCTTCCGACCATCGAAGTCATATTTTGCGATAAATTTCCGTATCAATTGTTCCGGCTCGGGCAGCTCATCGCCGCCAAAAAAACATTTTTGCCCTTCGCTTTCTATCCAGAATACCTGGTGATAGGGTGAATGGGCGCCGGATAATTCATACCTGATGCCGGGCTGTAACTCGCCGCTGCCCTCTACAAAGTCGATATTTGCCGATTTGGCTAACGTTTCAAAAATTTCTTTATGATATGATGAGGATTTTCCGGTTAATGCGGTC
>JAQBOH010000087.1 GCA_028288125.1 Mucilaginibacter sp.
TACCCGAATTAATGCGCGAGAAGATATTTGAACCCAACTTTACCACGAAAAGCTCCGGCACCGGTCTGGGGCTGGCTTTTGTTAAAAACTCGATCGAGAACGCCGGCGGGAAAGTTTGGTTTGATACCGTTACCGGCGAGGGCACGACTTTTTATTTGAATTTGCCGGCCGCTTAGGCTTCACCTAATCCTCTCCTTGGAGAGGATTAGGTGAACATCTTAATTAAAAAGTCCCTCTGAAATATCAGAAGGACTTTATGCGTGTTCACCAATGCTAATTTAAGTCCTCTCCTTTGGAGAGGCTTTAGGTGAGGCTTTTATTTCAACGCAAACTCAGTTTTTCCCATCGTAAACCCATCGGCATAAAGCACCACGTTGTATGTGCCTTTTTGGAAGGGCGCCGGGTTTACCCAGTCAATGGTATAACCGGTGCCGTCGTTTTTAAAATCAATGGATGTTTTATAGGTGAACTGCAGGTCTTGCCCATCAGCATTGAATGTGCCCGAATCAGCGCCTGTGATCAGGTTGCCGGTTGGGTCGGTAATGCGGATAAAAATATCGTGCATGCCTTTTTCAGCGATATCATTGCTGGCAACTGTAAAATTGATCTTGATTTTTTTTGCCGGGGCGGCGCGTTTCACGTCGACTTCTTTACCGCTGCCTTTTATTTTGTAAGCAACTACGTTAGCGGTGGCCACTTTTATTGCCGAGCCTACCTTAACTTTTGTGCCCAGGTCCTGGTTTTGTTTTTCGAGCGTTGTGGCCTTCTGGCTTACTGTTGCCAGGTTGGTTTTTAAGGTATCCCGTTCAACGGTCAATGTTTGGTTTTGCTTTTTCAGCTCCTCGATGTCAGCAGTATATTTTGTGACAAAATATCTTAATTGTTTTACATCTTCCTGTGCCCTTGCCAGCTCGGCAACGGTTAATTTCCCTTTAGCCAGCTCGCTGCGCAGCACTTTTATTTTTGACCTTAGCGAATCATTTTTCGCCTGCATTTCGGCCGATAACTTGGTCTTGCCAATATTTACCTGTTCAATTTGGGCCTCCAGGCTATCCAGTTCGGTTTGCAGCCGGGTTTTTTCGTCATTCTGATATACTATTTTTGTATCAGCCTTATTTTTTTGCAGATATAAATACACATCGGTGGCCAGTAACGCCAATACAACTACAATAAGGAAGTATATGACGTTTGAGTTTTTCTTAGGTGCCTGGCCTGTTTGGTTTTCCATAACAATTAATTTTTTTAATTTCCTGAATAGTTAATTGAGGGCGAGAATTATTATTTACTAATTGCGGTAGCTACGTTAGATGATAATCTCAAATCGTAAACACGGCTAAAATAAGCACAATATGATTAAAACACAAATATGAGGGATTATTCCGCGTTATAACTAAAGCGCAACGCTATGAGTTTATATCTTTGCAGCTTTAAAAAATTTACTTGATGCTAATTTGCCGGCCTTTAATTTTACTGGTTTTAACGTTACCTGTGTTTGTTATCTGCCAGGCGCAGCCAAATACGCCCGCTGCTGAAAAGCCGGGGCCTAAACGCGAATTTCGCGGTGTTTGGATCGCCACGGTGGGCAACGTTGACTGGCCAAGCCGCCCCGGGCTGACAACAGACCAGCAAAAACAGGAGCTCGTTGACAGGCTGAATGCCCACCGACAATCGGGTATTAACGCGGTAATGTTCCAGGTTAGGCCAGCTGCCGATGCCTTTTATGCCAAAAGCCGCGAACCCTGGTCGAAATGGCTGACCGGCAAACAAGGCGATGCGCCCAACCCCCTTTACGACCCGCTTGAATTTGCCATTACTGAGGCGCATAAACGAGGAATGGAGCTGCATGCATGGTTAAATCCGTATCGCGCAACTACCGACAACAAATTTTATGCATTAAGCCCGCAGCATATCACCCGGATCAAACCGGAATGGTTTTTTATTTACGGAGGCATTAAATTATTTAATCCGGGGATACCCGAGGTGCGCGACTATATCGTAAAGGTGATATTAGATGTAGTAGATAATTATGACGTGGATGGCATTCACATGGACGACTATTTTTACCCTTACCAGATTGACGGACAGCATATTAACGACGCGGAAACTTTCAAAGCCTACGGCGGCGGGTATAATGATATAAAAGACTGGAGGCGGCATAATGTTGATACACTAATACAAGTGCTGAGCGACAGTATCCATAAGCATAAGCCGCGTGTCAAGTTTGGCATAAGTCCTTTTGGTGTTTGGGCGAACAGGTACCAAAACCAGGAAGGCTCCGATACACACGGCGGGTCGTCTAATTATGAGTTATTCGCCGACTCGCGGAAATGGATAAAAAAAGGCTGGCTGGATTATATTAACCCGCAAATTTACTGGCCGATTGACGACCGCTCGGTGCCTTTTAATGTATTACTCGATTGGTGGAGCGAAAATACTTACAACCATCATTTGTATATCGGTATGGCAGCTTACCGCATCAACGAGCGTAAGCTGATCAAATTCAGGGATCCGGCTCAACTGCCCGACCAGATCAAATACCTGCGCGCTAACCCGCGTGTACAGGGAAGCGTATACTTTAGCTCGAATTCGCTCTTAAGGAACCCGCTCGGTATTGCCGACTCGCTGAAGGAAACTTATTACCGCTATCCCGCGCTGCCACCGCCAATGCTTTGGCTGGATTCGATCCCGCCTAACCCTGCCCGTAATGTAGTGGCGGCCCCAGATGCCGGCGGAGTGGCGTTAAAATGGGAAACGCCCCTTTTGGCGAAAGACAAGGAACCTGTTTACGGCTATGTGATCTACCGTTTTGAAGGGACGGAAAAGGTGAACTTAACCGATCCAAAGCATATCCTGCACATCCAATATGATGATGCCACGTTTTATAGCGATAATACTGTTCAAAAAGGAAAAACTTACCTGTACGTGGTTACCGCTATCGACAGGCTGAAGAATGAAAGCGAACCATCGCCAACGGTTGCGGCGATTGTGCGGTGATGATAAGAGGCAAGAGCCAGGAACCAAGAGCCAAGAAGTAAGAGCCAAGAGGCAAGAGCCAAGACAACAAGAAGCAAGACGGTATGTGCAATGCAGTTTAAGGTAGTTGAGTTTGCGAAAATAATTTTTATCGCCAGCTCGGTTTGTCTTGCTTCCTGGCTCTTGCTGTCTTGCTTGTTTTCAGCTGTTCATCACCGCGCCGCAGTTGATATCGATTGTTTGGCCTGTTATGGAGCGCTGGGATAACAGGTACGCAACGAGGCCGGCTATTTCTTCCGGCTGGCTCATTCGCCTTAAGGGTACGCTTTGCATGGCTATATCGTAAAACTGGTCTTTAGTTATCCCGATGCCGTCTGCGATGCCTTGCAGGCCCTGCTGGGCCATATCCGTATCAACCCAACCCGGGCAAATGGCATTGACCAAAATATTCTCCGGCGCAAACTGTACTGCCCACGAGCGCATTAAGCCAAGCAATCCGGCTTTTGACGCGCAATAAGCTGAGTAGTTTGCTACGCCCAATCTTGCTAACACAGACGAAGTGATGAGGATATGCTTTTCGCCGGCATTAATAAGCTTTGGTAAAAACGTATTTACAAAGTTGTAGGTGCCGGTTAAGTTGGTGTCGATAATGGTTTGCCAGCGGTCGGTATTGCCCCAGTTATTTTCGCCGCCAATACCCGAGTTGGCTATCAGTCCGTCGATGGCCACGTCGCCTAATTCGGTAAACGCGTTGCTTAGGCTTTTTTTATCGGTTATATCGGCGGTCAATATGTGATGTGAGCCGGGTTGAAGGCTGGCGAGGGTTTGCTGCAAATGGGTTGCGTTACGTCCTAATAAAATGCAGGTATGGCCGTCGTTGCTGAGTTTTTGTGCTATGGCGCGGCCAATGCCACTGCCGGCGCCGCTGACGAGGTATGTTTTAGTCATGATGATATTTGCCGCTAAAATAATTTTTTGCGATCAATTAAATTTAATTATTTACATTTACGAAACATTCGTAATTAAATATCCTTATGAAAATCTTACTGTTTCTGATAAGTTTTTTAACTTTTAACTACGCCCGGCCGACAAACAATATGAAGCCTGATGGCACCGGCGTTTTGGAAAAAGTAATGAATAAGTTAAACCATTTAACGACTATAAGTTATACATATAAAAGAATCCTGGATTACCCGGGAGAAGGCTATCACCATGAGGCGACTGCAGATACCTACATTGAGTTTGACCCCGCGGCGCAGTTTATTGGTTTGAAATATCAATTTAGCAATGACAATGTGCTGGTAGTGTATAATGGCTCGGAAAGCTTTTATTGCGATAAAAAGGAGAAAACCATAGAGGTAAACAATACACCAGAAATAAACCAATTTAAAAGTTCATCGTTCCTGTTTAACTCACCCGTTACTTTAAAATTTATTTTACCCCGAATAATTGCCGATCAGTCCGTTCCTAAAATATTGTCCGATACATTAATCAGGAATAAAAGCTTTTATGTGGTTGATATAATGCTGCAAGATAAAACACTAAACAGCCTGGGTGACTATGTTGCAACAACCCGGAAGCTTACATTTGACTACAAAGTGATCGTTGATAAAGAAACTTTTATGCCTGTTGAAGTTTTAGAACATACAATTGGCACAAAAGATACCAGCACCACTTTTTTTACCAATATCAATATTAAACCTGAATCAAAAGCTGACAATTCATGGTATTCGTCGAGCTATGCAGATTATGCTGTTAAAAAACCAAAGGGCAAAACAGACATTATAAAGCCAGGTGCACAGGTTCCGGATAGTCATTTAACTTTTTTTGCCAGTCAAAAAACGATGTCCATAAGTGATTTTAAAGGCAAGATAGTTTTGCTTGAATTCTGGATAAAGGATTGCGGTTATTGTATTGAAGCGATCCCGAAGCTTAATGCCTTATATGATAAATATAAAAACCGCGATTTTAAAATACTGGCCGTAAACACGCACGATACGAAAAGCATGATTGATGTTTTTATAAGTAAGCATGCCATAAAATATGATTTGCTGACAGGCGGCAAAGAGATCGACCAGGATTATGGTGTTTCAGGATTTCCAACGGCTATACTGATCAACAAAAATGGGAGGGTGGTTTTTGCCGACATAACAGACGAGAAAAAATTGGAAATATTAATCGAACAAAATATATAAAATTTAGCTTATCAGTTTTTTATTTCTGAGTTTTTCGAGGTAGATATCAATTTCTGAATCTCCTAACCCATATATTTTTTCGGTACTCCAAAACCGCTGATATATTTCGGGTTTGGTTTTGATGCCATAGTTATATATGTCCAGCAGCTTTTGTTCGATGTAATTTAAACCATTTTCATTCACCTGCAACCGTTCCAGGTGCGCCTCCAGCGCCGGCTTTAGCAAGTGAAGATTGCCCCAAAAATCCGTTTCGCTTAAATATGCTTTTAATTTTTCAGCATCATGGGTCACGTAGGTATTCCATGCTTCGGCGGCTATAATAAAATCAGCTTCACTAAGCCGTGTCCGTATGTTGTCGTACAGGTATTCCAGTTCCTCACCGGTTAACTCGCCCATACCCATGAAGTTTTCCTTACCGGGATAGTCTGCCGGGCAAATCAGATAGATAGCAGGGGCAGACAGATCGGTTTTTTGCTGCATATAAGTCATAGCGCCCATTAAATTCACCTGGCAATGGAGGTCAAACTCAAACCATAGGTTGATCTCATTATAGGGTTCACTTAATGCAGAAAGCGTGGCCAGCATTTTGGCCTGGTAATTTTCGGGTGTCTCGTGAAAAGTTTTCGTTATCCATTCCGAGCGGGTTTTCCAAAAGCTGCCTGATGAAATGTCTTCTTCAAGCGGGCCTTCCGAAAGTATCTCATGCCATACCACGGCGTCGCCTTCGAGGCCGGTTTGTTTGAAGCCATGTAATGTCGAATCGCCGTTGACGATGTGGAGGATGCTCATTTTTATTTAGCTAAAAGCGGAAAGCATAAAGTTCAAAGCTATGAAATTTGTTTACAGGAAAGGGATTGCCCGCTATACATGTTTAAAACGTAATCACATGGGTTTTTATTCTCCCAATAAAGCCTTCAGGGTTTCGAGCGTATCGGCCTCTTCCTTGGGTTTATCATGCCGCCAGCGCAGTATCCGCGGGAAACGCAGGGCAATGCCTGATTTGTGGCGGGTTGACCGGTTGATGCCTTCAAAGCCGATCTCAAAAACCAGCTCGGGCTTTACAGTGCGTACCGGACCAAATTTTTCGAGCGTGTTGCGCTTTACAAAATAGTCCACCTTGTTTATTTCCTGATCGGTAAGGCCGGAATAAGCTTTGGCAAATGGCACCAGCTTATCGCCATCCCAAACTGCAAAAGTGTAATCGGTGTATAAATCGGCGCGGCGGCCGTGGCCTTTTTGCGCGTAGATCATTACCGCATCGACCGAAAGCGGGTCGATCTTCCATTTCCACCAGTCGCCCCGCTTGCGGCCGACCTGGTAGGCGGCGCTTTTTCGTTTGAGCATAATGCCTTCGGCTATCATCGCGCGGGATTGTTCCCTTATCGACGCCAGTTCCTCCCAGCTGTCAAATGGTATAAGGGCAGATATTCGGAATATTTCGGGGAATGGCGTGGCGGCCTGCAGCTGCTCCAAAGTAAACCTGCGTTCTGCTTGCGTTTTAGTGCGAATATCTTCGCCGTTATACTCCAGGCAATCGTACGCGATGACAGCTACGGGGCTTTCTTCCAGTATTTTTTTATTGAGATTTTTACGGCCTATGCGGGTTTGCAGCACGTTAAAGGGCATCGGCAGGCCATTTTGAAAACTCAATATCTCGCCATCTATCACAGTGCCATCTGGCAGCGCGTTTAAAAAAGGATGCAGCTCGGGAAATTTATCAGTCGCCAGATCCTCGCCGCGGCTCCATATAAATATTTTGCCTTCGCGCTTAATCAGCTGCGCGCGAATACCGTCCCATTTCCATTCGGCCTGCCATTCTGATTCATCGCCTAACGATGCCCTTAACTCTTCCGGCGACCGCTGTTTTTCGGATGTTTCCTGAATTGGGTAAGCCAGGAAAAAAGGGTAGGGGCGGGATATATCGTCCGCGGCGCCTTGTTCCTGTACCAGCTCAGCGTACTGGTAGGTTTCCGGCAGCCAGTTTCCCATGATCCGGTGGGTTAAGGTTGCGGCATCTAATCCCGAAATTTCGGACAGCGCTTTTATTACTAGGCTTTGCGACACACCAACCCTGAAGCTGCCTGTCAGCAATTTATTGAAAACGAAGCGCTCCTGGCTGTCGAGCATGGCCCAGGAATCAAGCAGCCATGCTTTTTTTTCGTCCTCGGTTTTGTTTGCGAGTGCATTTATTTCGGCTATCCATTCGGTGAGCGTTTTGCTGCTGCTATTGTCGGTTTGCGGCATCAGCAGCGCCATGGTTTCGGCCAGGTCGCCTACAACCTGGTAACTTTCCTCAAACAGCCAATAGGGCAAATGCGACGCGCCGATAGCCCAATTCCGCACCAGCGTGGCATTGATCTGTCTTTTAGGCTGCCGGCCCGAAAACAACGCCAGCATGTGCATTTTGTCGGTATCGGGTACGCTGTTGAAATAGTCTTTCAGTACTTTAACCTTTTCGTTGGTTTTATTGGTTTCATCCAATGCGAGAAATAGTTGGGCAAAGGCTTTCATAGGGCAGGCCCTCCAGCCTCACCTAAATCCTCTCCAAAGGAGAGGACATTTGAAGCATTAGTTTCACTATTTTGTTCACCTGCAAATTCAGGGGATTCGGGCATGCCGGGATCTTCATCGTCCCCGTAAAGGGTATGTACTTCGCGGGCGTTATAGCCGGCTTCATTCAGATACCGGGTAAAGGTGGCGGTATAACCATGTGTGAGATACACACATTCGCACCCGGTGGCGTCAATAGCACTGATCAAGCCGTCCCAGTCGGCGTGGTCGGATAATACGAAGCCACGGTCGGCGGCGCGCCTTTTTTTTGCGCCGCGGATAGCCATCCATCCCGAGCAGTAGCCAAAGCTATACGGCTGAAACCGGCGCATCCAGGGCGAGCCTACCGAGGAGGGCGGAGCGATAACAATACCTTTTCGTATGTCTTCTTTTGGCGTATCGGGTGTGATCCTTTCCGTTGGATTGAGCCTGATTCCATTTCGCCGCAATGCTTCATTTGTATTTTCAATTACGCCGTGGGTATACACTTTCCCGATTGAAAGATCGAGGTTTTGCAATATACGCTGTGCCTTGCCTAACGAGTATCCGACCAAAACAGTTGCTGCCCCATTTTGCAAATTGCCGGCCCACCATTTGTTAATGTCGTCAAACACTTCTTTCTGCGGTTTCCATTTATACACCGGCATCCCGAAGGTACATTCCGAAATGAAATGGTGGCAGGGCACGGGCTCAAAGGGCGCGGATATGCCGTCGTCCTCCACTTTATAATCGCCGGATACAACCCATACCTCGCCCTGGTACGCAATGCGTATCTGGGCCGAGCCGATTACATGGCCGGCGGGATGCAACGAAATCTCCACGCCATTTTTCACTACCTTTTCGCCATATGCAACAGTTTGCAGCTGGATATCGCCAAGGCGATAAAGCAAAACCTCCTTTGAAAAATGATGCGCGAGATAATGGTTGTTGCCCGGATAGGCATGATCGCCATGCGCGTGAGTAATTACTGCGTCATCAACAGGTTTCCACGGGTCGATATAAAACCTGCCCTTATCACAATAAATTCCCCTGTCGGTAAATTCAAGCAGCGGTTTTTTCCCCATAGGATAAATAACCCTGATGATCCGAATTGGTTTTAAACAACAAATCCCGGGCTGGCCGGGATTTGCTGCTGATCAAAATATTTTAGTTTGACATGATCCGGGTGGTGGTAAATTTATTGTCCAGCGTAATATAATCTGTAAGTACCTGGCCGGCTTCGCGCTTTAAAAAATCCATGTCTTCGTTCTTTTTAGATTTTGTTTCGCCCTTTTTTAAAGGCTGCAGGCCCATAGCCACGCGTCGTAAATTATTATCTTCAAACGCCTTTTTCTCTTCGGCATCACGCTGTTTTTTTAGCACCTGTTCATTTAATGTAACGCTCTTGTCGGCATCATGCTTTTTGAAATCCGCAATATCCTGCAAAAGATACTTGTAGCTGGCGCTGTTTTCCATGCGCTGTTCATGCAGCTTGTTTAACTGAGGTATAACCGCGCTGAAATCACCCACTTTGGTATAGGTGGTGCGGGCAATAACGTCAAACGGCATAGCCGACGGCTCGGTATCTTCGCCATATTTATCCAACGGGATGACTGACGGGAACTGGATGTCGGGTGTTACACCTTTATGCTGTGTTGAATTACCGCTGACGCGATAAAATTTAGCGATGGTTAAGTTAAGCTGGCCAAACACGCTCTGACTTCCGGTTGATACCACTTTTTTGCTTTTTCCCATCAACGCGGCGGTACGCTCAAGCAACGAAGGAGAAATCACCCTGTCCAGGTCTATAGCGTTTTGCACAGAGCCTTTTCCATAGGTTTGGGTGCCGATGATCAGTCCGCGGCCATAATCCTGTATAGCGCCTGAAAATATCTCGGTAGCCGATGCGCTGAAACGGTCAACCAATACAGCCAGCGGACCAGAATAGGCTATAGATGGGTCTTCATCTTTATCCACCTCGATCTGGTCTTCCGAATTGCGAACCTGTACTACGGGACCTGTTTTTATAAATAAACCGGTAAGCTCGATAGCTTCCATTAATGAACCGCCGCCATTTTGACGAAAATCCATTACAATGCCGTCTACATTCTCGCGCTTTAGCGAGTCGATGATCAGCTTCACATCGTGGGTTGTGCTTTTATAGTTGGGGTTTCCTGATTTATAATCATTGAAGTCGATATAGAAGGCTGGAACAGAGATGATGCCGATTTTAACCACTTTGCCATTGCTGTTATAGGAGCGTATTTCTTTTTTAGCCGATGCATCCTTTAAAATGATCTTTTCGCGCAACATTTCAACGATCTTAGGTTTAGAACTGGCGTTAACGCCTTTAGGCAATATCTCTAACCTTACTATGGTGCCCTTTTTACCGCGAATTAAGGCTATCGCGTTTTCGATACGCCAGCCAATTA
This sequence comes from Mucilaginibacter sp., assembly GCA_028288125.1. Classification (GTDB taxonomy): domain Bacteria; phylum Bacteroidota; class Bacteroidia; order Sphingobacteriales; family Sphingobacteriaceae; genus Mucilaginibacter. The sequence continues at coordinate 10,130 of JAQBOH010000087.1, forward strand.
CATTCTGAAATTCGCCGTCTTTGCCCTGGCCAACTCCTACAATGCGGTCGTCGATATTTATTTGGTGGCTTTTATCAGCGGGGCCGCCCGGTAGTACCGACTTAATGGTAACGAACTCGTTCTCGGTATTTAATGAAGCGCCAATACCTTCCAGTTGCCTGGACATATCAATGTTAAAGTTAGCAGCGTTCGAAGGATTAAAATAATTGGTATGCGGGTCGATCGCTTCGGTAAACGCGTCCATAAACACCTGGAAAACATCCTGGCTATTTAACTTATTGACCTGCGACAACAAGTTTTCGTATCTTTTTTTCAACGTCTCCTTATTTTTAGCCATGTCGCTATTAGCTAATTTCAGGCTAAGCAAATCGTATTTAACGCGCATGCCCCATATTTTGTCCATTTCGCTTTGCGACGCCGCCCAGGGCAGCTTTTCGCGGTCGAATGTGAATGTTTCATTTGTGGTGAAATCAAAATTATTATTCAACTGGGCAATGGAGTACTGCACATGTTCAATATATCTCTTCTGATATACATTGAATATATAAAAAACATCGTTAAGATTGCCGACTTTAACGTCATCATCCAAAACAGTTTTATACTTGGCAAAATCAGTTATGTCCGAAGCCAGGAAATAGTCGTGGCTTTCGTCCAGCAGCTTAATATAACGGTTATACACCACTTCGGATATCGAATCATTAAGCTCCACTTTTTTGTAATTATAGGTGGATATAAATTTAGCTATGGTTTGGCAAACGATAGCCTGTTTTTCGTCGGGCTGAATATCATTTGAGCCGTTAACTTTAATGTGCTTTGCCGGTGCGGCATGACATGCAAGTGCCGCGCCAAGCACAAGCATTAAATATAATTTCTTCAACATATCTTTTACAGTCTTTAAGTCTGGATTTAAATAAAACATCAATACTTGTGCCTAATAATTCGCTAAAGTAAACAAAAAAGAGACCGCTGAATGCCGTCTCTTATTTATGAATAACAATTATACAATAATGTTTTATTTCTTTTAATAAAACGTACCGCATTTTACGATATTGTTACATTGGTCTGTTGGTTGATTGGGTTGAATAGTTGATTGAGCTGTTGATCTGGGATGTGCCAATGATAACTCAATCCACTACTCCGCTTTTGTGGGTGTCATGGCGGCTTCGGCGTAACGCAGTTCAGGTTTGGGGGCCGATGACAATTTGCTTTGCTTTATATACTGAATTTTTTTCTCG
>JAQBOH010000169.1 GCA_028288125.1 Mucilaginibacter sp.
TAAAAACTTTAAAGGAATACGTCAAAGAATTTCATCAGGCCGAACAGGCACTGTTAAGTTGGTACGATGAAGTAACAACTGCCGAATGGAATAATTCGGCCGAACTAAAAGCTCAATACAGAAGCGCCTCTATACTTAGCAACAAAAGAGTGGTATTTAATATTCATGGGAATACTTTTCGCTTGATTGTTGATATAGAATACCGCTTTAAAGCAGTTTTTATTGTTTGGTTTGGAACGCATAAACAATATGATAACATTGATGCTAAAACTATAAAACATGTTAAAGCCAATTAAAACAGAAGATCAATATGACGCGACATTAGCCAGGGTATATGAGTTAATGCAAGCAGAAGTTATGGAAGGCTCTCCCGAATCTGATGAGTTGGAGATATTGATCATACTTGTAAAGGAATATGAAAATGAACATTATCCAATGCCACCCCCTAACCCATTGGAGGCAATTAAGTTCCGGCTGGACCAGATGGGTATGTCTGAAAAAGAACTGGGAGAAATTTTAGGCTATCGTTCCCGTAAATCTGAAATACTTTCTGGCAAGAGAAAACTAAGCCTTGCAATGATCCGTAAGCTTAATCAGGTTCTTCATATTCCTGCCAAAATATTAATTCAGATTTATTAAATAGGCATTAAGATGGTAAATTCTATAATCCTCATCTCAATAATAACATGCCCGGCGTGCGGTTTTACAAAAGCGGAAATAATGCCCGAAGACTCATGCTTATTTTTTTATGAATGTGAGAGTTGTAAAGCCATTCTTAAACCCCAGGCCGGCGATTGCTGCGTTTTTTGCAGTTACGGGTCTGTAAAATGCCCGCCTGTTCAGGCGGGCACGTCTTGTTGCTCGGGGTAAACCACTTTGAGGCTTACGAAGTTTTTAAAACTTCGTAAGCGTGATATTTTAATCAACTCTTTTCGGCAAACTTATCAATGCCAACCCGTATACGGTCATCAGCCATACCCTCCATCTCAAATAGGAGAGTAACCTTGCCATCCTTGCCTTCAATGGTAATGGTTACATTTCTCTCTTCGCCCTGGTCGTTGGTTACAGCGGCTTTTATAATGGTTTTTCCGTCTTTAAAAGGGACCTTCCAATCGCAGGTTTGAGATTTAATGGTGCCGGTAATTTTATGCTCATCGTTTACCGATACATTTACAGCTGTTTTGCTTAGTTCGATCTTCGCTGTTTCATCATCGGTGCGCTGAACGACGCCATCGGCATTCATATGCTCGGTTTTGGATGAAGTGAGTACAAGGTTTTTTTCGCATTGTGCGAAACTCATGGTGCATCCTGCAACCAGGAGTAAAAAAATAAGGGTTATTGTTTTCATTTTAAATTTAATTGAGATTTGTTTGTTAATTGAGGTTTTAAGATTTGCCTGCTAATAAATTTTTTATCCCCTCGCACATCCGTTTTATGCGTAAATAGGAGGAGGAAGAGTTTTTCCTTTTATCGAGCACTACTTTTAACTCACCCGGAGATTCTTTAATGTAAAATTCGGTATGGTCATTTAATCGGGTGGTTATATCTATCCGGCTGGTGGTGACATCGAAATAGTCGCCGCGCCCCGACGGTCCAACGCTTTTATTAATATAGTATAAAACCCTCGGTGTAGCATTTGGGTCAAACGATGCGGTAAATTTGTAGTTATCGTCGGTGTCATTTACCGTAATAGAGATATTGCCGGTGTTATTTGCCATTTTCGCGCAAAGCAGGAAAATGCTTAACGATACCAGGCAAAAGGCGGTTAAGTAAAAGCTTGTTTTCATGTGACGGTCGTTTTAAAATTAAACCCGGAAATTATTTATCGGAAGCCTTTCGTGTCATCCTTTAAGCAAAGATATGTGTTTCATATAGTATTATGCAATGCATAGTTCTATAAATTCTCAAAATAATTATAAGTGATTGATTATCAAGTGAAATATTTACAACAAGTGAATAAAAAGGCCGGTTAAACAGGTTGTTTATTGGATTTGACGACATGAATGCGCCGGTTGTTACAATGCTATTGAGCTGTTGTAACAATAGCTATTACTCGTTGCGTGCAAAATAAAAACGCCCCGGTTATCGCGGGGCGCTTTGCTGAAATTTTAATAACCAGACTATTTTTAATGTGCAGGTTCAGGTTTCCCTATCAGCGACATAAACTGGTCGAGTTTTGGCGCGATGATGATCTGAGTGCGCCTGTTTTTTGATTTGCCTGCAGGGGTGCCATTGTCGGCCACGGGATTATATTCGCCACGCCCGCCGGCGGTTAAACGTTTGGGATCTACATTATAGCTATTTTGCAGCGCCTGGACCACAGAAGATGCCCTAAGCGCGCTCAGGTCCCAATTGTTACGGATGTTAACCTGCGAGATAGGTACATTATCGGTATTGCCTTCAATCAGCACATCATAATCAGGGTAATCATTAATGATCTTTGCTATTTTAGCTAACGTTTTCCCGGCCCTGTCCGAAATTTGGTAACTGCCCGATTTATAAAGCATATTATCCGATAAGGAAATGAAAACGACGCCCTTTAATACTTTCACATCAACATCCCTCATTTCGTCGGCGCTTAATGAGCGTGTAAGGTTGGTGGTCAATATCTGGTTAAGTGAATCGCTCTTATTTTTAAGATTAACCAGGTGCTGGATGTATTTATCCGAAGCATTTATCTGATCGGCCAGCTTGGCAATATTAACATTGCCCTGATTGCTGCCTGATAAACACTTATTTAATGCGTCCTGCAGGGCTGCCGCATTTGATTTTGCCTGCGCTATTTGATCCTGCAGGCTTTGCACCTGGCCACGTGATCCGGCCAGTTCCTGTTGTGTAACCTGCCAGCTTTGTTTCAAGTTGCGGTTGGTGTCGATCGATCTGTCGTAGCGGGATTGCAGCTCAGCATATTTTTTATTGCTGACACAACCCTGGGTTACTGCTGCGGCTAATACTATTAAAGGAAACAGAAATTTAATTTTCATGACTTTAATTTGTTAGTGAATGATCATAATCCATTTATAATCATCATTAGCTTAGATAACAAACCAAGAGGCTTTAAGTTTAGGGTATTTAAGTTTCGAGCAGATTTAGCTTGGCGGTCAGAAAGTTAAGGTCGCTATTTGTTAAATTTTCATCAGTTATCAAATAAATAGTTATAATCCCACACCAATTTGTATTTTTATTAAATATCATTATAACCTTTATTCTTTTTGACCTTTATGACCTTAAAACAATGGTGGCTAACAGTTGCTTTCCCTATTTTATTTTTTTCCGCGTCTGTTGCTCAAACGATTTCAGTCGATAGCTTACAATATAACAAAGCGGCAGCCAAGGCCGTGGACCTTTATAATGAACAAATAGCAGGGCAGTCGGAAATATACAATGGCACAGCCTACGAATCTCCCGCAAAGGCAACCAAAGGTTCAGTTTATTTCCAGGATAAAAATTATTTTACGGCCGGTATTATCCGATATAACAATACATGGTATAAAAATATACCGGTTTTGTATGACGTGTTTAACGACCTTATGGTAGCAGAATCGCGCAACCGGGTCAATTACATTTTGCGGGACGATAAATTATCCGATGTTTATTTTTTAAACCACCATTTTACCTATGTATATGGCGATGCGGGGAATGGTTTGAAATCCGGTTATTATGATGAGCTATATAGCGGCAAACTTGAGGTGTTTGTAAAACGAATCAAGATAGTAAACAATAGCGTTTCGTCGCAATCGGTAGAGGTGATTTATAAAGACAATAGCGACATATATATTAAAAAAGATGGCAAATATTTTTCTGTTAACAGCAAGGGCGCTGTCCTGGATATTTTGAAAGACAAAAAAAGGGAGCTGAAACAATATCTTACAAATAACAACATGAAATTTAATAAAGATAAGGAAGGGTCAGTGGCCAGCCTTGCCCGGTATTACGATCAGATAACCCATTAAAATGAGAAAACTTTACACGGTTCTTCTGGCTATTGTATGTTTATTAGGAAAAGCTTACGCACAGCAGGGTAACAGCCGGTTGATTGACGCTAACTATAACCACGCGGATATTACGCAAGTTGTCGCCGATCTGCAATCGAAAACCGGTTATCGTTTTTATTACGACCCGGTTCAGTTCGATAGTTTACGAGTTACGATTAATATAAGCCAGAAGAATCTAAACGACGTTTTGAACAGGATATTCGAGAGTTCACCCTATCACTACGCCTTTTCGGGATCAGACGAAGTCGTTTTAACAAAGGATCGTGAAATAAGAACAACGCTTCCAGCCGGTTTTTTTAATAATACCCAAGGTAGTGTTGCGGTTACCGAGAAGGTAACTGATTACAGTAATGATGTTGCCGGAAAAAAGATACCCGAGTCGACATCGGAAAATAAGCTTTATCAAATTGGCATTCCGTCTAACAAAGTGGGCGCCGGAAATGCAACCCTGGCCGGCTACACGCTGAATGTAAGAACGGGTGAACCGGTAGCCGGGGCCAGTATCTATATCCCATCCATTAAAATAAGCATCGCTACCAATCCATCCGGGTACTATTCAATTAGCTTACCCCGCGGCCGGCAAACGCTGATTATAAGAGCTCTGGGGATGAAAGATACAAGGCGCCAGGTTGTGCTTTACAGTGATGGGGAGTTAAATATAGATATGCAGGACCAGGTAATTTCTTTAAAGGAAGTCAAAATCTCATCAGAAAAGGTAGCCAACATCCGCGGTTTAGAGATGGGTGTGTCCAAACTCGACATAAAAAGCCTTAAGCAGGTGCCGTCGGTTTTTGGCGAGGCCGATGTTTTGCGGGTGGTGTTAACTTTACCGGGTGTGCAAACCGTTGGCGAGGCCAGCACGGGGTTTAATGTCAGGGGCGGGTCGGCAGATCAAAACCTGATCTTATTAAACGATGCTACTATTTATAACCCCTCTCATTTTTTTGGCTTTTTTTCGGCATTCGACCCGGACATTGTACAAAGCGTAGAGCTTTATAAAAGCAGTATACCCGAAAAATTTGGCGGCAGGCTTTCCTCGGTTCTTGAAATTACCGAACGCGAAGGGAACAAGAAAAAATTTACCGGCAACGCCGGGATCGGTTTGATAACAAGCCGTTTTAATATCGAAGGCCCGATAGGGTCGGATAAAACGTCGTTTATACTGGGTGCGCGTACCACTTATGCCGACTGGCTTTTGAAATCCCTTCCGGCCGCTTATGCCCATAGCAGTGCGTCATTTTATGATATTAACTTTAACATTAGTCATAAAATTGATAATAAGAACAATTTATACCTCACCACTTATATCAGCAACGACGGGTTCCGGTTAAATAGCGATACTACTTATAGTTATGGCAACCGGAACGCTACATTAAAGTGGCGGCATAACTTTAATAATAAACTTTATAGCGAAATTATAGGCGGGTACGATTATTACCAATACAGCATTGTAAGCGCTGCAAATAAAGTCGACGCTTTTCGTTTTAACTCCAATATAAGCCAGGCAAATTTTAAAACTAACTTCACCTATTATCTAAATCCAAAACATACGGTCACCTTTGGTTTAAGTACGATCCGGTATCAGGTCAACCCGGGCAGCAATATGCCGTTTAATAGTAATTCACAAATTGCGCCAACCATTATCGAGCAGGAACAGGCGCTGGAAAGTGCGCTATATGCCGGCGATAAATTTGATATTACGCCCTCGTTTTCTATCAGCGCAGGCTTAAGATACTCATTGTATAACTACCTGGGGCCGCATACGGTCAACTATTATGCGCCCGGCGAGCCCAAAACCACCAATAGTTTAGTAACCAGCACGCCGTACAGCAGCAATAATGTGATCGATACTTATCATGGCCCCGAAATAAGAGCATCGGCCCGCTATATTTTAGGTGATGATTTTTCAGTTAAGGCAAGTTATAATACATTGCGGCAGTATATTCATTTATTGTCAAACACAACCGCAATTTCGCCGACGGATGTATGGAAGCTAAGCGATCCGAATATAAAGCCTCAATATGGCGACCAGGTATCATTGGGATTGTACAAAAATTTAAAATCAAACACCATCGAAACCTCTGCTGAAGTTTACTATAAAAACTTAAAAAATTACCTGGATTATAAAAGCGGCGCCACGCTGGTTTTGAACCCGCATATTGAAACAGATGTGCTTCCCACACATGGCAAAGCGTATGGTATTGAATTCCTGGTTAAAAAAACGACCGGCCAGTTGAATGGCTGGATAAGTTACACCTATTCGCGTACTTTTTTAAGGCAGGATAATCCTGCTGCAGGCCCGCTTATAAATAACGGCGCCTATTATCCTGCAAATTATGATAAGCCGCACAGCGTTAATTTTATAGGCAATTACCGGTTCTCTCACCGCTATAGTGTATCGCTAAATACTATTTACAGCACAGGGCGGCCGATAACTTATCCCATTGCTGCTTATTATTACGATGGGTCGCAGCGGGTATTGTACTCCGACAGGAACCAATATCGTATACCTGATTATTTCAGGACTGATTTTTCAATCAATATTGATGGCAATCATAAAGTACATCAATTTTTCCATAGCTCATGGACAATTGGCGTTTATAACCTTACAGGCCGCAATAATGCTTACTCAACATATTTTTCAGAACAGGGTGGTCAGATCAATGGTTATAAGCTGTCGATTTTTGCCAATCCTATTCCGTTTGTCAATTATAATATTAAATTCTAATGTCGTACTTAAATAATAAACAGCCGGCAAAAACAATAAATATGAATAACATTCGCGTGGTCATGATATTTTTTATTGTATCTCTTTCCTTTTCGGTAAGCAGCGCGCAGGTTATTGATAAACTGCAAAAGAGCTTTGCCGATTACCAGGAAAATAATTTTCGGGAAAAGGTATATGTGCATGTAAATAAAACCTTTTATATGACAGGAGAGATCCTTTGGTTTAAGGTTTATTCGGTTCAAGGACACGCGAATGAGCGAAACGACATCAGCAAAGTGGCATATGTTGACGTGCTTGATAATAACCATGTGGCGGTAATGCAAGCAAAAATTGCAATGAAAGACGGGAAGGGAAATGGCTCGCTATTTATACCCGTGTCAATAAAGAACGGCAATTATCAGTTGCGGGCATACACCAACTGGATGAAGAATTTTGGCGCCGACTACTTTTTTGAAAAACAAATAACCATTGTGAATCCGCTGAAGGCGCCTGCCATGCAGGTAAATGCTGAAATACCTTCGTATGATGTTCAATTTTTTCCGGAAGGCGGGCACCTGGTAGCTGGCCTTGCCGGTAGGGTGGCTTTTAAAATAACCGGGGCAGATGGCAAAGGTGTCGATGGTTCGGGCACGATAACCGACGAACAAGGCAATATCGCAGCACGTTTTAAAACTTTTAAATTCGGGATGGGCAGCTTCGTATTTGCTCCTGCCGGTCATCATGTTTATAAAGCAGCCGTTAGTATAAATAACCGGGTTATAACGAAGGAGTTAACTGTGAGTGAATCAGGCTATGCGTTGCGTACGACAGCTACCAGAGAAGGGTGGGACGTTAAAATCCGGCATGCGGGCGTTGCTGCAGCTGAAAGCCTGTTTTTATTGGTACACAGTCGGAATGCAGTAAAAATAGCCCGTGAGGTGATTTTTATAAATGACAGCGCCGCTTTTGCGATTGACAGGAACAAGCTGGATGACGGTTTAAATTACATTACATTATTTGATAACCGGCAGAACCCGTTATGCGAAAGGCTGATCTTTAAACGGCCTTCGAAAAAACTGATTATTAATGCGAAGATCAACAATGACATTTACCGCATACGTAACAAGGTTAACTTGTCATTAGCTACCAGCGGCCAGGATAATAAATCAATTACTGCAAATTTATCGGTATCAGTTTATCGTGAAGACGAACTGCAAAATAACGAAGCCGGGCATATTAACAGTTATCTATGGCTTGGCGCCAACCTTAAAGGACATATTGAGTCGCCGGACTACTATCTTGAAACCGCTGATGCTGAAGCAGATGAGGCACTTGACAATTTAATGCTTTCACAAGGGTGGACGCAGTTCGACTGGAATAACACGCTATCGGCAAAGCAAGCCGGGTTCAGTTTTTTGCCGGAGTACACAGGTCACATCATCACGGGGCGTATAACTAATGCTATAAACCACGAACCGGTAAAGGGCATCGACGCCTATTTAAGTGTACCGGGCACCCGTCAGCAATTATATATCGCAAATAGCGACTCGGCTGGCCGGCTTCTTTTTAACGCTCACGACCTGTATGGCCCCGGAGAGGTTATCGTTCAAACCAATACACAGTATGACAGCACATACCATGTTGATATATTAAGCCCTTTTTTTGAGCAGTATTCGGCTACGCCAATCGCTTCGTTTACGCTAATATCCGGGACAGAACGTGTGATTGCAGAAAGCAGTGTTAATATGCAGGCAGAAAATATTTTTAAGAACAGCCTTTTTAAACAGTTTTACCTGCCCCAGGCCGACAGCACACCATTTTATGATAAGCCTGTTAAAACTTATCTACTGGATAACTATACCCGTTTTACCACGATAGAAGAGGTATTACGGGAATATGTTACTTCAATTGCGGTATCAAAAAAACAAGGCAAATTCAGCATTAAAATGTATAACGTTGATAAGCTGTTAAACGGAAAGCCGCTTATTTTATTAGATGGCACGCCGGTTTTTGACGCTGATAAGATATTTTACATTGACCCGCTAAAAATAAAACGGCTGGATGTGGTTTCAACCGACTATTTGTACGGGCCGGCGGTGCTAAACGGGGTAATGAACTTTATAACCTATAAAGGCGACATGAATGGATTTGAAATAGATCCCCGCGCGGTAATTTTAGACTATGAGGGACTGCAGCAGGAACGCAAATTTTATTTGCCGGTGTACGATACCGATCAGCAGCTAAAAAGCACCATACCTGATTTCAGGACAGTTTTATACTGGAATGCGGATGTCAATACTACACATGGCGTTAATAACCTGACATTTTATACAAGCGACCGGCCCGGGAGATACATAGGCGTCGTTGAGGGAAACACGACCAGCGGTGAAGCCGGCAGCGGGTATTTTACCTTTGAAGTAAAAAAATAACAATTCTTATTTCCAAAACGCCGGTTGTGTTTTAGTTCCCCTAATTGTACAATCGCCACAAATTTTTGTGGAATAGGAGTAAGCAGTAGGAAGTCCAAATGGATTAGCCGGAGGTAAATATAAACCCAGCAGAACGATATACGGAGAATTTAGAGGAATGAACTCGTTAAAGGGCCGGTCATGCGGATGAGGCGGGATAAATACTGTATCAATTTGACAGCCAGAAGGGTACAGAGGGCTATAGCTTTTCAAAAGCTGCCCCGCAGTTATAAAAACCCTTTTAACGGCGGTGCTTCCTACGCTCAAATAACCTATCACCAATTCGCCCGGGTTGGTTACACAATGAAAGTTGCTTTGATTCTCGGAAGGGAGAACATCAAATATACTTCCCAGTTTTTCCGTATTGGTTTGCAGGCTTAACCAAAAATTATAAGCGTCGTTTGTCAGCGCAAATTGCTTAACCAGGATACTATACTTCGTTTCGATTTTTTCGGAGGTTGAAGGTATGGTGGTAATTGGCGCCTGAAACACATTATCCTGCGTTAGCTTTGTTGTAGATGTGAGAGTAACCGAGCTTGACTCGTCATGGCCGAAGCAATCATAAACCTGTTGGCTAACCGTACGTTGTTTAAGACTATCGATTCCATTACTATAATAAGTAGATATGTATTTTGCGTGAAATTGCCAGTCTTCAGTAAAATCCCAGCGATAATAACGTGTTGAATTGGTGGCATCGTGCGTATTTACATATATCTGTACGCCGGCATTTGCCGCTGTAAAGCCAATACTATCAATTGGCGGCGAGTTTTTTACAATAACATAGTCAGAAACATATTCTTTGTTATTCGATGTTTTAATGTGTAACCGGTATTTACGCGTCGCGTCCAGATTTAACGGCGGCGCGGCATATGTACCTGCTTTTATTTCGGCCAGTTTATAATTTGCCCCGGCGTCGCTTTCAACATTTACACTGGCATTTGTTTCCGGGCTGATAGTATGTACTGTGTCAATTTTTTGCGTGCGGCTAAGTTTGATAAACGTTGAATCACTGCCGCTATTCACCACACCCTCGATAACCAGGTATCTATTATTGTCGGAAGAAATAGCTTGTGGAATAAATGGCTTTTTGCAGCTACTTGCAATCACAACAACGAATAAAGCGTATATCCATTTTCTCATGGTTTCAAACTTGTTTTTAGCCTGGTTTATTTATAGTTTACTGAAGCCGGATGGTTTCGGGGCAGTAAGTTAAGTATTATTATTGATTGCAAAACACTAGCAAGATAATGTAAATTTACTATCCGGATACAAAATAATAATGGGGAAAATTAAGTCAGGCGTATTAAAGTTAAAAAATTGTTGCGAAAGTGCGGCCAATATAACAAAAGCCGGGAGTGCCTATATTACACCGCCCGGCTCTTAATCCGTCGTTATTTAATTTATGGTTGCCCGCTTCCGCCCGAAGAACCGTAAACCTGTCCATTAGCGAAGCTGGCGTCACTCGCCGCCAATTGTACATAAATAGAGGCCAGCTCGGCAGGCTGGCCCGGCCTGCCAAACGGTGTTTGTCCGCCAAATTTTACCAATTTTTCCTGGGTTGCGCCGCCGCTTACTTGTAACGGTGTCCAGATAGGCCCGGGTGCTACGCCGTTTACGCGAATGCCTTTTGGCCCGAGTTGCTTGGTTAGCGACTTCACGTAGTTCATTGTAGCCGCTTTGGTTTGTGCATAGTCGTACAAATCGGGCGACGGGTCGTAGGCTTGCTCGGACGTGGTACCGATGATGGCCGATCCCGGCTGTAAGTGGGGCAGGGCGGCTTTAATGATCCAAAAGGGCGCATAGATATTGGTTTTCATCGTCGAATCGAAATCTTCATCTGATATATCCAGAATAGATTGCCGTGCCTGCTGCCTGCCGGCATTATTCACGACAATATCCAGTCCACCCAGGCGCTTTACCGCTTCCTCGACAAGGTGCCGGCAAAAGGCTTCGTCGCGCAGATCGCCGGGGATAGCAACAGCCTTGCGTCCTTCGGCTTTGATGAGCTCGATCACTTCGCGGGCGTCCGGTTCCTCGGTTGGAAAATAGTTTATGGCTACATCCGCGCCCTCGCGTGCGTAAGCGATGGCCGCAGCACGCCCCATGCCGGAGTCGCCGCCGGTTATCAGCGCCTTGCGTCCCATTAACCGGCCCGAACCCTTATAGCTTTGTTCGCCGTGGTCGGGGCGGGGATCCATTTTGCTTGCCAGCCCCGGCCAGGGTTGCGACTGCGATTTGAATGGCGGTTTTGGATACTTGGTGGCCGGATTTTCTAACTTTTGCGCTGCGGGTATTTTTCTATCCGGAATTCCCGCAAAAACAGGCGCAACCGCCGCCGCGGCCAGGCCGGTGCCTAGTCCGGCGATAGCTTTGCGCCGGGTGATTTTTTCTACTTCATTCATAGTGGGTGCTCCTTTCGGTGGTTGAATAAATAACCAACCGGTTTATGATTGGTTTTTAAAAGATCAAATTAATGGGCTATGATATCTTTAAATATAAATATTGAACCTGTAAAGCGTTAAAGCGATAATTTATACTTCAAAACTAACTCAAAGCTTTTTTATATGTTTGCCGGGATGGTACATGTATTGGACAATCCGGCGTGGAACGCTTTGATTTCGGGCAATAAGAATATTGCTTTTGGAAACGGGCAGGTGCGCTATTTTGACGGGGAGGTTTCGCCCTTCGTAGGACTTGAAGAAAATACCGCGGGGAATCTCCACTTGCTGTATGAAAAACTTCCGTATAACGGGCCTGTATTACTTTTGACGGCTGACGAAACTGAAATTCCCGGGCCTTGGAAAGTGCTGCAGGTTATAAAAGGCTTACAAATGGTTTGTGATGTTGCAGTACAGCAGGGCGAAATACAGGCAGAGCTTGTTCCGTTAACCGATAAGCATGCGCCGCAGATGGTTGCCCTGGCTAAATTAACTAACCCAGGGCCGTTTGCTTCCAAAACTATCCGGTTCGGGCATTATATGGGCATTTTTGAAAACGGTAAGCTGGCGGCAATGGCGGGACAACGTATGCATGCCTTCGAATATGCCGAGATAAGCGCGGTGTGCACACATCCCGACCACGTTGGAAAAGGTTATGCCCGGCAATTATTGCTGTATCATATCAATCGCATCAAAAAAGCTTCGGAAACTCCGTTTTTACATGTGCGCTTTGATAATTACCGTGCCATAGAGGTATACCAGAGGCTGGGGTTTTATACACGCTGCGAAGTATTTTTTTACGTAATGCTAAAAGCCGGATAGCGTTATTTCGCGGATACTGGCCAAATGATGATCGTCATGCTCGGCAACGAAATAAGCAAGATCGACGATGCGCATTGGAGTTTTTAGGCGCGGGTGCAGGGATGAATTTAATAATTGGTCATCTGTAAGATGGCGCAGCCTAGCAACAAGCAGCTCTCTTTGCTTCCTGAACTGATGCAGCAACGCTTTCGTTTCTGTGGCGTTATGATTGGCGGTGTTTGTACGTTGATTGGTAAGATCGGCAACTGTTAATTCGGGCAGCCCGTTTACCAGGTCATTGAGCCGGGCTAGCCACAGCGGTTCCATATCCGACAAATGACCTATCTCTTCTTTCACCGACCATTTTTCATTTGGCTTTACCGTTAAAACAGCATCGTTCAGCCTGGCGGCTATTTCATCAGTGCGGCCGGGCGTGCCGCCTAATCGTTCGATGATAGAGGGCAGGATGCTGTTATCTTCAATGGGTGGAAATTTCCTGTTGAACCATTCGGTTTTTTGCATGAGCCGGTCTTGTCGACAGCAAATTTAAAAGCATTTTTTTATTTTTCCCAAACCGCGTCCCTGATTTCCTTTCGCTGTGCCAGGTTAGAGTACAAGCGAAGTGTCGCCTTCCTATAAGGTATAAGTATTTCATTATAATAACGATGAAGGAATCAGAAGTTCAAGACACAAATAGAAAAAGTAAAAAAGCAATCGCTACCTGTCATTCTGCGGAAATATTCTTATTGTCTTCATATACCTTCCCCTATAATAAGTGTTTAATGGCGTTTCGGTAACGCCGTACGCTTTGCCGGAGGTGGAGTGTAGGAAAATCAGGCCTTTCGCCGGGTTTGCCACAACGATGCCCATGTGGCCCACGACGCGGCTGGTGCTGTCGGTGCCGGTGAACAGTATCAAATCGCCTGGCCGGGCGTCATTGACATCGATGGGACGGTGTACATTGGTAAAGTCGATCGACATCCGCGGTACGGGTATGCCAAAATGGTTAAACACATAGGTGATAAAGCCAGAACAGTCGAAACCTTTTTTTGGGTCAATTGAGCCGTATTTATAAGGCGTTCTCTCAAGCGAGCAGGCGAAGCTTATTAATTCGGAAGGCGTTGTTTTGCCGGTGTTGATGTCTGTTATCAGTTCGGTATTAATAGGAGTGGCAGGTGAGGTGGCAGAATGCCCCGGCCCTTTACAGGAGAGTATGACGATAACCATGACGTACAATAAGCAATTGAGCCGCATACCCTGTACTACGTAAAAAAGCATTCATTGTTCGGTTGGCCGCGATATAAAGCTGTATTACCTCGGACGCCTGCTTTTTAACACCCAGTATACGCCCTTAACATTTGCCCGCCATTTGGGCAGCAGGAAAACAAGAGTTATTTCCTCCATCAGGTCAATTATGGTTAAAGCGGCGGTGAAATAAAACAGGATATAAACCGGCCCGGGAAGAAAGAAGAACAACAGTATAAATGCCCCCTGCAGTACCGCAGCCACTTTAGCCGTATAGATATGAAAGCCGCTTATTTTTCCGTATCGCATCAGCGAAAGCACAATTTCGGCAACATACATGACCGACATTACCACGATTAAAACAAGCTCTTGTTTGATGAAGGCAGTATTGGAAATGATAACACCCACAATGGCGACGCCGATGGTAAGGTCATCGGCAATAGAATCAAGCGTGGCGCCTAGTTTGCTGATGGCGTTAAATTTTCGGGCCAGGTAGCCGTCGACCGCGTCGGTCAAAAAACTGATCACAAGCAACCATTTAAACACGTCGAACCGATGGTTGAAAATCAGAATAAGCAGTACCGGAACCGCTATCAGCCGGTAAAGGGTGAGAAGATTTACCACATAATAACTTGGCTTATGCATGTATGGATAAAATTAAGACAATAATTGCATAAGGTGAACGATGTTCTTTGGATAATGTTTGTTTATCACAGTGAGCCTGCCGAAGCGGAAGATATTTTGAATATTCAAAAATAATATCTTAATTTTAATTGCGTAAATGCGCATCAACCTGGTTTGTTGCGCTTTACAATTCACCAATTTATCTCACAATTCAAAAACCAAACATATGCGGTTCATAATGTTCATTTTTCTGCTGAGCCTTGGACTTAGCAGCGCCGGTACAAAAAATGGTGTAACCCAACCCGGGAAATTAAACGGCACCTGGGCTCCGTATCGGCAGGAAATGGGCGGGAAGTCACTTCCAAAAAAGGTTTTTGAGAGGGAAAGACTTATCATTAACGACAGCACATATACCGTTATCGCCGAAAGCGTAGACAAAGGGATTGTAAAATTTAGCAATGGCAGAATGGATATTTACGGCACGGAGGGCGTAAATAAAGGAAAACATTTTACCGCCATTTACAAATATGAAAATGATGAGCTGAAAATTTGTTACAACTTAATAGGCAATGGTTACCCGGATGCTTTTGAAACCACGGGTAAACCGGCTTTTTTTCTTTCGGCGTTTAAAAGGGAGAAATAATGCCGCCTTAAGAATTATGTTGCGACTATGATTTAAAAATTACTGTAGACGAGCTTTCTCCGCAAAACTATGGCCGCATGGCGTTTTCACCTGACTTGCGGGGATCATCTGAAAATATGAGTTTCCTCCTGTGTTTAACGCCCCGGTTCTTCATCGCCTCGAGCACTTCAACAAATGTTAGCCTGTATCGCCTTATGGCACCGGTGGTTATTTTTTATTTCCGCTGTGATCGTTTGCCTGGCAGCGTTTTCAACTTGTTTATCGCCTCATTTCAAGCCAATCTTAACAAATTTGTGACATTGGGATGTCTGCAATTTATAGTGTGATGTTTTAACTTCGCCCTCTTAAATTAAA
>JAQBOH010000127.1 GCA_028288125.1 Mucilaginibacter sp.
ACATCCGAAATTATACGACATTAATTATTATAAGTAAATTTGTTAAACACAAAATCGATTATGCAAGCAACAAATATTCGCCAGAAGCTGCATCAGTATGTAGACAATAGCGACGAAAAGTTACTAAAGTTAATGTTTGCCCTGGCAAAGGAATATAATGAAGACGATGACGCTGAATATGAATTTTCGACCGAAGACATAAAGATTTTTGATGAGCGCAGGGAAAAACGTTTGAGTGGTGAAAGCGCCACTTATAAATGGGATGAAGCCAAACGAATTATTACCGGAAAAAAGTAGTTTATGGCTTATGTCTTATTGATCCAACAAGAAGCGCTGCTGGAAATTCAGGAAGCTTTTGACTGGTACGAAGAACAAAAAGATGGGTTGGGTAATGAGTTGATAGAAGAAATAGAAAGTTGTTATAAAAAAATCAGTGCTCATCCTGAGCGCTACGGTTACATAAATCAAATCTACCGCCGAATTAAAACCGATCGGTTTCCCTATATTTTAGTATTTGAAATTGATAACAATAACATCATAGTCAATTCCGTAAGGCATATTAAACGAAAACCCACGTAGGCGGAAAGAGATAAATCCGAACCCGATAGCTATCGGATCGAACAGACAAACCGGTGTAGCCTTCTTGAACGCCTTTGAAAAACAGACAAACCGTGAAAAATCCGAAATCACATAATATTTCTAAATTCGCAGCGTAAAGATTATATAATGAGATCATTCTTCGCTGTTACGCTATTTCTTTTCCTTGCTGCAAATCTCCAGGCCCAAAAATGGAACGTTGAAAATCCGCCAACCCCGGCAAAAAAAGTAACGATCAATACTGACGAAGGCACCTGGATGAACCTGGATGTGAGTCCCGATGGTAAAACCATAGTTTTCGATTTGCTCGGCGATATTTATGTTATACCAGTAAAAGGCGGCAAAGCTACGCTCCTTTCGGGAGGAAAAGCCTGGGAGGTACAGCCGCGGTTTAGTCCGGATGGTAAGCAAATATGTTATACCAGCGATCGCGACGGCGGCGACAACATCTGGATAATGAACAGCGATGGCGGCAATAAGCACGCGGTAACTAAAGAAACCTTCCGATTATTAAATAACGCATCCTGGACACCCGACGGCCAATTTCTGGTCGCGCGTAAACATTTTACGGGCACACGTTCGCTGGGCGCGGGCGAGATGTGGCTGTACCACAAAACCGGCGGCGAAGGCATACAACTAACAAAACGTAAAAACGACCAGCAAGATGCCGGCGAGCCGATCGTATCGCCCGACGGAAACTATGTTTACTGGAGCGAGGACGCAACCCCAGGGCCTAATTTTGAATACAATAAAGACCCCAATAAAGGCATATACGCTATACGTCGGTTAAATCGCCAGACGGGAGATATTGAGACGGTTGCGGATGGCGCAGGCGGGGCATGCCGTCCGCAAATATCACCGGATGGCAAGCTAATGGCATTTGTAAAGCGGATAAGATTAAAGTCGGTGTTGTACTTGCATAATTTAAATACCGGCGAAGAATGGCCGGTGTACGACGACCTTTCGCACGACCAACAGGAGGCGTGGGCGATTTTTGGCCTATATCCAAATTTTGCCTGGACGCCCGACAGCAATAACATCATCTTTTATGCAAAGGGTAAAATATGGAATCTTGACATCGCTTCTTTGAACTCTGTTCAAATACCGTTCGAGGTCACTTCACAGCAAAGTATAACCGACGCGCTCCACTTTCCGCAAAAGGTTTTCCAGGAAGAGTTTACAGCTAAAATGATCCGTCAGCTCACTACATCGCCTGACGGTAAAGTGGTAGCGTTTAACGCCGCTGGATATATTTATATCAAAGCCCTGCCAAACGGTGTGCCTACCCGTATAACCGCAACCAACGATTTTGAATATGAGCCGGCGTTTAGTCCTGACGGAAAATCATTGGTGTATATTAACTGGAGTGACGAGCTGAAAGCATCGATCAATAAAATTGACCTGACTACCTGCCTGGTAACGCGGCTTACGGTTGAGAAAGGATATTATTACTCGCCAAAGTTTTCAAACAAGGGTGATAAGATCATCTACAGGAAAGGCGTTGGCAATGAAATTTCCGGTCTTGCATTCGGCGGCAATCCCGGCATCTATACTATCCCGGCAAACGGAGGCACGCCTAAGCTTATCATCAACAATGGCATTTATCCGCAGTTTTCGGCCAACGATGCTAAAATATATTACCAAAGCCACGAGGGCGATAAAAAAGCCTTTAAGATGATGGATACCACGGGCGCCAACCAGCAAACGTTATACACCTCAAAATATACCACGCAGTTTAACCCGAGCCCCGACGGCAAATGGATGGCGTTTACGGAACTGTTTAACTGCTATATTACGCCAATGGTAAGTACTGGCGCCGCGCAGGACCTTTCGGCGACGAATAAGGCCATCCCGCTGGATAAGCTAACCCGCGATGCCGGGACTTACCTCCACTGGAGCAAAGACAGTAAAAAACTGATGTGGACCCTGGGGCCAAAATATTTTGTGCGGGATATTCGCAATGCTTTCCCGTTTGTTGATGGCGGTAGTGACAAAACCCCGCCGGTTGATACTGCCGGCATTGACATAGACCTGAAATTAAAAACCGATGTACCTGATGGTAGGATCGCCTTCAAAAACGTCCGGATCATTACCATGAAAGGCGATGAGGTAATTGAAAACGGAACCATTGTTATCGATCAAAATAAAATTGTCGCTATTGGAAGGTCGGATATCCCCGTACCGGCAGATGCAAAAGTGTATGACCTTAGCGGGAAAACGATTATGCCGGGTATAGTGGACGTGCACGGCCACTTGCATACCAGCCCTGATGGCATATCGCCGCAGCAGGATTGGGGTTACTACGCTAACCTGGCGTTCGGCGTAACCACCGCGCATGATCCTTCCAGCAATACGGAAATGGTATTCAGCCAGTCGGAAATGTTAAAAGCGGGGAATATGGTTGGCCCGAGGATTTATTCAACAGGTACTATTTTATATGGTGCAGACGGCGATTTTAAAGCGGTTATCAATAGTTTGGACGACGCACGGTCGCATTTGCGCCGGTTAAAAGCGGTGGGCGCCTTCTCCGTAAAAAGCTATAACCAACCGCGCCGCGAACAACGTCAGGAAGTAATTGAGGCGGCACGCGAGTTGCAGATGGAAGTGGTGCCCGAGGGCGGATCGACCTTTTTTACAAATATGAATATGATACTCGACGGCCATACCGGCATCGAGCACAACATTCCCGTTTGGCCGGTTTATAAGGATGTGAAAGCTTTATGGAATGATAGCAGGTCCGGTTA
>JAQBOH010000160.1 GCA_028288125.1 Mucilaginibacter sp.
TTACAGTATAGATTGTGAGCGTTGCCATGGGCCTGCCGCAAATCATGTAAATTTTCAAACGGCTAATCCTACCGAGAAAAAAGCAAGGTATATTGTTACATATAAGTCGTTAACGCGCGCTCAAAAACTTGATGCATGCGCGGTTTGTCATGCAGGCAATAAGGATAATTTTCAGATATCTGCATTTAAATTTAAGATAGGGGATACGCTTGCAAAGTTTAAGGAACCTACTTTTTTCTCTCAAACGCCCAATACCGCTACACTGGACGTACACGGCAATCAAAATGGATTGCTTGCTGCCAGTAAATGTTTTTTAAAGAGTAATATGGATTGTGGTACCTGTCATGATCCGCACAAAAATGAAGCTTTAAATCTTGCGGCTTACTCGCAGCGTTGTATGAGCTGCCATAACAATGCCAGTCATAATTTTTGCAAGGCAGCCCCTCAATTAGGAGCCCTCATAAAAAATAATTGTATTGATTGCCACATGCCTTTGAAACCATCAAATGCCATTGAGATTGCTCTGTCAGACGGAAGGAAGCAAGTGCCTTACCTGGTGCGCACTCACTACATCGCTGTATATCCATCAACCTATAAAAAAATAATGGCCTTTGTAAAAAACAAAAAAATGGTGAATTAATAAGCGGCTGGGTTATTTAACACCGATCATTTAAAAGTACTTAAAGAAGGATTAGTTTAAAACTTATCTTGATTTAGTTGAGTTATCAAATTTGATGACGATGCGTTCCGGGGTGAGATACGGAACGCTTTTTTTATGGAACGCGAAAGTAATAAAGCCAGGTTATGTAAAAACTGACAGCGAGGCAGGAGGCTGCCCTGCTCGCGATGTTGCGGTTTAAAAATATTTCGATTGACGTTTAACACTTTCGGGTAACAGAATTCCATCTACTCCCTTTAATTATCTATCAGACGCATTTCCGAAAAAAGGATAAGTTAATGACGAATTATGGGTAAAATATTCCCTACAATAGTATTAAATGGGTATAAAATTCCACGTTCTATTTTTATCTTATGAATTAATTATAAGTAATAATTAAAAAAGATATGTTTAAAGCTAAATAAATTGGCAGTTTCGATAATATATATATACTGATACGAATAATGGGTACACTCATTGCTTAATCAGGTATGCTGATAATTAAAAAGAATAAGTTTTAACCCGCCGGGGCTTGCAAGGGTTAATTTATAGGTGAGCATTGATTACTTATATAAAGTGACAGTTAAGAGTCAGCTTTCATACCTATGAGGATTCGTCTGCTTTTTTATTTTGCTCTTTGTTTTTTAACATGCTCATTTCACAATGTTTTTAGCCAGACACCCACATTTGCCGGCTTAACAGGTGGACTGGCCACCACTGTTACATCTGGTGATAAACATGCCGCTGTAATGGGTTTTAGCGTTCAGGTATCCGGAGGAAGTTTAACACTTAATAAATTTACGTTTACCTGCAGCCCGACAACCAGTGATGTATATCTGGCTAATGGCACATTATATAGGTACAGTACAAATACCTATGGTACTGGCACAGGTATAGCGGTCGGCAATGTGACTTTTAGCGGCGCTAATGTGACGATTGATAATATTTCGGAAACGATAAGCGACACCAATTATTACTTTTTACTTGCCGATGCAGTTAATTCCGCTGCCGCCTATTTTCAATTAGTAGTTACTTATGCAAATACATTTGCAACAGATAACCACGGAACCACTTATCCCGCGAATTTTTCTTATAACCAGGGTTATAACTACGGTACCGGTACACCGTATGCGCTTGCAGTTTCGAATCAAAATACACTTGCCTCAACAGCAACTATAATTACCCCGGGTACTACTGCTATTAAATTATTTGCGTTCAGCGTTACCAATAAATCTGCTTCAAGTATTACCCTAACTGGATTTAACATTAACAGTAATTTACCGACCGTGTCTTCTGACTTTGGAACTTTTAAAATTTATAGCAGTACCACTACTACTTTCCCTGGTAGCGCTACAAGCGCTACAATTTCAACAAGCGGCAGCTATATAACCTATACAGGCTTATCACAGGCCATAGCAGCTGGCGCCACCAAATATTACTGGGTGGTGGCAAATTGCCTTGCTACAGCCAGTACTCCGGCAAATCCGCAATTTAGCTTCTCCTATGGACAAAGCGCTGCTGCTATCAGTACTGCAAGTACTACATACAATGATTTTACTGTGTCTGGCAGTACATATAATATAAACAGTGCTACAGTTACTATAACCTCACAAACGGGCGGTACATCGGGTACAACGATAACCGCGAATCAAACCGGTATTGTATTATTTGGCTTTGGCATGTCGGCCAGTTCAAGCATAACCGTTTCCGGTTTTAATATCAACAGTTCAAGCAGCAGCCTTTCAAGTTATTTTGGTAGCGGTACACTGGTATTAAGCAGCACAGCCACATACGGCGGCGGTACGCTGACAACCGTGGGCTCGGTTGTTTTTAACGGTAGTTATGCCAATGTAACGCTCACTGCAAATCAAACGATTACAACTACGGCGAAGTATTATTTTTTGGTTGCTAATAATATCGGACCAGCTCCTACCACCAGTACTACGGTAGCTTTTAATTTTACCAGCGGCCAAAGCTCAAGCGCTGTAATCCAAACCAGCCCGGTGTCTTCATATAATACATTCACCATAACTGGCAATACTTATACGCTCCCGGGTCCGTATTTTTCCGTAACGGGCGCAAACAGTACGACAACCAACGGCATAACATCCGGTAGTTTAGTTTATGGGCAAACCGCTATTGTATTATACGGTTTTGCCGTAACCGCAGTTGGAGGGGCATTTACGCTCAATACATTCAATATTAAAACTTCCGGCCAGGAAAACTCCTATTTTTCAAATGCAAAACTCTACAGGTCGACTTCATCGACATACCCCGGCGGCGCTGCATCATATACTGCCGCAGCGACATCAGCGGGCGCTGGTGTCTGGATTAGCGGAGGAGGATACTTTAACTGCAATGTAACCGAAACAATCCCGGCCGGAACCACCTATTACTACTGGCTTGTTGCGGATTATACCGTTAATTTTGGGACCGCCGGAACATTTACCTGTAGTTTTGCGAGCGGTCAGGCTTCAGCGGCATTTATAACAACCACTCCTTATACTACTTATAATACCTATAATGTTACAGGTCACGCATTTAATGTTATTTCCAGTGAGTTTTGGACAGGCGGTACCAGCGGCGACATTACAAATGCTCTTAATTTCACAGCATTGAATGGTGCAACCGGCACCGCCCCGGGCGCAAATATGGTGGTCATTATTGGCGGCGCTGCTTATACAAATGCACCCTCATTAACTACCGCGGGTACCACTACCATTGCTGGTATATCATTTGGCACTGTCGTGGCCAACCCGACGTTAACAATTGCATCAGCCAGTACGCTGCAACTTACATCGGGGTTAACTGTCACGAGCTCAAATGCGACCATATCGGGCGGAACAGTTACTTTAACCAGTGCAGCTACCTCAACCATGGGCGCCTCGTCTGCATTGACATTAAGCGGCACTACTTTAAATAATGCGGGTACCTATACAATGGCATCTACTTCGCAAATAGGTTTTTCCGGTACCTCAAACATTGCAAATACCGGCAGTTTTACGTTGCAATCGGATTCGTCAGGCTCCGCAACAATAGGCGCGCTTACCTCCGGTACAATTACTGGCACCTTTGCGGTCCAGCGCTATATAACCGGCGGATATGGCCACCGTGGATATTATCTGATGTCGTCGCCGGTTTACGCGGCCACAAAAAATTCAAATAAAGTTTATGATCTGTATTACCTGACGGGGAGCATGTATCTTACCGGATCGGGCGGAACGGCATCGGGCTTCGATAAGGCGGGAAACCCCACTATTTATTTATTCCGGGAGGACAGGGTTCCCAGTACCACTTCATTTACAGCAGGTAATTTTCCGGGCATCAGCAAGATCAATAATACCAATACATACGATTATAACCTGAACGGCACCAGTACTATTTACAATATACCGGTGGGTAATGGTTTTATGGTTTTCTTTAGAGGAAACCGGGGGGCCGCCTCGCTTACCACTGAGACTTATTCAACATATCTTTCGGCGCCAACCGTAACCTCAACTGCAACCGGCACTTTAAACACCGGCCAAATTGTATTTCACGACTGGTACAAACCCAGCTCGGATAAATTAGGATGGTCAAACGTTACTGCAAATAGCTCGATAAGGGGTTTTAACCTGGTGGGCAATCCGTATGCGAGTACAATTGACTGGGAAACGTATCAAACTGCCACTACCACATCAGGTATCTACGCGACGGCTAATGTCAGCAATACCATATATGAATACGACCCGATAAGTCATGTTTATTCTGCCTATCAAAAAGGCGGCGCTAAAACCGGGAATGCCACACGTTATATAGTAAGCGGCCAGGGATTTTATGTACAGGCAGCGGTCGATTCAACACAGCAGCTGATCTTCAACGAATCGGCTAAAGTTAGCAACCAAAACACTGGTGTTAGTCTTTTTATGTCGACCAGGGCTGATATGGCAAAATTAACTGCTCCGGCGCGAGAACAGCACCTGAACATACAACTGGTGAAAGATTCTGTAAATACCGACGAAATTTATATCGGCTTTAATTCTGCAGCCAGCGCGAAATATATTTTTAACGAAGATGCGCCTTATAAAACAGGGATGGCACAGCTAAGTTTAACCAGTATGTCGAGCGACAATATTCCTTTAACAATTAACAAAGTGCCATTCCCGACACTGAAAAGCGATACTATTCCGATAAATGTTATGGTTTCTTCTAACGGAACTTATACTTTAAATGGCTCCCAAGTAAGCTCACTGCCCGATATTTACGAAGTATGGCTGATGGACAACCGTACCAGGGATTCGCTTGATATGCGCCAAAATTCAGTATATGCTTTTAATGTAAACCTGGGTGATACTACCACATATGGCTCGCACCGCTTTAGCCTGATCATTCGTCAGAACCATGCCCGGCAAATGCACCTTTTAGATTTTACAGCAGCAAACGCCATTGCCGGGGTAGAAGTTAGCTGGAAAACCGAGAATGAACAGGGCTACACCACTTTCACGGTGGAAAGAAGTATCGATAACGGTGTGACTTTTAATGTACTTGGCGGTTTTACTTCCAGTGGTCAAAACCGTTATAACTTTCTTGATAAGGATGCAGTGACCGGTGCAAAGTGGTACAGATTAAAGCTGGAGGACCTGAATGGCGCAATCAGCTACTCCAAAACGGTTTTGGTGCCCTCTCCGGATCTAATCAGAGCCAACAGTAATGGCATCACCATTTATCCTAATCCGGTACAAAATACACTCAACCTCGTCATGCCCGCAAACGAGTCAGTTTCCGGTCAGGCGGCTAATCAAGCTGACGGGTATAGTATCGTTATTGCAAATAACTCCGGCACCATTATTAAAAGGGGAGACACCAACCAGCTAACCTGGCAAACGGATGTAAGCAATTTTGTGACAGGAACCTATATCATCCAGGTCGTCGGAAGGAAAAGTAAACGCCTTGTGGGACAATGTGTGATTATTAAATTGTAAATTTTTCCGCTTGATATCATTAAGAAATATTTTATAACTATGGCAATCCCTCACCGATATAGTCTAACGGTTCTGCCACCATTGCTTTATATCAAAAAAGTCACCAAACTTTTTCCGATAATTATATATTATTACAAATCTAGATTTTATTGGAGTGGATATGGGTGATTGCGCGGGGAATAATTACATACAAACAATACCGGGGCATCACTGCAACTTTTTACTTGTAAAGTATGATTATAACAAGCGCAAAATCGAAAACGTTATTTCGTGATAGGTAACAATATTGATGCAGTAATTCATTAATAATATTGTTACTGGTAGTATTGCAATGTTTTTTACATTTTTACAAAACACTTCAGGACGGCAGCAGGTAGTAATATAACTGGCTGTCATCCTATTGTAGAATATTATGGGGTATTATTTAAAAATGCCAGTTAGCGGTTTTAATATGGCAAGTATTTTTTTTAGCCGGTTTATCCGTGTTTTTTTACTCACAATCGGTTTGTTTTTTGAATTGACGGCATTTGCACAAAATCAAAAAAAAACAACCAGTATAACGCCGCCTCTTGTGGCTCCTGATACCAGCAAAAACAGCTTGTTAATACCTGTTACTATAAAGGATTCCAGCAATAACGCTCAATATTTAAACCTACAGCAATGTATCGATTACGCCATGCTGCATCAGCCTGCCTTGAACCGTTCATTGATAGACATCAATATTGCCAGAACGACAAATGCCATAAATTTAGCCACCGCGCTGCCGCAGGTAAGCTCATCCGGCAGGCTGGTACATTACTATCAGCCCGGTAATAGCTCTGTAAACACAACATCAAACTCACTAAAGGGTGTAGGTATTGCAAACACATTTATACCGGGCGTTGCAGTTACCCAGTCGATATTTACGCCAAGCTTGTTATATGCTTTCAAAAGCGCGCCGTATTACGTTAAACAGGCGCAGCAAGCTTCAGACAGTACCAAAATATTCCTGATTTCATCAGTAAGCAAATCGTTTTACAACCTGCTGCTTACATTAGAGCAAATCAATGTTTTTAAAGAAGATACAGCCCGACTCGGCAAAAGTGTCAGGGATGCCTATTATCAATACAAAGGCGGCATTGTTGATGAAACCGATTACGAACAGGCCACAATAACGCTTAATAATTCCATTGGCCAGCTAAAACAGGCGACTGAAAATGTAGTGCCCCAATATGCTACGTTAAAACAGCTGATGGGCTTCCCGCCCGAAAACCAGTTTAACGTAGTTTTTGATACGCTGGAAATGATGAGAAGTATTCATATTGATACCAACCAGCAACTGCAATATGAACGTCGTATCGAGTACCAGCAAATTAAAAACAGCAAGGGTTTGCAGTCGCAGCTGGTAAATTATTATCGTTATTCATTTTTACCCACCATATCCGCGTTTTATAATTATAACCGCGAGTTTGATAATAATAATTTGAGCAATCTTTTGGGGAACTCCTTTGCAAGCTCATATATCGGCCTCCAGTTCAGTATTCCTATTTTCACGGGTTTTTCGCGGCTTAACAGCCTGCATAGGGCTAAGCTGCAGCAAAAAATACTGGATTGGGACGAAACCGACCTGAAATCGCGGATATACACAGAATATACCACGGCACTGGCCAATTATAAAAGCAACTATTTTAACCTGCAGCTGTTACAAAAAAATGTGACGATGGCGCGGCGGGTTTATTTTGTGGTAACCTTGCAATATCGACAAGGAATAGTGCCATACCTGAATGTAATTACGGCAGAATCGAACCTGAGAACATCCGAAATAAGCTATTTAAATGCCTTGTTCCAGGTGTTATCAAACAAAATAGACCTCGAAAAGGCTATGGGAAATATTTCATATTAATGATTAGTAAAACATTCTCTATGAATAGAGCAATATCAAGCGCCCTTCTTATCAGTTGCATCATCATTGCCGGCTGTAAAAAAAAGCAGCCGCCGCCAAATATGGAAGTGCCTGTCAACTTGTTAAAGATAATTCCGCGGTCGGTTTTATATTATGATAAATATCCCTCGACGACGGCTGCATTGAGCCAGGTTAACCTGCTGCCGCAAATTACCGGCGCAATTACCGCTATATATTTTAGAGAGGGTACACATGTAGAAAAAGGGCAAAAATTATACGAAATAGACAGGCGCATTTACCAGGCCGGTTACGACCAGGCGGTGGCTAACTTAAAAGTACAGCAGGGAACTTTAGCACAGGCGCAGCAGGATGCCGACCGTTATGCGTATTTGAATAAATATAATGCGGTAGCTAAACAGCTTTATGACCACGCATTAATTACGCTCGAAAATGCAAAAAACACAGTTAAGGCATCCGACCAGGCGGTAAAAACTGCCAAAACCAATTTAAACTATTCTATTGTTTACGCGCCTTTTAGCGGGACGATAGGTTTCAGCATGGTGAAACTCGGCGATGTGGTAAACCCGGGCTCAACGGTTTTAAATACCATATCGACCGATAACCCCATGGCTGTTGACTTTATCGTTAACGAAAAACAACTGCCAAAATTTGAGCAGATGCAAAACAGCAGGCAACATGTGGTCGATTCATTATTTACTATTTTAATGCCGGATAATACACTTTACCCCTACAACGGTAAGATATCAGTTATCGATCGTGCTGTTGACGCGCAAACCGGGTCAATAAGGGTCAGGCTTGTGTTTGATAATCCAAAAGGTGATTTAAGAGTTGGAATGAGCTGCGTGGTACGGGTGCACAACCAGGATGTAGGCCCGCAACTGGTAGTTCCCGGCAAAGCGGTTGTGGAGCAAATGGGCGAGTATTTCGTGTTTGTGGCGAAGGATACAGTTATCAATAACCCTAAAGCGCAAACAGATACCGGTCGGCATAAAAGAGAGCTGATCGCGATAGAGAAAAAAGTGCAGGTAGGACAAACGATCGGGCCTAATCAGGTTATAAAAAGCGGAATAAACGCCGGCGACAGGATTGTTACCGATGGTATTCAGTCGCTGCATGATGGTTCGCAGATTACTACCGCCAATAAGGTAGGTCCGGGTGGCGGCAAGCGTGGACGGTAAGTTCAGCGTCTTAAGTCATCGGTAGAACAACGAATCAGGACTTTGGATTTAACGCTTCAACTTTAAAACTGCATTTAGACGATAAGTAAAGTATGATTGCTAATACCTTTATTAAAAGGCCGGTAACGGCAATAGTTATATCTATCGTACTGGTTATTACCGGTACGGTGGCCATACTGCTTTTACCTGTTGACCAATATCCGGACATTACGCCCCCCGTGGTACAGGTAAACGGACAGTTTACCGGCGCCGATGCGCAAACAGTTGAGCAAACAGTAGCTACCCCAGTTGAAAGCCAGGTTAACGGTACGCCGGGCATGGAATACATGCAAAGCAACAGTACCAATAACGGGCTGATGACTTTGAATGTCACCTTTAAAATTGGAACCAACATTGACGTTGCCGCGCTGGATGTACAAAATCGTGTAAGCATAGCCAGCCCGTTGCTGCCGGCGGTTGTTAGCCGTTTGGGGCTCACGGTGCGCGCGGTGAACCCGAGCATGCTGATGATGGTAGCCATTTATGCGCCTAAGGATACTCATAACATCACCTTTCTTGACAACTACACGAACATTTTTATCCAGGACGCGTTGCTTCGTGTGCCGGGCGTGGGGAGCATAAACAGATTTACCGACGATTTCAGTATGCGGATATGGATGAACCCGGATAAAATGGCATCCTATAGGTTAACGCCTTCGGATGTTATCGCCGCCCTTAATTCGCAAAACGTGCAAGTAGCTGCAGGTACCGCCGGGGTACCACCACAGGTATCTACACAAACTTATGAGTTAGGCATATTGGTTAACGGCAGGTTGAACAAAGTGTCGGAATTTGAAAGTATTATTGTAAAAAATAACCCAACCACCGGCGAACTGGTTTATTTGAGGGATGTAGCCCGGGTTGAGCTTGGGAAATTTACCTTTTCAAGTAATTCGTTTGTCGACGGGCACCGGGCATCGTACCTGCAAATTTATCAGGCCCCCGGCAGTAATGCCCTGCAAACAGCAAGCGGTGTGTATGCCGCGCTGGCCAAGTTAAAACAAACATTTCCTTCGGATGTAGAATACAGTGTTCCGTTTGAATCGGTTACCGTAGTAAAAGTTTCAATGCAGGACGTTGTTGGAACGTTGTTAAAAACATTGGCGCTTGTAGCTGTGGTAGTATTCGTGTTTTTACAAACCTGGCGCTCAACGCTTATCCCCGTACTCGCTATCCCTGTATCCATATTCGGTACGTTTTGCTTTTTTATCCCGCTAGGCTTTACCATAAATACATTAACCATGTTTGGCTTTGTACTGGCCATTGGTATCGTGGTAGATGATGCCATTATTGTGGTTGAGGCAACGCAGCATTATATCGATCACGAAAAGATGTCGCCCAAGGAGGCGACTTACCAGGCCATGAAAGATATTTCCGCGCCGGTTGTGGCTATCGCGCTTATCCTTGCGGCGGTGTTTGTGCCGGTAGGATTTATTCCCGGCATTGTTGGCCGTTTATACCAGCAATTCGCCATTACCATTGCCATATCGGTTATCATATCAGCATTTATCGCCTTATCATTAACACCGGCTTTATGTTCGCTGATGTTAAAGCCAACCGACGAGTCGAAAAAGAATAAAGGTATAACCAAGTGGTTCACCAAATTCAATGATTGGTTCGACAGGGTAACGGCAAACTATACCGAAGGCGTTAAAAAGAGCATCAAGGCTTCGCGGCTGGTCATTATTATATTGATCTGTATTTGCATTGGCACCTGGTTTTTATTTGCGCACAAACCAACAGGTTTTATCCCATCGGAAGACGATGGGAACCTGTACGTTACCTATCAACTGCCTCCTGCATCATCAACCGCGGCATCAGTTGATGTAATGAATAAGCTGATGAAGGTTATCGGCTCGACACCGGGCGTGGCGCATTATGCCGCCTTATCGGGACTAAACGTAGTGACAAATGCCAGTAACTCCAATAATGGCACAATATACTGCCAGCTTGCCCCATGGGATGAGCGAAGCACTGCGGACCAGCAGGTACCGGGCATTATCAAAGTAATGCAGCAGCGCATTGCTGACGCCGGCGTTAAGGATGCCAATGTGCAGGTAATACAGCCATCGCCGTTACCGGGGGTGGGTACCACTGTTGGTTTCAGCATGCAGATCGAGCAACGCAGCACCAACGACGATATTCATGCGTTCGAAAGGGTTATAAATAATTTTATTACCGAAGCCAATAAAAATCCGGTGATAACCAAAGCTTACACCTTTTTTACCGCGCATACACCGAATTACAATTTAACTGTCGACCGCGAAAAATGCGAAAAGCTGGGCGTAAACGTGGCGGATGTGTTTACCACCATACAGGCTTACATGGGCAGTTTATATATTAACGACTTTACGACCTATAACCGTACATTCCACGTTGTTGTACAGGCAGATACCTCTTACCGCAAACTTGTTTCTGATATCGACAAATACTATGTGCGCAACCAGGCCGGTAATATGGTGCCGCTGGGCACGCTCATTAGCTATAAGCCTACCGAGGCTGCGCCTGTTATCTCGCATTTTAATATATTCCGGACTGCCGAAATAGATGGTTCGCCGGCGCCAGGTGTTAGCAGCAGCGAGGCGTTAACAGCATTGCAGGATTTGGCTACAAAAACATTGCCTCAGGGTTATACCTTTGAGTTTTCGGGCTTAAGCTATGAAGAAATAAAAGCCGGCTCGACTACCTTTTATATATTCCTGTTTTCAATCACTTTCGTCTTCTTGTTCCTAGCAGCGTTGTATGAAAGCTGGTCGGTGCCGTTTTCGGTATTGCTCGCAGTACCCGTTGGCGCATTTGGCGCGATACTCGCGCTTTTCCTGGTGCCAAGCCTTACGGATAACGTTTATGCGCAGATCGGGTTAATTACATTAATAGGCCTCGCCGCTAAAAACGCCATCCTTATAGTTGAATTCGCCAAAGTACGTGTCGACAGGGGAGAGGAGCTTATCAAATCAACCCTCGATGCCGTAAGCCTGCGTTTGCGCCCTATCATCATGACATCAATGGCATTTATTTTGGGTGTGCTCCCGCTTGTTTTCGCGACCGGGGCGGGCGCTGTAGCGCGCAGGACGATAGGTTTAACCGTGCTGGGCGGGATGCTTGCGGCCTCGTCGATAGCGATATTTATCGTTCCGGTATTGTATGTTGTCATCACCCGTGTTTCGTATGGTAAAAAGCGCCTTGATTATCTTAAAGCGCATCATAAGAACCTGATGGAAAAGGCCAAAAAAGTTGAAGCCCAAAATATCGACCCTGAGTTGGAATACGAGATACAAAAATCGCGTGAGTTAAGTAAATCCGATCAGTAATGATTGCAAATACATTTATAAAGAGACCCGTAACAGCAATTGTTATATCATTAATTTTGGTGATATCGGGCCTGATTTGCCTTTTTAATCTTGCCGTCGATCAATATCCCAATATCACGCCGCCAAGTGTTTCCGTTAACGGCGGTTATACCGGCGCTGACGCCCAAACAGTTGAGCAAACCGTTGCTATCCCGGTTGAAGAACAGATAAACGGTACGCCGGGTATGGAGTATATGCAAAGCACCAGCACAAACAGCGGCGGCGTTGGCGTAAGGGTAACATTTAATATCGGCACCAACGTGCAGATTGCCGCCCTTAATGTTCAAAACCGTGTTGGGATAGCCAAGCCAATATTGCCGGCAGTAGTAAGCAGGCTGGGCCTCACCGTGCGTGCAAGTAACCCCGATCAGCTGATGCTGATATCGATATATTCGCCAAAGCGTACACACGGTATAACATTCCTGGATAATTATACGAATACATTTATAGAAGATGCCATATTGCGTGTGCCGGGCGTTGGTGACGTAAGCGCCCGTACGGATAACTTTAGCATGCGTATTTGGATGAATCCGGATAAAATGGCGTCTTACAGCTTAACCCCCGCCGATGTTGTAGCGGCGCTGAACGCGCAAAATGTATACGTAGCCGCCGGCTCTGTCGGGGCGCCACCGCAAGCCCCAACCCAAACCCACGAAACCGGTATACTCGTAAACAGCATGCTGAATAAAGCAGCGCAATATGAAAAAATAATCGTCAAAACGATCCCGGCAACCGGGCACCTCGTTTACCTTAAGGACGTAGCCCGGGTTGAATTGGGTAAGTTTACTTTTTCAAGCAACTCATTTACCGATGGCAATCGGTGTTCAACCATACAGGTTTTTCAATCTCCCGGCAGTAACGCCCTTCAAACGGCCGATAATGTCT
Organism: Mucilaginibacter sp.; assembly: GCA_028288125.1. GTDB lineage: Bacteria > Bacteroidota > Bacteroidia > Sphingobacteriales > Sphingobacteriaceae > Mucilaginibacter. The sequence goes on from JAQBOH010000160.1 coordinate 12,975, forward strand.
ATGCTGAACTGAACAGGTTAAAAAAGTCTTTTCCGGCCGATGTTGATTATATCGTACCTTTTGAATCGGTAACCATCATTACCGTTTCGATGCACGAGGTATTAGGGACGCTGTTAAAAGCGCTCGCTTTGGTGGCTTTGGTTGTCTTTCTGTTCCTGCAAAACTGGCGCTCCACCATTATTCCCATTTTGGCTATCCCGGTATCTATCATGGCCACTTTTTGTTTTTTTATACCGTTAGGGTTTACTATTAATACGCTTACTATGTTCGGCTTTGTGCTGGCAATCGGTATTGTTGTTGATGATGCCATCATCGTGGTAGAGGCGGTGCAACATTATATCGATGAGCAACACATGTCGCCCAAAGAGGCCACCTATCATGCCATGAAGGAAATTTCCGCCCCGGTAATTGCCATCGCGCTTATCCTGGCATCGGTATTTGTGCCGGTAGGCTTTATCCCGGGCATTGTGGGCCGGTTATACCAGCAGTTTGCCATTACAATAGCCATCTCGGTTATTTTTTCGGCATTTGTGGCCTTATCGCTGACACCGGCGTTGTGCACGTTATTATTACGGCCCAGTCATCACGAGAGCGCAAAATCAAACTGGTTCGACAAGTTCTTTGGATGGTTCAACAACGGGTTCGACAGGATTACGCACGGGTATTCAAATGGCGTAAAGAAAAGTATAAAAAACTCCAGGTTCATTATTATTATACTGGTGTGCATTTGTGCCGGCGCCTATATGCTGTTTCGGGCCAAGCCATCCGGCTTTGTACCGCCGGAAGATGGCGGCCGCCTGATGGTCACCTACCAATTGCCCGATGCTTCATCAACCGCCCAGTCGGTAGCGGTAATGGAAAAACTGATGAAGATAGTCGGTTCTACCCCTGGCATACTGCACTACAGCGCGGGTTCGGGCTTTAATATTTTGAATGGCGGCGCCAGTTCAAACAGCGGCTCCATGTTTTGTATGCTTAAGCCATGGGCCGAGCGTACCACGCCGGCCACACAAGTGCAGGGCATTATGGATGCTATAAAGAAAAGGGTTGCCAAAGCCGGCATCAAAAATGCCAACGTGGTAACTATCCAGCCACCGCCAATACGGGGTATTGGGCTTGCAGCGGGCTTTGCCATGCAAATTGAGCAAGGCAGCTCGACCGATGACATTCATACCTTCGAAAAAGTGGTTAAAAAATTTGTGGCGGCAGCGCAAAAGAACCCGGCCACTTCAACCGCATTCAGTTACTTTACAACACATACACCCAGTTTTGAGCTGAATGTGGACAGGGAGAAATGTGAGAAGCTGGGTATCAACATTTCAGATGTGTTTTCGACCATGCAAGCTTATATGGGTAGCTTATTTGTGAATAATTTTACTTTATATAATCGTACATATCATGTGGTTGTGCAGGCTGATACGGGCTACCGGGCGCTCATTTCAAATATGAATAAGTACTACGTGCGCAATTCAAAAGGACAAATGCTGCCATTAAGCGCCGTTATCAGCTATAAGCCCACAGTTGCCGCGCCGTTAATCGCCCATTTTAATATTTTCCGCTCGGCGGAGGTTGACGGGTCAATACCGCCGGGATACAGCAGCGGCCAGTCCCTTGCAGGATTAAAGGCGCTGGCAGCAACTGAATTGCCTCGGGGGTACACCTACGAGTTTTCGGGCCTTAGTTACGAGGAAATAAAGGCCGGCTCCATTACCATTTATATTTTCTTGTTTTCCATCATTTTTGTTTTCCTGTTTCTGGCGGCATTGTACGAGAGCTGGTCGGTGCCGTTTTCGGTTATGCTGACGGTTCCGATCAGTGCATTCGGCGCCATCGTCGCGCTGACTATCGCACCGACTATTACCAATAATGTGTACGCACAGATAGGTTTGATAACACTCATCGGTTTATCAGCAAAAAACGCCATCCTGATCGTAGAGTTTGCAAAACTGCGTGTCGACAGGGGCGAGGAGCTTGTTAAATCGACTATTGAGGCCGTGCGTTTACGTTTACGGCCTATAATTATGACCTCTTTGTCCTTTATTTTCGGCGTATTGCCATTGGTATTAGCAACCGGTGCAGGCGCGGAGTCGCGGAATACTATCGGTGTAACCGTTATGGGCGGGATGATCGCTTCCTCAACTATTTCCATTTTTATTGTTCCGGTTCTTTTTGTCTTGTTCACGCGGCTGTCCTACGGTAAAAAAGAACTGGCCTGGCTGCAGGCTAATCATGAGAGTCTGATGGAAAAAGAAAGAAGGATAGAAGAGCAGAACATTGATCCCGAGTTGGAATACGACATTGCTGAGGCCCACGCCGAAAATAAAGCCGACAGAGCAAGGCACGGGCATTAGGGACGTCGCAGGTGTCGCACTACCAAACCCGAAATAGCCAGGCTATTGAAAGCTGGTTTTTTTATTTACAGTCTGTAAATCTGTGTAACGGTCACTGATAATGTCCCGATTCCCCCCTCACATTGTCACGCAATGCGCCCTTTTATTTTGTTTATTCATGATAGGTTTGATTTATATAAATATTAAATTTAAACCGCGAATAACTTAAACCCTAAACAAAATGAACATTGTAAAAATCATCCTGATGGTCATTGCCGCTATCATTGTAATTTTCCTGGTTACGGCGCTATTAATAAAAAAAGAATACACCGTTGAAAAGGAAGTGATCATTAACCAGCCGAAGCAAAAAGTTTTTAGCTATATCAAACTGTTAAAAAACCAGGACAGCTACAACAAATGGGTAATGATGGATCCGCATGTCCGGAAGCATTTCACCGGTACCGACGGCACGGCTGGTTTTGTTTACGCCTGGGATAGCGACGATAAAAACGTAGGCAAGGGCGAACAGGAGATAGCGAAAATAACAGAAGGAAGCCGGGTGGATTATAACCTGCGTTTTATTAAGCCCTTTAAGAATACAGCTACCGCGTACATAACAACTGAAGATGCGCCTGGCAATAGCACCAAAGTGATATGGGGCATGCATGGCCAAACCCCGTTTCCATTTAATGTAATGAATTTATTTGTACCCGGCATGCTGGCAAAGGACGTAAAAACCAGCCTGGATAACTTAAAACGTGTTTTAGAATAATTAGCTCCCAATTATTAATTTCATAAAAAATTTAATTTCATAAAAAAATCTAATCCAACTTGACCTTAAAAAACCACAACAATGAAAACAATCAACATCATTTACTGGATCTCTACCATTTTGCTGGCTTTATTAATGCTGTCATCAGCGATCCCAAGTATCATCAACAGTCCGGAAAGCGTAAAATTCATGGCACATTTGGGCTATGGGCCCTATGTTAGCCCGTATTTGGGCGTATTAAAAATATTAGGTGTTATCGCCATACTTGTTCCGGGCTTTCCAAGAATCAGGGAATGGGCTTACGCAGGATTTACTTTTGACCTGTTGGGCGCGCTGTATTCATTTATAGCTACGCACGAGCCGTGGAAGAACCTGGCGTTGTTCCCTGTTTTCTTTGCCATTTTGATCGTTTCATATATCTACTGGCACAAAAAACTAAAGGCCACAAAGCATACGGATGCCGTAGTATAAAACCAGGATACAACATTTGAAATTAAAAGGCTTTTTTTCTTTATTCCGGCAGGCGGTTGCCGGCAGTGAACAGGATTATACCGTTGGCAGCATACGCAAAGCGGTGTTCCTGCTTGCTATTCCCATGATCATGGAAATGATGATGGAATCGGTGTTCGCCGTCGTCGATATTTTTTTCGTAGGCAAGCTGGGTAACGAGGCCGTTGCCACCGTGGGGCTTACCGAATCGGTACTTAGCCTGGTGTACTCTATTGCTATCGGTTTAAGCATGGCCGCCACTGCGCTGGTAGCCAGGCGGGTTGGCGAAAAAAACTTCAGCGAAGCGGCGCACGCGGGTATGCAAACCATTTTGTTTTCGCTGGTACTCTCGGTCGTTATTGCCGTTGCCGGGATCACTTCAGCCAGTTTAGTTTTACACCTGATGGGCGCCAGCGATAAAATGATTGCCGATAACATCAACTATACCCGCATCATGTTCGGCGGAAACGTTGTGATCATGCTGCTGTTTTTGATCAATGGCATATTCCGCGGGGCGGGCGATGCCAGCATTGCCATGCGAAGCTTGTGGATAGGCAACATCGCCAATATTATTTTATGCCCGCTGCTTATTTACGGTTACGGCCCAATACCGGGGCTTGGATTAAAGGGCGCGGCTATTGCCACCACCCTGGGTAGGGGAATGGGCGTATTATACCAGCTATACCGGTTATTTATCCGCAAAGGCTTATTGAGTTTCTATCTGCATCAACTCAAACCACAAAAAGAATTATTAACGCAAATAGTAAAGATAGGCAGTACCGGTACCATACAGTTCCTGGTAAGCTCGGCCAGTTGGATATTTTTGGCAAGACTGATGGCAGGTTTTCATGAAGCGGCTATGGCCGGTTATCAAATTGCTATACGGCTGCTGATATTCTTTCTGCTCCCGGCCTGGGGGCTTAGCAATGCCGCAGCCACGCTCACTGGGCAAAACCTCGGCGCGGGCAAACCCGATCGCGCCGAAAAAAGCGTGTGGACCACCACCTTATACAATGTTATCTTCATGCTGTCGGTAAGCGGGTTCTTCTTCCTTTTCGGCGAACCGGTGGTCAACTTTATGAATAGCGACGTGCATGCACGGGCTTACGCTCTGCAGGCCCTGCGTATCATTAGCGCCGGGTATGTGTTTTTCGGTGTGGGTATGGTTATGCTCAACGCCTTTAACGGCGCCGGCGACACGCGCACACCAACTATTGTTAACCTGGTAGGCTTCTGGCTGTTTCAAATTCCCCTTGCATGGGTTTTAAGCAAATATTATATCAAAGAGCCTAAAGCTATTTTTATCGCCATCGTTATATCACAATTTGTTACCGCTTTATTGAGCCTTTATCTTTTTAAGAAGGGGAGATGGAAGACGGTGAAGGTATAGAGGTTAAAAGATTATATTTGCCACATCCAAACCAAATTGGAGTAGCTGATTTAAGATACTATGGCAGATCAATTTTCATTAGCTGGAAAAGTAATAGTTGTTACGGGAGGTACCGGCATTTTAGGGAACGCGTTTGTAAACGGCATTGTTGGGGCAGGCGGCGCGGTTGGTATTTTGGGCCGTAATAAGGCTACAGCCGAGGAACGCGCCGACCGTATTAATGCGAACGGGGGCAAGGCGATTGCCTTAGTAGCCGATGTAATGAATACTGCAGAATTGATTGTCGCTAAAAATAAAATATTAGACGCCTTTGGCAGGATAGACGGCCTGGTGAACGGCGCGGGCGGAAATATGCCCGAGGGCGTTTTACAGCCGGAGGACGATGTTTTTCATATGAACCTGGAAGGGATGAAGAAAGTGATGGAGGTTAACCTTTGGGGAACGCTTTATCCTACGCAGATATTTGGCGAAGCGATTGCAAAAACAGGGAAGGGCAGTATTGTTAATATATCATCTATGAATTCAAAGCGGGCCATTACAAAAGTGCTCGGTTATAACATGGGTAAGGCGGCTGTTGACTGTTATACCCAGTGGTTCGCCGTCGAGCTGGCCAACCGTTACGGCGACGCCATAAGGATGAACGCGCTGGCGCCGGGCTTTTTCCTGACCGAACAAAACCGGAATCTATTAACCTTGCCGCAGGGCGGTTATACCGAACGAGGCGGTAAGGTAATAGGAAATACGCCTTTCAAACGTTTTGGCCGTCCCGACGAACTGATAGGCGCCCTCGTGTGGCTGCTGAGCGATGCTTCGGCATTTGTTACCGGCTCAATGATATGTGTCGATGGCGGTTTCTCAATATTTGGCGGGGTTTGATCTGCATGTACCGATCATTTTTAACCCCGGGATAACAAATTTTACCATATGCAGTTATATTAGCATTACTTATGAATATTAAGTGTTCGATTTTGCTTTTTGCCGTTGTGATTAGCGGACTGCTATCGTGTAAAAACAACGACAGCGTTATCCGGCCAGGCCTGCTAACCGGTTTAAACGTAGTGAACGCGACCGCCGATACCCTCAACTTCTATGTAAATGGCACCCGGCAAAACGGATTATCGCCCATATATGCGGCTGGTAATTCAGGGTTGCTCCTGGTTCCATCTGGATTGCAAAATTACCAGTTTAAAAAATCCGGAAGATCCGACGTTTTATTCAGCGCGCCATTGAGCTTTAACTATAATACGCTTAATTCCATATACGTTACCGGCGAATCGGCGGATAAGGTTTTTAAAACGTTGGACACCCTGCCTATTATCGATACATTTAAATTTATCACGGGCGTACGGGCTGTTAATGCCGCCCCTGACGCCGGAGCCCTGGATGTGTTTATTGGCGACACGGTAAAATTCAGGACCCGGGCCTTCAAGTCATCGTCTATATTTTGGCTCACGGGCAGCGGGCAGAAAAGAGTTAAAGTGTATCTTTCCGGCGCCGCAACGGCGCGGCTGGATACAGTAATGACTTTTCAGTCAAACGTTGATTATACTTTGTTTGTGAAAGGGTTGTTAAATGGAAAAGGTAATGCGGCATTAAACGTGAGCAGATTGATCAATACAAGATAATTACCAATGATTAACGATAAGGCCAACATATTAAATTTGCCGCTGTTTATAGTGGGATTATTATTGCTCACATTGGGCATAGCATCCTGTGGCAAGCAGGCCAGTAACAGTCCGGTCGGATTAAACATTCAATACCAGATTTTAAACCTCAGTCCCGACCTGTTCCCGGTAAATCTGTATGTTGATAACCAGCCGGTAAATTCAATCACCAACCCGTTCGTTTACAATGTCAACCATAATTATTTCTACGTGCCTTCGGTTGACACGCCTTACCAGATCAGAACAGCCCTAAGCTCGGGTCTTACTTTGTTTTCGCGGCATGATATTTTAAAGTCGGGCTTAAAATATACTTTGTTTATTACCGGGGCTAGCAGTGACCATTCGCTGGCAGAAATTTTTACCACAGATACAGCAAGCGCGCCGGTTATAGGGCGGGGCAAATTAAGATTTGTAAACGCGTCACCGACTGCCACTACCGGGCTCGATATTTCGGCAAATGGCACAACGGCCTTCAGTAAAATTCCATATAAAACCGTTTCAAAATACATCGAGCTGCCCATCGGCAACTACGACCTCCAGGTAAAGGCTACCGGCTCAACCAATATTTTAAAAGATCTCCCGGCGGTAACCATACAGGACGGGCGTCTTTACACCCTGTATAGTTACGGTTACACCACCCGTATCGATACCGCCGCATTTAACGCTGCCATATTGATTAATAAATAGTCGTTCACCCGATTAGCCGCTCACTTATCAACCAATTTAATTGCTATTTTTGCCCAAAACGCAAAACATTGGAAATAGTTAAAAGCATCATTGATTTTATACTGCATATTGATAAGCACCTGGCCGATATTATAAGCCAGTACCATGCTTTAACCTATCTTATCCTGGCAGCGATAATTTTTGCTGAAACAGGTTTTGTGGTTACCCCGCTTTTGCCCGGCGATTCGTTGTTATTTGCCGCAGGGGCCTTAATAGCCGGCGGAAATACCGGTTTGAGTATTTATGTTCTGGCTATTATATTAATTACCGCGGCGTTTTTAGGAAATACGTTGAACTACCTGCTTGGCGGTTACCTGGGTCCAAAGATTTTTAAGGAAAAAAATAAGGTTTTAAAATTAGACTATTACCTGCGAACCAAAGCATTCTTTGATAAACATGGGGCTATCGCCGTCATATTAAGCCGTTTTATGCCTATTATCCGCACCATAGCGCCGTTTGTTGCCGGGGTGGGCGGTATGCCATTTTTAAAATATAGCTTATATAACATCATTGGCGGCGCGTCATGGATATTGACCTTTCTCTTTTCAGGATATTTTCTCGGCAATATTCCTTTCTTCAAAGCCCATTTCACACTGGTCGGGGTGGTAATTATTTTGATCTCAGTTATTCCGCCCGTTTATGCAGCTTTCTTTAAATCAAAAGAAAAAAGTCAAAAATCAAAAACCCACGGGTAAGGTTGTTTTTCCGGTCTTATACAAATTTTCTTCCCTTTGTATGCTTGCCTTTTCGGTATCGGAACGCGGCTGTTTGATTAGCTTATCCAGATCGGGCTGCCCGGCATCAACCCAGGCAGAATACCAATAGCTGCCTACCGATAATATTGCCGAGCGCATCCGGCGCTCAACCATTCCCTTAAGCATTTGCTGATAAGCTTTGGCGTAAGTGGCAGAATAATCTTTCACGTATTTTTTCCCGTGCAGTACAAGCGCATATTTTTTATTTGCGGGGAACGATTTGTTTAATATTCGCTCAAAGCGTAAAACAGAATCAACTTCGTTAAATGACGCCCTGCATATTTTAAACGCTTCGGCGAGCGGATTATGAATATACCTGGCTTTGCCGGCGTGATAATTATATAGATTACTAAAAAGTTCCGGAAGCCGGCTTTCCCAAAGCCCATGGATGCCTGTTTGATTAGTTAGTTGCCCGTTATAGTTTTGGGTAAGATGCAGCGGCACATGGGCGTCTGCAACGTAATGGCCAAGGTTCGCCGAAGTTCTTAGAATACCAATGGTATCATGATCCCGAAACGCCTTGATTAATTTAAAGTAATTGTACTGGATGGTCCACGGCAAGGTGCCGTACCTGATAACGGTATCAGCAGAATATTTCAAAGCAGCATCAAACCAGTCCCGGGGCAGGGCGTTAAACGGATGTTTACCATAATGATCGGCGTTTAAAAAATGTCGTGGCGCCTCGGTTGAATCTACATACCGCCGCTTGTCGGCACTTACGGCATGCGCTGTTATAAAATCAATATTGCTTTTATAAAACTCCGACATGGCTTTCGGCAACGTAAAAACCGCTAGCCGGTTAACGCGGTAATGCGCGAAGAAGCCCCACGACGAGCATATTATGATAAGTGACATGCCTGTTAATGGGAGGGCGATTCGTTTCATGGACAGTTGTTGCAAGGGTTTTGGTTATCTAAATAATGAAAATGGCCATGTCCTTCAGCTATATTCGTAGTAATTGATCTTTTAAGCAGCTTTAAGCAAGTCGGGAATTTCAATCGTAGTCGCCTGCATTTTTTCCGGATTTCCAAGTCTTCAAAGCTGTCCATAGTGGTAATCAAAAGTAATAATGCCTGTACAATATCAATAAAAGTAAACCCATTTCAAAATGTGCACAATGTTCTTGACCACCACTCTAACCTCTACAACCCGCCCCACTCTTCAAACCTTACAATCAAAACAAAAAAGGTATTTGATTTTTAAAAAAATCAAACTATATTTGCATCCTTAAAATAAAAAGAATAACAAGCTATACAATGGCAAATCATAAATCATCATTAAAAAGGATTCGCTCAAACGCGGCGAAACGCTTACGTAACAGGTACCAGGCTAAAACTACCAGGAATGCAATTAAAAAATTAAGAGGCACGACTACACAGGCTGAAGCAAGCCCGCTATTGGTTAAAGTTATTTCAATGCTTGATCGGTTAGCAAAAAAGAATGTTATTCATAAAAACAAAGCGTCAAATAATAAATCGAAGCTTACGAAATTTGTAAATGCTTTAAAATAAGCATCTTAGTGATACCAAAAAGCCCGTTTTCATACTGAAACCGGGCTTTTTTAATTTTAAAAAATAAAACAAAATATAGTGCTATTTTCGTATAACCAAATGTGACAAAAAATAAGTCCGAATATTGAAACGATTTTTATCCCTTCCTTTTCTGTTTATTACGCTAGCCGGGTCAGCGGCGGTTAGTAAAGGCGAGGTCGACAG
>JAQBOH010000003.1 GCA_028288125.1 Mucilaginibacter sp.
CATAGTTTTTGTCAAAAGCCGGCTTCATAGGTACCACTTTTTCCAACTCGGGCTTAATGGCATTTAACAGGCCCGGCTCCAGCACTTTCGCCTTCATGGCCGCCTCATAAACGTTATCCGAGTACACATCCCAGCCGCCAAAAACAATATCATTTAAATCGGCCAGCGGCACAAAATCTTTCACTTTAGGATAGCGGTTTTCTGTACGTTTGCCCAGGCGGATACTTCCCATCTGCGTAAGCGAACCTATCGGCTGCGATATTCCTTTTTTTACGGCTTCTACTCCTGCAATAAGGGTAGTAGCTACTGCGCCCAATCCCGGAATTAATATTCCAAGCTTTCCTTCGGCCGGTTCAATATTGGTTTTCATCAATTGTGGTTATAACGTTGTATATTTTTATAGTTAGATCCATTTGTTTAACCGGTACCAGTTAAGCGTTTCGGTTAAACCCGATTGCAGGTTATGCCCGGGAGAAAAGCCCAGATCAGCTTTAGCTTCCCTGATAGAACAATACCAGTTAACAGCTATTAACTCGCTTAGTTTTTCAATATTCAGGATGGCAGCCCGGTTGCTCAAATAACAGTATTTTTCGGATAGATATGCTATAAATTTTACAAAGTTTACAGGCAGATGAAATTTAAGCGTTTTTTGGTTTAAGATTGCTTTGGTAAGATTGCCCAGTTCGTAACGGCCGTAGTAGTTACCGTCAGATAAATTATAGGTCTTGTGATTTCCCGCATACAGCGCTTTAATGGCCGCCTTAGCTAAATCAGCTACATATAAAAAACTAAAATGTTGCGCAGAGCTGCCAATGTAAGGCTCAATTCCCTTTGATACCTGCTTGAAAAAAATAAAGATACCACGGTCGCGCGGACCATATACACCGGTTGGCCTTAATATCGTATAGTTTAACGCGGGAAATGCTTTTAAATTTTCTTCGCCCAGCAGCTTACTCCTGCCGTAAGCGGTAATGGGGCGGGGAGGAGCGGACTCAGTTATTACCCCCTCCAACGTGTTTAACGGGCCGACTGCGGCCAGGCTGCTTATTAAAACAAATTTTTTCAGTTGGATACCGCTTTGCTGAACAGCTAAGGCGAGGTTATGCGTATATCCGGCGTTTACCTCATCGTATTCCGTTTGTGATCGGGCGGCGGTGATGCCGGCGGCATGTATGATATAATCATATTGCCTTTCGCGGATATCTCTTTTCAGCGATGCCACGTCATTGAAGTCGGAATAAACATATTGGATATTTAAACCTTTCAGGTGATCCGTTTTGCTGCTTTTTCTAACAGCGGCAAATACTTCAAGGTTGTTTTTTAAAGCTTCTTCAATTAAGTGGTACCCTACAAATCCGCTTGCACCGGTTATCAGTACCTTCTCTTTCATAACGCCTTTTCGTACATGCGGTATTTTTTATAGGGATCGCCTTTAATAGCTTTAATGGCGTTGTTTATCAGGTCGTTATTCTCAAGCGTCCAGCCGGCTTCGGCATGCGTATAGCCTTTTCGTTTATATTCCCTGATGATGGTGCCATACAAACAAGCTTCAATGCCCATTTTGCGGTAACCATCAATTACACCGAGGGCATATATGCGGATGCTTTTTATTTTGCTTTTATTCAGCAGGATTGTAAATATCCCCGTAGGAAGCAATCGTCCTCTTTTAACTTTGATCAATACCTCGTTAAAATTGGGCAGCGCCAAACCAAACGCTACAACTTTACCATCCTGTTCGGCCACTAATGCAAAATCCGGGTCGAGTATTAATTTAAGGTCTTTTGCAAGGTGTTCAAACTCTTCGTCGTTTAAGGGTACAAAACCGGTATTTTGGTCCCAGGCCGAATTATAAACCTCGCGGAGCTTAGCTGTTTCCTCCTTAAAGTTTTTCAGACTTACTTTTCGTATGATAATATTATTGCGTTTTAAACGCTCCTGAAGCGCGTCTAAAAGCCTTACAGACTTATCATCATAATTCTGGCCGTCCCAATGCCAGGCTATCAGGTCCACCTGCTTTTTAAACCCGGCATTTTCAATGAGCTGCGAATAGTAAGGAAAATTGTAGGTATTCATCAGCACCGGCGGGCTGTCGAAACCTTCAATCAATAATCCGCAGGTCTCGTTGGTTGAAAAGTTAACGGGGCCTATAAGTTTTTGATCGATGCCTTTTTCTTTCAGCCATTTGGCTGCAGTTTCAAAAAGCATATTTGCCGTTTGCTGGTCGTTTATACAGTCAAAAAAACCGAAAAAGCCATCATTAACCTTATTAAAGCTATTGTGGTTATTGTTTAAGATGGCGGCAATACGCCCAATGATTTTACCATCGTCATAAGCTAAAAACGGCTGCAGCGAAGAGTGTGTATGAAAAGGATTCGTAGACAGCAGAACCATTTGGGCAATAAACAGCTCGCGCACGTAATTCGGTACGTCCTTGAACAGGACATGCGGGAAATCTATGAATGAAGCCAGTTCTCGTTTTGAATACACCGGTTTTATTTCTATCATATTTTTTCTTTGACGGATGTTACGCCTACCTCTTTAAATGCTTTTGCAATTTTTTCAACGGCTTCATCAATTTGCTCGAAAGTGTGAGTGGCCATTAAAGAGAAACGCAGCAGCGAGGAGTCTGAAGGAACAGCGGGCGAAACAACGGGGTTAACAAATATTCCTTCGTTTTGAAGAAACTTTGTAACAAGGAAGGTTTTATGATTATCACGAACATAGATCGGAAGGATCGGGCTTTCGGTAGGGCCCAGGTCAAAGCCTTCTTCCAATAACAGCTTCATGGCGTAGTTGGTATTATCCCAAAGCTTGGTTATACGTTCAGGTTCTGATTCTATAATATCAAGCGCAGCGATAACGCTTGCCACTGAACCCGGCGTCATGCTCGCGCTGAACATTAAGGCACGAGCGCGGTGTTTCAGGTAATCAATGGTAGCTGCGTCGCTGGCGATAAACCCACCTAATGATGCAAGCGATTTACTAAAGGTACCCATGATCAGGTCAACCTCATCAGTAAGACCGAAATGCGAAGCGGTGCCCGCGCCGTTATGGCCTATTACACCCAGACTATGGGCATCGTCAACCATAATATTTGCGCCGTATTGTTCAGCCACCTGTACAATTTCCGGAAGCTTAACAATATCGCCTTCCATGCTGAATATACCGTCAACAGCTATCACCTTCACAGCTTCTTCAGGTAAGATGCTCAGCTTGCGCTGAAGATCTTCCATATCGTTGTGCGTATACTTAATAACTTTTGAAAAGGAGAGCCGGCTTCCGTCAATCAGGGAAGCATGATCGTATTCGTCTAATATAAGGTAGTCGTTACGGCCGGTTACGCATGAAAGTACCCCCAGGTTAACCTGGAAACCCGTACTAAATAAAACAGCAGCTTCCTTACCTACATATTTAGCAAGCCTGTTTTCTAATTCAATGTGTATATCAAGTGTTCCGTTTAAAAATCTCGACCCTGCGCAACCTGTACCGTACTTATCGATCGCTTTCTTTGATGCTTCCTTTATTTTAGGATGATTTGTTAATCCCAGGTAAGAGTTGGACCCAAACATTAACACACGCTTATTATCGATAATAACCTCGGTATCCTGCCCAGACTCAATAGGCCTGAAATATGGATATAGCCCCATTTCCCGGATAGCATTTGCATCCTGGAATTGAGCTATTTTCTCATGTAGTTTTTTAACCATGTATTAACCCTGCTTAAATTTTTTGTAAAAATACCATGAATTCGCTAAAAACTCATTATTTAGGTGTAATTTTTTTAAATTACTTAAAAAGCGAACCCATTCTCAACCGGCAAATTAATTAAATTTTTTATTTATTCGGCGACACAAATTTGCATTTTTTTAAGAAAAGTGAAAAAAGCACGTGAAATAATGTGGTTTTATCTTCGTTGCGTAAAAATTTTGTGGTTTATATTTTTGTAGTTATAAAATGTAAGATATTCGCACTCTCTTATCAATATGGCGAAAGTTTTTACCAACCAATGCCCAAAATATACGTTGTAAGATGTACGATAATCCTGCCCATGAAAAAATTTACTTATCTGCTGCTTTTTATATTAACACTCATTTTGCCTTCGGTTCTTTTTGCGCAAACAAGCCGCGATACCGTTGTAACGTTAAAGCAATGTATCGATTTTGCGTTGCGCAATCAGCCTGTAGTGAGACAGGCCTCGATTGATCAGCAAATTAATGAAAGAGATATTCGTATCAGCCTTGCAGGATGGCTGCCGCAATTAAATTCGTCCGGGCAGTACCAGTATTATTTTAAAGGCAGCCCGGTAGCCACTACCGGCGGGGCCGCGTTACCGAACGGTACCAATCTTAGTAACTTTTCTACACTGGGGTTGCAGGCAAGCCAGGTGATATATAATAACGATGTACTGCAGGCGGCTAAAGCAGCTAAATATTCCCGCCAGTATTATAAGGACAATGTTTTTAGCAGCCAGGTTAATGTTGTATCTGATGTGAGCAAAGCGTTCTTTGATGTCCTGCTTTCGCAAAAGCAGCTTGATATTTTAAACGAAGACATCACCAGGCTCCAGCGGAGTTTAAAAGACGCATATAGCAGGTACCAGGCAGGCGTATCCGACAAAACCGATTATAAACAAGCCACTATATCGTTAAACAATTCTTTGTCGTCGCGTAAGCAAACCGCCGAGGCTATTAACAGCAAGATCGCCTATCTGAAACAGATAATGGGTATCAACCGCGACCATAATTTGGTCCTTTCTTACGATTCAACCCGATTTGAAAAGGAAACCTATATCGATACCAACCAAAAGCTGGATGTAAACAACCGTATAGAATACCGGTTGCTCGAAACACAAAAAAACCTCAGGGATGTGAGCGTAAATTATTACAAATGGGGATTTCTGCCATCCGTATCCGCGTTTGGGAACTATAATTTGATCTATCTAAGCGACCGGTTCTCAAATCTTTACAATACATCCTACCCAAATGCCTATGCCGGACTTTCGCTGGCATTACCTATTTTCCAGGGAACGAAGCGGCTGCAAAACTTAAGCAGAGCCAGGCTCGAAGTGGATCGCGCTAATCTTGACATCGAAAACTCGGCTAACACCATCAATACGGAGTACGTACAGGCGCTGGCGGGCTATAAAAGCAATTATACCAGCTGGCTGTTGGTTAAACAAAATGTCGACCTTGCGAAGGATGTTTATAAAGTGGTAAGCCTGCAATACCGCGAGGGTATAAAAACTTATCTGGATGTCATCGTATCGCAATCCGACCTGCGGACAGCGGAATTAAATTATTATAATTCATTATTCCAGTTATTATCCAGCAAAATAGATTTGGAAAAATCGCTGGGTATTCTTAGCGTACAATAAAAACAAATATGAAGACAAGAAATATACTTTGGCTGTCGCCGTTTATCGGGTTAATATGGTCGTCGTGCCATCAGCAAACCAAGCAAAATACGGTACTGCCGCCAACGCCTGTAAACATTACCGAGGCTAAAGTTGCCAACGCGGTTTATTATGATAAGTACCAGGGGACTGTTGTGGCTTTAAATACCGTTGAATTACGCAGCGAAGTCACCGGTTTTATAACCGGTATATTTTTTAAAGAGGGCGAGATAGTGCCAAAAGGCAAACCGCTTTATGAGATTGACCGGCGTAAATACCAGGCTGCCTACAGCCAGGCAATGGCTAACCTGGCAAGCGCCAATGCTAACCTGGTAAAGGCACAAAAAGATGTTGACCGGTATAATATGCTGTTAAAAAACGATGCTGTGGCACGCCAAACTGTCGACCAGGCTGTTGCGGCTTATGAAACCAGTAAAAGCCAGGTTGCCGTTGCAAAAGCGGGCGTGTTGTCGGCTAAAACCGACCTCTCATATTCAATCATTACCGCGCCGTTTACCGGCCGCATAGGCATTTCGCAGGTTAAGCTTGGCGCGCAGGTTTCGCCGGGATCAACGTTGTTAAATACCATTTCGAGCGAACACCCGATAGGGGTTGATGTGGTTGTTAATGAAGATGATATCGACCGTTTTTATAAGCTGCAAAAAAGCAGCACCGACTCAACCTTTAAATTACAAACATCCGATGGGAACGAATACAATAAGCCGGGCAAGGTTTTAGCTATCGACCGCGGCGTAGCCAGTCAAACCGGGACGATAAAAGTAAGGATACAATTTCCTAATGACAACGATATGCTTAAAGACGGAATGAGCTGCGTATTGAACGTGTTAAACAATGAATCGGGCAACCGTATCCAGATCCCTTCCAAAGCCGTTACCGAGCAAATGGGCGAGTTCTTTGTTTTCACCGCACAAGATACAGTCGCTAAACAGCGCAAGGTAACACTTGGCCCAAGGGTAGGGACAAATATCGTTATTATGAATGGGCTGCAGCCGGGCGATAAGGTTATTACCGATGGTTTCCAGCGTTTGCGCGACGGCGGAAAAATAACGCTTGGCAATCCTGCAGGACAGAGCGCCCCGGGCGATAAAAGTTCGTCTTCACCGGCAGGCGGCCCTCCGAAACAACCCGGCCAGGCAAAATAACAGATTAAAATTATGAAAGAATGATCGCAGAGACCTTTATACGCAGACCCGTTACCGCTATTGTTATTTCGGTAGTTATAGTGGTAGTTGGTATTTTAGCTATAACCTCATTGCCCATCGGGCAATACCCCGAAATTACGCCGCCCACGGTTAATATAACCGGCACTTATACAGGCGCCGACGCGCTTACTGTTGAGCAAACCGTTGCCACGCCGGTTGAAGTGCAGGTTAACGGTACGCCGGGAATGACTTATTTGCAAAGCAACAGCACCAGTAACGGTCAAATGAGCATGACTGCGAATTTTGAGGTGGGTACAGACATAAATATTGCCGCGCTTGATGTTCAAAACCGCGTGGGTATTGCCACACCAACCCTGCCGCAGGAAGTGCAGCGTTTGGGTTTAACGGTACGGAAACGTAACCCAAGCATATTGATGCTGGTGGCTATATATGCGCCTAAAGGATCACATAATGTAACCTTCCTTGATAACTATACCAACGTTTTTGTCCGCGACGCGTTATTGCGGGCAAAAGGAGTGGGAGACGTTTTTACCCGCGCGGATGACTTTAGCATGCGTATCTGGCTAAAGCCGGATAAACTGGCGGCTCTTGGGATGAGCGCTTCTGACGTTACAAGCGCATTGCAGGAACAAAACGCCCAGATAGATGCCGGTTCTGTTGGCTCAACTCCCCAGAAAAAAGAGCAGGCTTTTGAATATACTGTATTGGTAAAAGGCCGTTTAACCGAACCTTCGGAATTTGGAAATATCATTGTGAAAACAATACCCGGAACCGGCGCTACTGTACATTTGAAAGATGTTGCCCGGGTTGAATTGGGCAAATTTAATTATGCCGGAAATTCATTCGTTGATGGCAAAAGGTCTTCATACCTGCTTATTTACCAGGCGCCTAACAGCAACGCGCTCGAAACGGCGGACAACGTATATGCTACCATGGAACAGCTTAAAAAAAGCTTTCCCGAGGATATTGATTACGTAGTGCCTTTTGAATCGATAACCGTTGTGCAGGTTTCGGTTCATGAAGTGGTGATCACTTTACTCATCGCGTTATGCCTGGTTATCGTGGTGGTTTTTTTGTTTTTACAAAGCTGGCGCAGCACGCTTATCCCGGTGCTGGCTATTCCGGTATCTATTATCGGCACATTTATATTCTTTATACCGCTCCACTTTACCATCAATACTTTAACGCTGTTTGGCTTCGTACTGGCCATTGGTATTGTCGTGGATGACGCCATCGTGGTGGTTGAGGCTGTGCAGCATTATATTGATGAGCAGGGCATGTCGGCAAAGGATGCTACAATACATGCCATGCGCGACATCTCGGCGCCGGTTATAGCAATAGCGCTTATCCTGGCCGCGGTGTTTGTTCCGGTGGGTTTTATACCGGGCATAGTAGGAAGGCTTTACCAGCAATTTGCCATCACCATTGCGATATCGGTACTTATATCGGCATTTGTGGCTCTTTCTTTAACACCGGCGTTGTGTTCATTAATGCTTAAGCCGCATAAGCCCGATAAAAAATCAAAGGGCCTGGATAAGTTCTTTTTCGTATTTAACGAATGGTTTGAACGCGTTACCGGTAAATATCGAAACGGGGTTCATCGCGGTATAAAAAATTCTAAATTCGTTATTATCATACTCGTTTGTGTTATCGCCGGTACTATACTTCTGTTTAAAACCAAGCCGACCGGTTTTATCCCGACAGAAGATGACGGCCGTATTTATGTGACTTATGATTTGCCCGAAGCTTCGTCAACCCAGCGTACCGTTGAGGTGCTTCACCAGATAATGCGGTCGCTTGATAGTATTCCGGAAATATATCATTATGCCGCCCTTGGCGGACTGAACGCCGTAAGTTTTGCAAGTAAATCAAATAGCGCTACCATATTTTGCCAGCTACGGCCATGGGACCAGCGGGAGAAGAAATCGCAGCAAATATTTGGCGTAATTGCGCGGATACAAAAAAAGCTGGCCAGGTTTAAAGAGGCAAACATTGTTGTTATTGCACCACCCGCTATACCCGGGTTAGGCAGTTCGGCAGGCTTTACTTTTATTCTAGAGGAAAAACAGGCAGGCGGCGACATTAAAAACTTTGAAAAGGTATTGCAAACCTTTATAGCCGCCGCAAATAAACGACCCGAGATCGGCAAAGCATTTTCGTTTTTTACGGCCCGTACCCCAGCCTATGAATTGACAATTGACAGGGAAAAAGCCAAAAAACTTGGTGTGGCTATATCTGATATAAGCTCGGCCCTGCAAACGTACATGGGCAGTGCATTTATCAACGACTTTACCATTTACGGACGAAACTTTCACGTAGTGGCACAGGCCGATACCAATTATCGCACCAATATTCAAAACATCGGGCAGTACTTCGTGCGCAACCAGGCCGGGGCAATGGTGCCGCTAAGTACGCTAACATCCTATAAAATGATTGAGAATGCGCCGTTAATATCTCACTTTAACTTATTCCGGTCATCCGAAATTGATGGTACCTCGGCGCCCGGTTATAGCAGCGGCGATGCGATTAAGGCTTTACAAGAAGTGGCTGCCCAAACGCTGCCGCAGGGGTTCGGTTATGAGTTTGCCGGTCTTAGCCGCGAGGAAATCATATCGGGCTCGAAAACAGTATATATTTTTATGCTATCAATTGGGTTTGTATTTCTTTTCCTTGCAGCATTGTATGAAAGCTGGTCAGTACCGTTTTCGGTGATCCTTGCCGTGCCGCTTGGGGCTTTTGGCGCGATATTGTTTTTAACGTTCAACCCCAGCCTTGATGATAATATTTACGCCCAGATCGGTTTAATTACCCTGATCGGGTTAGCGGCGAAGAACGCCATATTAATTGTTGAATTTGCCAAAGAGCGCGTGGATAGGGGAATGGAGCTGGAAAAAGCAACCCTCGAAGCGGTGAGGCTGCGTTTGCGGCCTATCATCATGACCTCGATGGCATTTATCCTGGGCGTATTGCCGCTGGTATTCGCGTCGGGCGCAGGTGCGCAGGCCAGGCAAACCATCGGCTGGACCGTATTTGGAGGGATGTTGACCGCTACCTCGCTGGCCGTATTTATTGTGCCGGTTTTATTTTATACCATTACCCGCTTTGCCTACGGAAAAAGAAAGCTGGCCGAACTGGAGAAGGATTATAAACCCGACCCTGACCACGACCCGCAAGCATAGTCCGACGACGCTTTTTGCCGTTTATATCATATAAATTCAGCTCAAATAGGATCCACATCTGTTTGAGCTGAATTTTTTTTGAGGAAAAATTCCTTAGTTTTTTAAATCATTCCAGCCCCTCTATGCTTTCCTCAAAACTACTATGAGTATCAGTCTTTAAGCTATTAACAATTGTTAAAAAGCTGGGAATAAATGCGATTTTATGAGCGCTTTTTGACGGAAAAACGGCCAAAAATGACACAAATGGCAAAGTATTTGTGAACTTATAGTTAATCTATTTAATTATAAATCTACAAAAAACAACAATTTATGAAAAAGTCATCAAAGTTAATAACAGTAGCATTAAGCGCGGCAGCGTTGTTTTTTGCCGGCAATGTAAAGGCCCAGACGACAAAAGCCACAGACGACAGCAAGTTGCGGCTGGGTATAGGTGTTGAGGCTGGCATTCCTACAGGCAATGCTCACAATGTTTCAGATTTTGAGTTAGGCGGTACTGCCCGTTTACAGTATGACGCGGACAAGAGTTTTGCTATTACTCTTACGTCCGGGTACTACAATATGTTCGGCAAGGACATACCGGGAACAAATGTGAAGTATCAAAGCCTTGGCATAGTGCCATTAAAAGCGGGTATAAAAGCGTTTTTTGCATCAGACCTATATTTTGGCGCCGAAGCCGGTGCCGGTTTTGAAACAAACAGCGGGGGCGGCACTAAGTTTATTGTGTCGCCGGCGTTAGGTTTTGCCAACAAAACCTGGGATGTAGGCGTACGATACGAAAATTTCTCTGGTCAGGGCAATAACTACGGCCTGGTTGGTTTGCGTTTAGCCTATGCCTTTGGATTGTAATTGGTGATCAGGAGTTAGAGATTGGAGATTAGGTATTATCGAAACAAGAAACTAATCTCCAATCTTTTATTTATTGATTAGTCCGGGAAGTGCGGAAGAACTGTATCTGACGTTTCGGTTAAAATAACTTAAATTATATGTAAGAGGCTAATATAATGCCTAACCACCGGCGGAAGAAAGCATTAAGAGCGGAAAAATGGGGTAAGAATTAAGGTAGCTTTCATTCAAAATTTATCAGGAAACTTTATAAAAGCAGTGACAGTATTTTGTCAGTGTATCTGTTGTATCTGTTGTATCTCTTGTATCTCTTGTATCTGCTGTATCTGCTGTATCCGTTGTATCTCTTGTATCTGCTGTATCTCTCTCATAAAATAATACAGTTGAGTTGCAGGAGATTTTACTTAAAACTTTCAATCCACAACTTGCTACGCCCCGGGCGCGCCAAACTGCAGGATGAATGCCGAGCCGATGCCGCTGGTAGATTGTACCTGTATGTTGCCCTTGTGCAGCAGCATAATTTGCTTGCACAAGCTTAACCCGATGCCGCTGCCGGCCTTGCGCGTGCTGAAAAAGGGGATAAAAATTTTGTCGAGCAGCTCGGGCGCCATGCCCATACCGTTGTCGGCCACTTTTACCAGCGTTTTATTGTTAGCCTGTACTTCGGCGGTGAGGGTGATGCGTGGCTCGTCGCGTTCTTTTACGGCTTCAACGGCGTTTACCAGCAGGTTGATCATTACCTGCTCAAGCAGGTTCAAATCGGCCTCGATGGCCAGGGTAGGGTCGCGCAGGATGATCTCGAGCTCGATATGCTTTTTTTCGAATGTGGGCCGCATCAAACTGTTCAGCGTTTCGAACAGGTTGCGCACCAGTATTTTGGTGAGATCGAGCCTGGTTACCTTGTTGAGACTGCGGTAGCTCTCGGTAAATTTGAGCAGGCCTTCGCTGCGCCGTTTTATGGTATCGATGCCGAGCTCCAAATCCTCCAGCTGGCTGCTTACCGGGCTATTTTTGATCTCGGGGCTTTGCAGCCGGTTTTTCAATGTATCCGCCAGCGACGAGATGGGCGCTACTGAGTTCATAATTTCGTGCGTCATCACGTTCAGCAGTTTTTGCCAGGCTTTCGATTCGGTTTCGTCGAGCGCCTCGCTTACGTTCTGGAAAGCGACGAGCTTGTAAATTTTTTCGTCGCTGCGCAGCATGCTGGCGGTCACCAATATTTTAACCAGCTGCTGGTTACGTGTAATGGTGATGATCTTGGCATCGCCGGGTTTAAGCTTGATGATCTCGTTATACAAGCCCTCTTCGCGCTTTTCGAGCGAATGGATGGTTTTTAAATACGGCACGCCGATGAGCTTTTTGAAGGCTTCGTTGATCCAGCCCGTTTCGCCATTTTCCTGCTCGTATGACAGTATGCCGGTGTCAACCAGCTCCAGTATTTTTTGCAGGTAGTGGTATTGTGTTTCGCGCTCGCGGCTGATGAGTTTGAACGTGGTGTTGATTTCGTTAAAACCTTTACGAAGCGGCTTTAGCTCGGTAGGGGCCTTCCGCACATCAAAGTGCCGCGAAAAATCACGGTAATGGATTGACTCGACAAACTGGCTCACCTCGTCCTGGGCTTTTTTTTGAAAGCGTATCAGATCGATCACCTCGAACACACACAGCGGAACGGTCACGACTAGAAATAAAATGTAATCGCGTGCAGTGAGCACCAACGCCGATGTTACGGTGAGCGTAGCAAACAAGATGAGTACACGCAGCACCAGCCGCCATTCGTATCGCTTAAATATCATATTTGCTCAGTCTGCGGTATAGCGCGGTACGGGTTAGTCCGAGTTCCTTAGCGGCCCGGGTGATATTGCCGTTATGCTTATCGATTACGCGTAAAATGGCATTTTTTTCCATCAGGCTCAATGGAATATTGTCGTCGTGGGCAACAATGTCCTGCGCGGTTTCTAAGATGGAGAATATGAGGTCGTCGGCGCGGAGGACGGATTCATCTGCCATAATAACCGCGCGTTCAATGGTATATTGGAGCTCGCGTACGTTGCCCGGATAATTGTAAGATTTTAATTTTTGGATGGCCGCCAGGTCAAAGTCCATTGCCGTTTTTAAATATTTGGCGGCATACAGCTTCGCAAAGTGGCGGGCCAGTATCACGATATCCTCATTACGCTTGCGCAGCGGTGGCATATTGATTTCTACCGTGTTAATGCGGTAGATCAAGTCCTTGCGGAAACGGTTTTCGTTGGCTAATTCAGGCAATGGCAAATTGGTGGCGCATATCAGGCGGATGTCAATATCCAACGCCTTATTGGTGCCCAGGCGGGTTACCTGCCGGTTTTGCAAAACGGTTAGCAATTTGGCCTGCTGCTGTAATGATATATTGCCAATTTCGTCCAGGAACAGTGTACCCCCATGTGCGTCCTCGAACCGCCCGGAGCGGTCTTCGCGGGCATCAGTATACGCGCCTTTTTTGTGACCGAAAAGCTCGCTTTCAAACAGCGTGTCCGTCAAAGCGCCAACGTCAACTTTTATAAATGGCTGGTCAGCCCGCAATGAGCGTTCGTGAATGGCTTTGGCCATCAAGTCCTTACCAGTGCCGTTCTCGCCCAGCAGCAGGATGTTGGCATCGGTAGGGGCAATCTTATTTACTTTATAAAAAATATCCTGCATCACATCCGATTCGCCCAGGATCGATTTTTCGCCGGCCACGCTTTTTACCGAGGCTTTATTGGATTTTACGCCTTCCTTTTTATCCAGCAGTTCTTTTATGGTTTCAATCAGCCGCTCGTTATGCCATGGTTTTACAATGAAGTCGTTAGCGCCTTCCTTTAACGAGCGTACTGCCAGGTCGATGTCGCCGTACGCTGTAATCATGATCACGCATACTTCCGGCTTCCATTCCTTGATCTTGCGCAGCCAGTACAAACCTTCGTTGCCGGTGTTAATGGCGCTGTTGAAGTTCATATCCAGCAATACCATGTCAACCTGGTTACGCTGCAGCAGCCAGTTTACGTTTTCGGGATTTTTTTCGGTTATCACTTCGTGCGCTTCTGTTTTAAGCAAAAGCTTAACAGCGGTAAGCACGTCCGGGTCGTCGTCAACAATTAAAACAGTCGCTTTTTTAAGTATCATTCTTTGTTGGTCATTGATCAATAGTCATTAGGGTATTAGCCATTAGAGATTGCACCGCTGGTAAAATTGCAAATTTAAATGAGCAGGGATGAGCCTATTTCTTATTGTATCTGCAATTTTAATGCTAAAAGCCGAATCAGCAATAAATATGAATAATAAATCACTATTATTATGCATCCGCTATAAATACCATCCTATAAATCAATGAACTAGTGAACGGAAGTCTAATTAGCGAATTTTAATGCGCAATGATGAATGCCCAATGACCAATATTGCATTGTATCATAACCGGACACCTGATGTAACAGAAGCGAACGCCTCAAAAGGATATTTGAAGTTTAAGATGCTGAAAAACAGGCGTTTAATTTGTGGCATATCTTTTTATAACCAACAGCATAATCATCAAAAACTAAACTATAAAAAACTACTGTGGACAGAGTAATTGAAAAAAAGACCTGGAATACCAAAAGACTATTAACTATCGCCGGCGTAACGGGCATTATTTTGCTGATTGCCGGGAGCATTTATTTTACATCGGGCAAAAGCAAGCTGGACGTGAATACCGAACGCCTGACTGTAAGTGAAATTAAGAAAGGACCTTTCCAGGAGTTTATCCCGGTTAACGGTGTGGTGATGCCGCTTACTACCATTTATCTCGACGCATCCGATGGCGGTCGTGTTGAACAAAAATATGTTGAGGACGGCGCCCGCCTGAAAAAAGGCGATCCGATTATCAGGTTATCGAATACCGACCTCGAGCTGAGTCTTGCTAACGAAGAAACCGCCGTATATGCCAATCAAACGCAAATGCAGATATCGCATAACCAGGCGCAGCAGAATACCATTACCAAGCTGAACAACATGGCCGATGTTGATATCGCTTTTAAAGAAGCCGAACGTCTTTACAAGCTGGATAAAGAACTTTACAGTAAAAAAGCCATTGGTTTGCAGGATTACCAGTCGGCTCAAAACCAATACCAGTACCAGTTGAGCCGCAAAAAATTGGCCAGCCAGATATTATCGCAGGATACGGCCGTAGTTAAACAGCAGGAAAGGCAAACCAAAGAGCAGTTCGCCCAAATGAAAAACACCCTCGACCTATTGCGCAAAAAAGTAAGCGATCTTACCGTAAGAGCGCCTATTGACGGGCAGCTGACCTCGTTTGACGCTGAAATCGGACAAAATAAAACAAAAGGGGAACATTTGGGACAAATCGACGTCTTATCAGGCTTTAAGGTAAGAGTGAGCGTGGAGGAGCATTATATCTCGCGCGTTTTTACCGGCTTAAAAGGCGATTTTCAATTTGCTGATAAAACCTATCGCCTGGTCATAAAAAAAGTGTTTACGCAGGTGGTAAACGGCCAGTTCCAGGTGGATATGGCTTTTGTAGGGCCTACGCCGTCTGGCATAAGGAAAGGCCAAACCCTACAGGTGCGCCTAGCCTTGAGCGACGAAACAACTGCATTACTGTTGCCTAAGGGCGGATTTTACCAGCAAACTGGCGGTAACTGGATATTTAAGGTAAGTGACGATGGAAAAAAAGCCTACAAGGTGGATATACAGATCAACCGCCAGAGCCCTGATTATTATGAGCTGATGTCGGGATTAAAAGAAGGAGATAAAGTGATCACCTCCAGTTATGAAACCTATGGTGACATACAGGAGCTGGTGCTGAAGAAGTGACAGAAGTGAGAGGCAAGAAAACAAGAGTCAAGAACCAAGACCAAAAATAAGCCATGAACTATGAACCATCAACTAACAATCTATACAATTAATTAACTTAAACTATAAATCAATCTTCACCGGGATGATCCGGCAAGATTAGGAGGCGAAAATGATAAAAATTACAGATCTCGAAAAGTTTTACCGTACCGAAGAGGTAGAAACCATTGCTTTAAATAAGCTGTCTATCGAAGTTAAAAAGGGCGAGTTTGTGGCCATTATGGGCCCCTCGGGCTGCGGCAAATCAACATTGCTCAACATCCTGGGCATGCTGGATGATCCGGACAGCGGAAGCTACGTTTTCAACGGCGTTGAAGTAGCGCATTTTACGGAGCGCAAACGCGCTGATCTGCGCAAGCATAATATCGGCTTCGTATTCCAGAGCTTTAACCTTATCGACGAGCTTACCGTATTTGAAAACGTGGAGCTGCCGTTGATCTATACCGGCGTACCATCTGCCGAGCGGGTAAAAAGAGTTGAAGAGGTGCTTGATAAAATGCAGATCATGCACCGTCGCAATCACTATCCGCAGCAATTGTCGGG
Source organism: Mucilaginibacter sp. (assembly GCA_028288125.1). GTDB lineage: Bacteria > Bacteroidota > Bacteroidia > Sphingobacteriales > Sphingobacteriaceae > Mucilaginibacter. Next base: position 16,002 of record JAQBOH010000003.1, read on the forward strand.
TGGTCAGCAACAGCGTGTAGCAATATCAAGGGCCGTGGTGAATAAACCAAAGCTGATACTGGCGGATGAGCCTACGGGTAACCTCGACAGCAGCAACGGTAACGAAGTTATGGAATTACTGACCGACCTGAACGAACAGGGAACAACCATTATTATGGTGACACACTCCGAGCATGATGCCCGTTACAGTCACCGCATCATCCGTTTACTGGATGGGCAAACAGTGGTTGAGAATATTATGATTTAGTTTTAAGTCTTGAGTCCGGAGTCTCAAGTTTTTTAACATAAGCTGATTAGGCCGCTTTAAAGAAAGTTTATTAGTTAAGTAGTTAATGCCTCCGCTAACCTCCTCCCGAACGGAGGGGTTAGCTTGAGTGTTGCCTGATTTATTAAATCCGAATCCCGATAGCTATCGGGACGGAAAAGTCCGGAAGATACATTCTGCAACTAATGATCAAACAAAATGATAAAGGACTTTATTAAAACCGCTTTTCGTACGCTCCTGAAAAACAAGGGATTTACTGCCATTAACGTATTAGGACTGGCATTGGGACTGGCCACTTGTATGCTCATCGTTTTTTATGTGATAGATGAGTTGAGCTATGACAAGTTCAATACCAAAACTGATAGAATATACCGCGTTAACAGTGATATAAAATTTGGAGGTAGTGAAGGTTCGTTTGCTGTTACACCTGCTCCGTTAGCTGTCGCCTTTTTAAGTGAGCTTCCCGAGGTGAAACAAGTTGCACGGTTTAGATCGTGGGGCGGTTTCCAGGTAAAAAAAGGAAATCAAAACCTTAGAGAGCATAAGGTGGTATATGCTGATGCTTCAATTTTTGACATATTTACTTTTCCGATGATTGCCGGTGATCCGAAAACTGCATTAAAGGATCCGCGCACGGTGGTTATTAATGAGAGTACCGCAAAAAAATATTTTAATACTACCAACGTTATTGGAAAAACATTAACTCTGAATGATAGCCTGCTTTATAAGGTAACCGGCGTTATAAAAGACATTCCTAAACAGGCACATTTCAATTACGATTTTTTCCTTTCCATGCAATCTCTGCCGGAAAGCAAGGAAAACAGCTGGGTGAGCAATAATTTTAACACGTATATCCTGCTAAAAAAGGGTGCATCTCAAAAATCGATGGAAGCTAAACTTCCAAAAATTGTGCGCGCACATGTCGGCCCCCAATTGCAGGCCGTTATTCATAAAAGTCTCGATGACGTTGAAAAGGGCGGCGACTATATCCGGCTTAATCTTACCCCGTTAAATGATATTCATCTTCATTCAAACCGAGTGGCTGAACTCAATAATAATGGCAATATCCAATATGTGTATATCTTTTCGGCCATTGCGCTGTTTATATTACTGATTGCTTGTGTAAACTTCATGAACCTGTCAACAGCGCGCTCATCAAACCGGGCCCGCGAGGTTGGCGTACGAAAGGTACTGGGTTCGCCACGTAAATTTTTAATAGCCCAGTTTTTGTCAGAATCCATCCTGGTTACCTTTGTCGCTACGGTCATCGCCGTTTTAGCCGCTTGGGTTCTACTGCCATTATTTAATCAAATGTCCGGAAAGGAGTTGATGTTTACTCCGGGTACATTTGTATGGCTGGCCCCTGTGCTTATTGCTCTTGTAGTTGTGATCGGTTGCCTCGCCGGCTCCTATCCGGCTTTGTTTCTATCGGCTTTTCAGCCGATAGACGTGCTTAAAGGAAAATTATCTTCTGGATTTAAAGCCGGATGGTTACGCAACTTCCTGGTTGTCTTTCAGTTTTCTATTTCAATTTTTCTTATCGTCGGCACGTTGGTTATTTATAACCAGCTTAAATATATCCAGCACAAAGATCTGGGTTATAAACGCAACCAGGTGCTTATTGTCCACAATGTTTACGCTATAGGCAAACAAACAAAAATATTTAAACAGGAGATTGAAAAATTTCCAAACGTGGTAAGCGCCACTTTGACTGGTTTTCTTCCTACCGAAGGTAATGGGAATAGCACAACCTTTTTCCAAGACCACACCATGGATTCAAAAAAAGCGCTCTCGACTCAGCTATGGTCAGTCGATGAAAAATACATACCAACGCTGGGGATGAAAATGATTTCGGGACGGAATTTTTCTAAAGATATGTCCACCGATTCTGCGGCGGTGATCATAAACGAAACCGCAGCTAAGAAACTCGCCATGGCTGATGTCTTAAATAAGGTGCTGTATTACCCGGCCGACCGCTATGGAAAAGTTATTAAACCAGTGCATATTATTGGTGTGGTTAAGGATTTTAATTTCAATTCATTGCGTGAAAATATTACACCTGTGATATTAACATATGGCGATGACTGGGGCGCTGTTGGCATTAAAATAAAAACAGCAAACGTTGCGGCGCTGATAGACCAGATAAAAGATAAATGGAAAGCATTAGCACCCGGCCAGCAATTCGATTACTCTTTTATGGATGCGGACTTTGACGCAGCCTACCGTACAGAGCAGCGTATGGGTACAATTTTCATCACGTTTACCACATTGGCCATTATCATCGCCTGTTTAGGCCTGTTTGGTTTAGCGGCATACGCGGCCGAGCAGCGCGTTAAAGAAATAGGCATCCGTAAAGTATTGGGGGCCAATGTTTCAAAAATTGTAGCCATGCTTTCATATGATTTTATAAAGCTGGTGCTGATCTCAATTGTGATCGCTTCGCCAATTGCCTGGTGGGCTATGCAAAAATGGCTACAGGATTTTGCTTACCGGCAAAATATACAATGGTGGGTATTTGCATTAGCGGGCATTGGAGCGGTTGTAATCGCTTTTGTGACCATAAGTTTTCAATCGATAAAAGCGGCGCTGTCTAACCCGGTGAATAGTTTGAGAAGCGAATAGGAGCTATTACTAAGCAATAGGTGTAATAAATTACGCCAATGCAGATCGGAATGCAACTTATTTCTCAAATCGGTAGTCTAGTATAAAAAATCCAATGATCGTACTAAAATCTTGACTCATGTTAAAAAACTACTTGAAAATAACCTGGAGGAATTTACGCAGGCATAAAGCATTTTCGTTAATAAATATCTCTGGCCTGGCGATTGGTATGGCCAGTTCGGCGCTTATATTATTATGGATACAGAACGAGGTAAGCTACGACCAGTTCCACGCAAAAAAGGATCGCCTGTATTCGGTTTACAACCGTTCTGTTTTTGATGGCAAGCTTTGGTGCTGGAATACTACGCCTAAGGTAATGGCTAAAACCCTCAAACAGGATTACCCGCAAATTGAAGAGGTGGCCCGCACGAGCAACAATAATTTCTTGTTTACTATTAACGATAAGCACCTGAATGTCCCCGGCTACTTTACCGATCCCGGATTTCTGACCATGTTTAGCTTTCCGCTGGTTAGCGGAAATAAAAATACCGCGTTAAATAATATCAAAGACATTGTTATCACCCAAAAGTTAGCTAAAAAACTGTTTGGAAATGACAATGCGATGGGTAAAACTATAAAAATTGATAGCAACGCTTATTTTACGGTATCAGCTGTTATGCAGGATCTGCCGAACAATACCCAGTTTAAATTTGAATACTTGATGCCTTGGTCGTACCTGAAGAAAATTGGCGGGGATGATACTGGGTGGGGTAATAATTCTATACAAACCTGGGCGCTGCTAAAACCGGGCGTTACCGAGGCCGAAGCCAATAAAAGTATTGTAAACATAACCAGGTCACATTCCGAAATAAAAGATATCGACGTTTTTGTACACCCGTCCGGTAAATGGAGATTGTATTCTAAGTTTGACCAGAAAGGAAAAATTTCGGGCGGGCGTATTGAAACCATCAGGATATTTTCGATGATAGCCGCATTTATCCTTATCATAGCCTGTATCAACTTTATGAATTTAAGCACGGCCCGGAGTGAAAAACGTGCAAGGGAAGTGGGTATCCGTAAAGTGGTAGGCGCCTTAAGAGGCTCCTTGATATCCCAGTTTTTAGGCGAATCTATTTTTATCGCGCTGATAGCCGGCTTGATCGCTATTGTGATTGTACAGCTTAGTTTATCCGGATTTAACCGGCTAACAGATAAGCAACTGTATATACCGTATAGCAGTCCCTGGTTTTGGTTTACGGCACTTTCATTTATTTTGTTTACCGGGCTAATTTCAGGTAGTTACCCTGCGCTTTACCTGTCTTCATTCCGGCCGGTCAGCGTATTGAAAGGTACTTTCAAAGCCGTCAATGCATTAATTACGCCACGCAAATTACTGGTAGTAGTGCAATTTACATTTGCCGTGGTTTTGATTGTTTGCACCATAATCATTCGCCAGCAATTGCAATATGCACAGGACCGCGAAACCGGTTATAAAAAAGATAACCTGGTATATGTGATGATGACCGGCAATGTCGAAAAGCAATACGCACTGATAAAAAATGATTTGCTGGCCAGTGGTGCGGCCGCCGCGGTAAGTAAAACGAGCGCCCCGATTACCCAGGGCTGGAGTGATAGCTGGGATTTTATTTGGGACGGTAAGGACATGAGTAAGAAAATAGACTTTAATATGTTCAATACCGATGGCGACCTCGTGAAAACCATGGGACTTAAGCTTATTGCAGGTCGTGATATCGACGTTAAAACTTACCCGACTGATTCAGTGGCGATGATTTTGAATGAAACCGCGGTGAAGACTATGGGATTTAAAAACCCGGTCGGCCAAATCATTAAGCGACCAAATGATGCTACGCATTTTACCAACTGGCATGTAATAGGAGTAGTTAAAGATTTTATCCTTCAATCACCATACGAACCTGTGAAGGCAATGATCATACAGGGTCCTAAATCGTGGTTCAACGTGATTCATTTTAAATTGAATGGCGCCCACACAACCGCCGAGAATTTAAAACTGGCAGAAAAAGTATTTAAAAAATATAACCCTGATTATCCTTTTGAATACAACTTCATTGATCAGGATTACGCTAAAAAATTTGGCGATGAGCAACGCATAGGCACACTGGCCAGCCTGTTTGCCGGTCTTACTATTATTATATCTTGCCTGGGCTTATTTGGTTTGGCGGCTTATATGGCCCAAAACCGTATAAAGGAAATAGGTGTGCGCAAGGTTTTAGGCGCATCGGTGGCAGGCGTCACTACCTTGTTATCTAAAGACTTTTTAAAGTTGGTAATGATCGCGTTCGCTATCGCTATGCCCATTGCCTGGTGGGCCATGTATAAATGGTTGCAGGGATATTCCTACCGTATTTCAATAAGTATATGGGTATTTGTCCTTGCAGCTTTGATCACAATTATCATATCATTAATAACCGTAAGTTTCCAGGCAATTAAAGCTGCGTTGGCTAACCCGGTGAAAAGTTTGAGAAGCGAGTAGGGGAAGTTTGCAGTTAGGGTAAAAATTGACTAGTGAAAAATAACATGATACAAAACTACATCAAAACAGCCTATCGATCGCTGTTAAAAAACAAGGGTTTTACGATCTTAAATGTTTTAGGACTTTCGTTAGGACTTGCCAGTTGCCTGCTCATTATATTTTATGTGGCTGATGAGATAAGCTACGACCGCTACAATACCAAAGCCGATAGGATATATCGCGTAAATGAAGACCTGAAGCTTGGCGAAAATAATGTTCTTTATGCAGTATGTATGCCTCCTTTGGCGCAAGCGCTAAAAAATGATTTTCCCTATGTAGAAAATACGGTAAGAATAAAAAATGCTGGTTCAATGCATGTTAAAAGGGGAATAACAAATATCCTTGAAACTAAAATTGCGTTAGCCGACCCCTCGCTGTTTAATGTATTTACCCTGCCTATGATCAATGGGAGCCCGGCAACAGCCCTGGCAGAGCCAAACAGCGTGGTAATAACCGAAAGCATTTCAAAGAAATACTTTAAACGCACCAATGTTGTAGGTGAAACATTAAAGTTTAATGATACCTGGTATAAAGTCGCCGGCGTAATCAAGGATATACCAGTGCAATCGCATTTTAACTTCGATTTTTTTATCTCAATGTCTTCTTATCCTGATAGCAGGTCGACCGAATGGCTAAGAAGTGATTATAACACTTATGTTTTATTTAAAGATGCGGCAGATCATAAAAAGCTTGAAGCAGCTTTACCTGCTTTTTTAAACAGACACAGCGGGCAGCAAATGCAGTCACAATTAAAAATGAGTATGGCCGTTTTTGAAAAAGGCGGAAGTTTTTTCAGATTAAATTTAACGCCGCTAACTGATATCCACCTCAAATCAAATCGAACAGGTGAACTGGGACCGAATGGCACAGTTCAATATGTATACATTTTTTCGGCTATTGCCCTGTTTATCCTGTTAATCGCCTGCGTTAATTTTATGAATCTTTCAACCGCCCGCTCCTCAAACAGGGCGCGGGAAGTTGGCGTGCGCAAAGTGCTTGGTTCTGCCCGCAAACATCTGATAACCCAGTTCCTGACAGAATCAATAATGGTGACTTTTGTTGCTACTATTATAGCTTTGTTTTCCACAGTAGTATTGCTACCGGCATTTAATCAACTTTCAGGCAAGGATTTATCTATTTCATCACAAACGCTTACATGGCTTGTTCCGGCATTATTATTTATTGTTTTATTTGTTGGGGCAATGGCGGGTTCATACCCTGCCTTTTATCTTTCCTCATTTCAACCAATTGACGTACTAAAAGGCAAATTATCTGCAGGTTTTAAGGGCGGTGGATTGAGGAACTTTTTGGTTGTTCTGCAATTTTCCATATCCATTTTCCTTATCATAGGCACACTGGTTATTTACAACCAACTAAATTATATCCAAACCAAAAATTTGGGGTATAACCGTAATCAGGTTTTAATAGTTCAAAACACTTTTGAATTAAATAACCAGGCCAGGGTTTTCAAGCAAGAGATTAAACAATTACCAGGAGTAATAAACGCAACACTAACAGGTTTTCTACCAACATCTAACTGGAAGAATACCTCTATATTTTTTAAGGATGCCGCTTTTGACCAAAAGAAGGCATTATTCCCTCAAACATGGGAAGTCGACGAAGATTATATCAAAACACTGGACATGAAAATGACTTCGGGCCGCAATTTTTCAAGCCAAATGCTAACAGATTCATCCGGTATTATCATTAATGAATCTGCTTCGAACTTTTTGGGACTTAAATATCCGTTAAATAAACCGTTGTACAGATCAAACGGTGGTAAACAGGACATATCCAACTCAAAGGAGTATCATATTATAGGTGTTGTTAAGGATTTTAATTTTAGTTCCCTGCGGGATGTAATTAGCCCGGTGGTATTGGTATTGGCTCAAAATAAAGGCGCGTTAAGTGTGCGGGTAAATACAACCAACCTGCCTTTTCTGCTATCTCAAATTAAAGAAAGATGGAAGGCGCTTTCACCCAACGTACAAATGAATTTTTCTTTTATGGATCAGGACTTTGACGCTTCATATCGTACCGAACAGCGAGTGGGGAAAATATTCATTGTATTTACCTCATTGGCAATAATAATTGCCTGCCTGGGTTTGTTTGGCCTTGCCGCATATGCTGCCGAACAACGTACAAAGGAAATCGGGATACGGAAAATATTGGGTGCAAGCATATCTGCTATCGCCGCTATGCTTTCTTTTGATTTTATAAAGCTGGTATTTATCGCCATTCTTATTTCATTGCCTGCAGGATGGTTTTTGATGAATAAATGGCTGCAGGATTTTGCATACCGGCAAAATATACAATGGTGGGTATTCGCGGTAGCAGGTTTTGGAGCAATTATGATCGCTTTCGTCACTATAAGTTTTCAATCCATAAAAGCGGCTTTGAGTAACCCTGTGAACAGTTTGAGGAGCGAGTGAGGCAGTTGACAGTAGCAGTTTGCAGTTATAAGAAAAATCATATATAGTGAAGAAGTTTAAATCAATAATTCACTAAATCACTAATTCAATAATTAAAACTCATGATGTTCAACTACATAAAAATCGCCTGGCGCAACCTTACAAAGCAAAAGTTGTATAGCCTTATCAACATTTCGGGACTGGCTGTTGGGCTGGCCGTTTGCATGATGATAATGATGTACGTGGTTCATGAAATGAGCTACGACCGCTTTCATAAAAATGCCGATCACATATTTATTCCCAATGTCCCGATGAGCTATGCCTCCGGACCGTTGATCAAACAAAATCAGCCGCTTGTTGAAGCTTATATGCGCACGTTGCCTTATTTTAACGAGAACCCGGTAATTGTAACTGATCCGTCGTCACCCGCAAAGAAGTTTACTGAAGATAAATTATTATTTGCCGATCCCGCTTTCTTTAACTTCTTCTCCTTTAAACTACTGTCAGGGTCGGCAAGCGATGTGCTGAGCAAGCCATTTACTGTTGTTTTATCAAGAGACATGGCTAAAAAATATTTTGGCACACAGGACCCGATTGGCAAAACCTTAGTTATTAAAACCGATAGCGCTTATACCTACCAAGTTACCGGGGTTGCGGAAAATGTGCCATCAAACTCATCTATCACTTTTAGTTTTGTTACCTCATGCCGAAGCCTGCTGGCGATGAAACAAGCCCCCAGGTATGGTGTTGGCTCACAGCAAATGACCTACGGAGCCTTTAATATTTATCTGCAGGTAAAACAAGCAGGTGATACTGCAAGGCTGGTCAAAGGCATAGCAATGACGGCAAAAAAAAATAAGGTTTTTGATGAAATTAAATTTTCTCTTACAGCGCTGCCCGATACCCATTTGAAAAGCGGCTTCGGCGATTCCTCGAACATAAAATATCTTAAAATATTCCCCCTTGTTGCCGTTTTGATTTTATTACTGGCCCTGGTAAATTATATGAGCCTTTCAACAGCCAGAGCTACGTTGAGGGCAAAAGAGGTAGGTGTCCGTAAAGTGTCAGGCGCAAGCCGTAAAACAATAGCAACCCAGTTTTATGTGGAATCGGCATTGTTCACGATTTTATCATTTGGGCTGGGTTACTTGCTATGCTATCTAATCACGCCCTGGTTTCTAAATATCATACAACTTAAAATCGATAATTCGTTTTTTTATAGTCCGATTGTGTTAATCTTTTTGTTTGGCTTATTAGTTATAACTACTTTAATTGCAGGTAGTTATCCGTCATTGATTTTGTCACGATTTAACCCGGTTGTAACGTTAAAGGGCAAAATGAGTAAACAGGCCGGTGGTATTACGGTGCGCAAAGTATTTACCACTCTTCAGTTCACCATATCGGTAGGATTGATCATTTGCGGCATCATTATCGACCGCCAACTATACTATTTCAAGCATACGGACACGGGTATCAATAAGGATAATGTGATAATGATACCGATAGCAAACAGCATCGGTGAAAATTACCCTGCATTTAAGCATGATGTACAGTCGCTCGGCGGCATAAGCAATGTTGCAACATCACACTATTCCATGTTTAAAGGCTATGATATGTTCAATGTGAACGGAAAAACAAAGGATGAAAAAGTTTTTGTAGTATCTGTTATTGCAAATTCGCAATTTATTACAACGCTGGGTTTAAAATGGAAATATGCTCCCGCCCCCGGTACCGAGCTTGCATTCCGTAAAAATATGATCATAAATGAAGCTGCAATAGCGCAATTGCACCTTCCGGTAAATCCCATAGGCTCTTTTATAAAAATTGGTGATGAACGAATAGAAATAGCGGGCGTTTTAAAAAACTTCAACTTTACGTCACTGGAATATGCAATCAGGCCAATGGCCCTCTCCATTGTTAATGACACCAGCACTTATTATAAAAAACTTGGTTGCAACCTATTTGCTAAAATTGGGTCGTATACTAATATACCAACATTAATAAGCGCCATGCAAGGTCTGTATAAAAAATATGATAAGGACACGCCATTCGATTACACTTTTATGGACGATGCCTTTAACGCCCAATACAAAGCCGAAGACAGGCTTGCCTCCATATTCAGCATATTTACCTATATAACGATTATCCTTGCTGCGTTGGGTTTGTTTGGCCTGGCCGCATTTACTATTGAGCAGCGTACAAAAGAAATTGGCATTCGCAAAGTTTTGGGAGCAAGCGTAGCTTCTATCAACGCGTTATTGTCACAGGATTTTTTAAAGCTGGTTTTACTTGCAATAGTTATTGCGTCGCCGATAGCCTGGTGGGCCATGCATAACTGGCTGCAGGGCTTTGCCTATAGGATAACCATTTCGTGGTGGGTATTTGCAGCAGCAGGTTTTGTTGCGATTATAACGTCGGTTATTACGGTAAGCTATCACGCGATCCGGGCGGCAATTGCCAACCCGGTAGAAAGTTTGAGAAGCGAATAAGCCCCACCTTAAAAAGTCTCCCCAACCGGGGGAGATTTAGAGGGGGCTGAACTAATTCAATAATTGATTTATCATGATAAAAAACTATTTCAAAATCGCCTGGCGGAACTTAAAGAAGAACCGGCTGTATGCATTTATAAATATTACAGGCTTAACCGTTGGCATAGTTAGCTGCCTGTTGATCGGTATTTATATCAAGCACGAAATAAGCTATAACCGTTTTAACGAAAACGCAGATAGGATTGTACGTGTAACAATGGATTACGGGCATGCCGAAGCCCCCTGGAAGACGGCTGTAACCGGCACCAAAGTTGGCCCGCAGTTTAAACGGACATTTCCCGGTATAGCGGATTTTGTAAGGCTTGAAAAACGGTCGGACATCATCAGCTATAACAATCGTGTTTTTAAGGAAAGCAACATTCTGTATGCCGACCCTTCATTCTTAAAAATGTTCTCGTTTAAATTATTAAAAGGGGACAGGATCACGGTGTTAGATGACCCCGATAAAATCATTATCACGCAAAGTATAGCTAAAAAATATTTTGATAACGATGACCCGATTGGCAAAACCTTAAAGTTTAGTGATAAAAGCTATATGGTAGCCGGCATTGCCGCAGATGCACCTACCAATTCGCAGATCAGGTTTGAGTTTGTTGTACCCTTTAATAATCTATCCGCTGCCAAAAGGGCCGAAGAATGGTTGTCGGCCAATTATATTACGTACCTGCTGCTTAACGATAAAGCTGATATTCAGCCGTTGCAAAAGCAGATAATGAATTATATGACCGGCGTATGTAAAAATGAAATGAAACTGTCTGGCGGTCAGTACCTGACGTATTATTTAGAGCCGTTAACCGGTGTTCACCTGCATTCAAATCTTTCGGACGGATTAGAGCCAAATGGCAGCATTACCTATATCTATATCATGCTTGTTGTTGCTGTATTGATCCTGGTTATTGCCTGTGTTAATTATGTAAATCTTTCTATTGCGCAATCGGCAGGCCGGGGCGCCGAAATTGGCATCCGTAAGGTTATGGGGGCCGCCAAACACCAGCTATTCAGGCAGTTTATAGGCGAATCACTTTTCGTGACGATTATTGCCGCAGTCATCGCTTTCGGACTGGCATTTTTGTTATTGCCGCTGTTTAACCAGGTATCGGGCAAACAACTCCAATTTAATATTTTGCTCGACCCGGTGATTATCCTTGGTTTGACCGTGTTAGGAATTACTATTGGTTTAGCGGCCGGTGCTTACCCTGCTTTATTATTATCCAACGTTAAATTAGCTAAGATTTTAAAGTCAGGTTTTTCATTTACCTCCAGGCAAAATGTACGCAGGTCGCTCATCATTTTCCAGTTTATCATTTCAATTTTCCTGATCGTAACAACCGTGGTTATCCTTCAGCAGTTATCCTATATTCGCAATAAGGACATTGGCTATAATAAAAGTAACGTGGTTGTTTTGCCGGTAAGTTATAAAATGCTGCCACAGGTTGCCGCCCTAAAAAAGGCTGTCGGCAGTCTTCCCGGAGTGGAAGGTGTTGCAACCGCAAACAGTGAACCTGTAAATGTTGGGTGGGGCGATGCGATCCAAACAGCCAACGGTAAGGACATTTCAGTAAACGCCCTGCCAATGGACGAGGATTTTATTAAAACCATGCAAATAAAAATTATTGCAGGTACTGACTATAACCAAACCGATGTTTTACAAATTGACACAACCAACCAGAGGAAAAATTTCCGTTTTTCTTTTATGCTCAACGAGTCGGCCGCCGGCGCGTTGGGATGGACGCCGGGGCAAGCCATTGGAAAAGAAATAAAAAAAGGCGGTACTCAGGGGCGGATAAAAGCGGTTGTAAAGGATTTTAATTTCAAATCGTTTCATGACCCGATAGGCCCGCTGCTGATATTTTTGGATCACTTTCAAACCCAGGATATGTTTGTGCGGATAAACGGGAACAATACAGCGTCAATTATACCGGCCTTAGAAAAAATATGGAAAGAGCGTTTCCCCGGAAGGCCGTTTGAATATAAATTTTTGGATGAAGATTATGACGCCTTGTACCGCACCGAACAACGCACCGCCGGGGTTTTTACAACGTTTTCTATTTTAGCAATTCTGCTTGCTTGCCTTGGATTGTTTGCTATTACGGCTTACGCGGTTGTACAGCGTACCAAAGAGATAGGTATTAGAAAGGTGCTTGGCGCGAATGTTTCGGGCATTATCCTGCTTATCTCTAAAGACTTTTTATACCTGGTAATTATTGCTGCGGCGATAGCTTCGCCGATTGCGTGGTACGTATCCAACAAATGGCTGCAGGATTTCGCCTATCGTATACATATTCACTGGTGGATATTCGCTGGCGCGGGCGCTGCTGCGTTGATTGTAGCCGGTGTTACGGTAAGTATCCAGGCGCTTAAGGCTGCATCGGTAAACCCCGTAAAAAGTTTGAAGAGCGAATAAGTTATAGTGGCAGTAGTAGTACGTAGTAGCAGTTTTTGTATATAAATTTTAAAATCCCCGCTACTACGTACTGCCACTGCTACTCGCATACTGCACTCATTAAAATAATTACCATACGTGCAACATGTTTCGTACCAACCGGGTCTATTAGTAAAACAATGAGAAAGATATGAAAACTTACCTTTTACTATTAGTATTTGCCTGCCAGGGTTATTTAGCTTTGGGGCAGGATTGGAATAAAACACCTTATGAAACCAAATCATTAGCCAACGACGATATACGCGACGTATTTGTGAACACGTCGGGTGCGAGTATAAGTGTAAGCGGCGCGGCGGGTGAAGCCGCGAGGGTGGAGGTATTTGTACATGGAAACAATAACCAGGAACTAACCCGCGAAGAAATAAAAAAACGCCTGGATGAAGATTATATATTACAGGTTTCGGTAAGCGGGCACGAAGTTCACGCTACCGCGAAAAGGAAGCACGACGGTATGGGCTTTAACGTGAACCTTAACTGGAGACGGCAATTGAGCATATCTTTCAAAGTATTTGTTCCGCGGCAGGTGGCCACTCATTTGGGCACCAGTGGGGGCAGTATTCATGTGGATAATCTGTCTGGAAATGAAAATTTATCTACCAGTGGCGGCAGTTTGCATGTTGACCATTTAACCGGCGTTATAAAAGGAGAAACATCGGGCGGCAGTATTGAGGTATCCAACTCGGGCGATAATATCAACCTCGAAACCAGCGGCGGCAGCATTCGCGCCACTAATTGCAACGGCAAAATAAAATTGGAGACATCGGGCGGCTCCCTGCATCTGGAAGGTTTAAAAGGTTCCATTAGGGCTAACACCAGCGGTGGCAGCGTACAGGCCAGCGATATCGACGGCGAATTGGTTACCGGTACTTCGGGAGGCAGCATGAACTTAACACAACTGTCATGCAGCCTTGAAGCGTCCACCAGTGGCGGCAGCATGAATGTGGAAATGAACCATGTGGGCAAATATGTAAAGCTTGATGTAAGCGGCGGAAATGTAAACCTAAAATTACCTTTAAAGCAGGGCCTGGACCTGAACATGTCAGCAAACAGGATAAATAACCCATTTAATATAAGCGGTTTTTCAGGTGAATGGGATAAAACCCATGTTAAAGGAAGTGTCAACGGCGGAGGGGCGCCGGTAAACGTTGATGCCAGCGGGCATTTGGAGATTAGTTTTAATTAAGGTTTAGAAATAGTTTTATTAATGAGCTAAGCGGCCCTGGTGTGATTAACATCAGGGCCGCTTTTATATAATGGAAATATTCATCGTTCAAATCTAAAACGGCGAATCCTTCTTGAACACCATTGAAAATAAACAAAAGTGAAAAATTGTAAATCCGAATTAAAAAGCGGACTGTATCATAAACGAACACAGGGTGTTACGCTTGCGAACAGTTGTAATTATATATAAAATGTAATTGATTGAATAACAGCTGTTTATTTAATTGGTATGTATTTTAAACCTATCGTAAAAAAATAGTCCGGCATGATCAAAAACTTTATCATTACAGCATGGCGAAACCTTAAAGGCAACAAGGTATTTTCATTTATCAATATTTTTGGCTTGTCGGTAGGGCTTACCTGCTGCATGCTGATAGGTGCCTATTTATACCAGGAACTAACTTATGATACTTATCCGGCGCAAGCCAGGCAGCTTTACAGGGTGGCCCTGCACTCAAACGGAGATAATGCCGCGGCCGATTTTCCGAGTGTCGACATAGCTGTGGGGCAGGGGATAAAAAGCGCGTTTCCCGAAGTGCTTGCCAGCACCCGCTTAACCAATTTGGGGAATGTATTTGTCAAATACGGGAATAACCAGTTTAAGGAAAATAAAGTTGTGCTTATTGATTCAAATTTCTTCAAGCTATTTTCTATCCCGCTGGCTGAAGGAGACATTAAAACAGCCCTTAACGAACCCAAAACCATTGTCATAACAAAAGCGTTCGAAAAGAAATATTTTGGCGGTTTACCGGCCCTTGGTAAAGCGCTGAAAGTGGGAAACGACCTCGTAAAAGTGACCGGCGTTATCGATAAGATCCCGGATAATTCGCATTTTCATGCCGATGCTTTTATGAGCATGGTAACCTTTGTTACCCCCCGGGCAAAGCAAACCTGGAGCAACGTCGGCTACTTTACTTATCTTTTACTAAATAAAAACGCCGACCCAAAAAAACTGGAAGCCCGGTTTCCGCAGCTGGTTGCTAAATTTGTGGTGCCCGAGATACAGCATGATATGGGCGTGAGTGTCGCAGAAGCACAGAAATCTGTTAACTCATTTTTATTTTTTTTACAGCCGATCACCGATATTCATTTACATTCGGCGAGCAAATACGAATTTGAATCGAATGGCGATATCCATTACGTATATATCTTCGGCGCCCTTGCCGCATTTATTTTGTTACTTGCCTGTATCAATTTTACCAACCTCTCAACCGCCAGCGCGGCTAAACGAGCGAAGGAAATAGGCATCCGGAAAGTACTGGGATCAGCGAAAAATAAACTGGTATCGCAATTTCTTATCGAATCGGTTATGCTTACGCTTTTGGCTACGCTGTTTGCCATGGGCCTGGTTTACCTCTTACTGCCATATTTTAATGATCTGTCGGGCAAACAGATAACTATCGGCTTCTTTTTAACCTACAGGGTTGTATTATTTGAAATTGCTTTAACATTGTTTGTTGGCCTAATAGCCGGTATTTACCCGGCGTTTTTTTTGTCTTCCTTCCAGATCATTTCGATTTTAAAAGGCAACACCGGGACAGAACCGGCAAATCGCGGCGGGCTGCGGAGCAGCCTCATCGTTTTTCAGTTCGGCATATCAACAGCACTGATCATTGCTACTTTTATCGTCTACCAGCAGCTTTATTTTATGCAAAATAAAAAACTTGGGTACGATAAAAACCAGGTGCTTGTGATAAATGATACCAATACCCTCGGCAATAATATCGATGCATTTAAACAGCAGCTTTTGAATGACAACCGGGTGGTTAATGCAACCATATCCGACAATGTACCAGGTTACAATAACATGGGTGGTACGGAGATTTATGCCAGTTACATTGCCAATAAAGGCACCCGAACCCAGCTGCAGACCGGTATTTACTGGATCCAAAACTCGTACATTCCGACACTGGGCATGCAGCTTGCAAAAGGGAGGAACTTCTATCCGTCAGCTCCCGCAGATTCGGCGTCGGCTATCATTAATGAGACAGCCGTTCGCGACCTGGGTTTCGGCAATACCGATCCGTTAGGTAAAACAATTATACGATCGGGACAGCGCCACTATACCATAGTTGGCGTGGTAAAGGATTTTCACTATACATCGGCAAAGCAAAAGATCGCCCCATTAATGATGCTGGCATCGAACAACAGCAAAGGCTCCATAATCGTAAGGATAAAAACTGCGGACGTACATCATTTGATCAGTGATATTAAAACCCAATGGAATACCTACCATGTAGGCGCGCCATTCAGCTATTCCTTCCTCGACGAGCAATTTGCGACGCTATATAATTCAGAGCAGCGTACAGGTCAAATATTTACCACCTTTTCGGTTATAGCCGTCATTATCGCCTGCCTTGGTCTATTCGGCCTTGCAGCATATATGATACGGCAGCGGGTTAAAGAAATTGGTATCCGGAAGGTGTTGGGCGCTTCTGCCGGAAGCATTACCGTCATGTTATCAAAAGAATTTTTAAAGCTGATCATTATCGCTTCGCTCGTCGCATTCCCGGTAACCTGGTACGCGATGAACAAATGGCTGCAGGATTTTGCCTATCGGATAACCATTGAGTGGTGGGTGTTTCTAGCGGCAGGATGTATTGCCCTTCTGGTTGCAGCTTTAACTATAAGTTTTCAATCTATTAAAGCAGCGTTGGCAAATCCCGTGAAGAGCCTTAGGAGTGAGTAAGAAAAGTAGGCAGTGTGCAGTAGCAGTCGGCTGTTGATATGAAAATATATAATTCAATAATTCACTAAATCAATAATTGATAAGGTCATGATAAAAAATTACCTGAGGAGCGCCATTCGAAACATCAAACGGCACCCGTTTATTTCATTCATCAATATATTCGGTTTAACAGTGGGTTTAACCTGCTGCCTGCTTATTTTGGCCTATATCATTAACGAGCGCAGTTATGATAAATCCTACAAAAACGCCAACGATATTTATAGGGTAACGCGGATATTCTATTCGGGCCCCAATGTAGAGAGTTTGCATTTGAGCGCGGTAGCACCGCCATTTGGCCCTTTACTGCAAAATGCATTTTCTGATATTAAAAAAGTAACGCGTGTACTGCCAAATGGCACCACACCATTGCGGTATAAGGATAAGCTGTTTAATGAAAATAGCGCCGTTTTTGCCGATGAAAACTTCTTTGACTTTTTCAGCTTGCCTGTTATAAAAGGAGATGCGCATAAGGCGCTTCTCGACCCTTATACCGTTATGATGACTGAAGCGGTCGCCAAAAAATATTTTGGCGATGCCGACCCAATAAATAAAACCGTGCTGCTTGACAATAACAAGCACGAATTTAAGGTGACAGGCATTTTTAAGCCATTTCCGGCTAACTCACACATGCATCCCGACATTTTAATGTCGTTCAATACATTAAAGGACCCTGTTATTTATGGCGAAAAACAGTTACAGACCAATTACGGCAACAATTCTTTTTATACCTACCTGCTTTTTCCGAATGGCTATAATGTAAGCAGGATCGAAGGCCAGCTGCCCGATTTCCTGGATAAATACGTTCACTTTCCGGGAATGCCAGGGAATATAAAAACCCACCAGGTAACCAAACTTACCATACAAAAACTAACCGATATCCACCTGCGCTCGCACCTGGATGTTGAGATAGAAGGGAACGGAGATATTATCCGCGTTTATATCTTTTCGGCCATTGCTTTATTTATCCTGCTGATCGCGTGTATCAACTATATGAACTTGTCCACCGCGCGTTCAGCCTTAAGGGCAAAAGAAATAGGCATCAGAAAGGTAATGGGTGCGCAGCGTAAAGCGATCATTGCCCAATTTTTAAGCGAATCGGTGTTGATCACCATGGTTTCGCTGTTGCTTGCCGTGATATTGACGGTTTCTGTACTGCCTTTTATCAATTATTTATCAAACCAGGCTTTATCAGTCGGCAGTTTGCTGCAATGGCGCATTTTGTTATCGCTGCTTGCTCTTCCGTTTGTGGTGGGCATCATAAGCGGTATATACCCGGCTTTATTTATGTCGTCGTTTTTGCCGGTAAAAGTGTTAAAAGGCATGCTTAAGGTGGGGTCGGGCAACCTTTCATTCAGGAAAGTCCTGGTTGTATTGCAGTTTTCAATATCGATCATTTTAATCATAGCCACCACGGTGGTTTACCGGCAATTGCAGTATGTACAGAGCAAATCGCTGGGCTTTAATAAGGATTTTGTTTTAACAACACAATATACACGTTTATTGAACAAGCAATATGAGGCTTTTAAGAGCGACGTAATGAAAAACGGTGCTATAAAAGATATAGGCAGGTCGTCGCGTATTCCAACCGGACGGTTACTTGACGACCAGAACGCCAAAGTGTTGCAGGGCGGCTCAATGCAGCCCATCAAGGTGGATTTGAAGTATATTACAACCGACTATGGTTTTATACCAACCTATGGCATGCAGATAGCTGCCGGCAGGAATTTCTCAAAGGAGTTTCCAACCGATACAACCAATTATATCATCAATGAAGCGGCAGTACGCGCGCTCGGCTGGAAAACGCCGCAAAATGCATTAGATAAAGATATTGCCTATGGAGACATCAAAGGAAAGGTAATCGGCGTGGTTAAAGATTTTCATTTTGAATCGCTGCATCAAAAGATCATTCCTTTATTATTTCAACTACCCGGCCGAGGCTTTTATAACCGATTATCGGTAAAGATCGACGGGCGCAATGTACAGTCGGCTATCAGCACCATTCAAACTACCTGGCAAAAATACTTGCCCGAAACACCTTTTGATTTTACCTTCCTGGACACAAAATTTAACCATCTGTACCAAAGCGAGCAGGAGCAGGGCAGGCTGTTTACCATATTCTCGTGCATCGCTATCTTTATAGCCTGCCTGGGTTTATTTGGCCTGTCGGCGTTTACAATCACTCAAAGGGTTAAGGAAATTGGCGTGCGTAAAGTGCTTGGCGCGAGTATTCCACAAATTGTTACCGAACTGTCTAAAGATTTTATGAAGCTGGTTTTGATAGCGGCTATTATCGCCTTCCCGATAGCATGGTATTCGATGAACAGCTGGTTGGTTAATTTTGCCTTTCATGTGGGCATCGGCTGGTGGGTATTTATAATGGCGGGCGTTATTGCGCTGGTCATTGCCTTTATGACGATAAGTTTCCAGTCAATTAAGGCAGCATTGGCAAACCCGGTGGACAGTTTACGTTCTGAGTGATTAGAGATTAGTTTTATCCAGAAAAAATGACTAACAAGACAATGACCAATGACCAAATAAAATGATAAAAAACTACTTCAAAATCGCATTACGGGGCTTTTGGAAACATAAGCTGTTTACGCTGATCAATATTATCGGCTTATCAATCGGTATCAGCGCCGCGCTGGTAATTTACCTCATCGTTCACTTTGATTTTACTTTTGATAAATTTCATAAGGACAGCGACCGGATATACCGGGTAGTGAGCATTTTTTCCTTCCAGGGTGAAAAAGGATACAACAGCGGAATATGCGGCCCATTACCACAAGCTGTTAAAAACCAGGTAACGGGGATTGAAGTTGCGGCGCCATTCTATACCTTGTACGGTCCGAATGTATTTATTCCGGGCAAGGGGAATGTTCCGGTTAGATTTAAAAGCCAGGATAATATAGTTCTTGCCAGTCCCGAGTATTTTAAAATATTCAATTATAAATGGCTAGCCGGTTCTCCAAAAAATGCGCTGAGTGCGCCTAACCAGGTAGTGTTAACATCTGAACAGGCAAAAAAATATTTCTCATCATTGCACTATAGTCAAATGATCGGCAAAATAGTCGCTTACGATACGATAAAGACAACCGTAACAGGGATTGTTCAGTCATTCACAGACAATACTGATTTCACGTTTCACGATTTTATATCTTATAGCACAGGCGTTGTTAATAACGATTTAAAAGGTCAGCTACAACTCACCGAATGGGAAAGCACCAATTCAGCATCGCAACTTTTTATAAAGTTATCGCCTTCAGCAAACGCAGCGCACGTTGAAAAGCAACTAAATGATATTCTTAAAAGGAATAGCCCGCCGAAGCCTGAAAGCAAAGGCAATACCCATAGATTTAGTTTACAGCCGTTAAACGACTTACATTTTAATGAGCATTATGGAAATTTCGACAATGATCGCGTGGCCAGTAAAACCACATTATATGGGTTACTTATCATAGCTTTATTTCTGTTGCTGTTAGGCTGTATTAATTTTATTAATTTAACTACCGCGCAGGCTACACAAAGGGCAAAGGAAATTGGTATCCGCAAGACAATGGGAAGTAGCCGTATGCAGCTGGTGGTGCAATTTTTAAGTGAAACATTTTTGATAACGTTGATAGCCGTTATTATCTCGGCGGCATTAGCGCCTGTAATTTTAAAGCTTTTTGCTGATTTTGTGCCGGCTGGTATTAAGGCAAATATCTTTTCACAACTCAGCCTGATAATATTTCTATTGTTATTAACTATCATAGTCAGCCTCTTATCCGGGTTTTATCCTGCGGTGATGTTGTCAGGATATAAACCGGCTATGGTACTTAAAAACCAGGCTGCATCAAACAGCAGTAAAACGCGAAATGCGTGGCTGCGTAAATCATTAACGGTTACTCAATTTATCATCGCCCAATTCTTCATCATGGCAACTGTATTGGTGAGTAAGCAAATTTATTATGCATTGCATAAAGATATGGGCTTTAAAAAAGACGCTATAGTTATTATAAATTCTCCGTGGAAAAACCGGACGGCCAGCAAAAACCAAGTGTTTTTAAATAAGTTGCGTTCTATGCCGCGGGTTGATATGGTTAGCGTTGGCAATGCGCCCCCATCGTCCGGGAATACGAACTCAACCATCGTTACTTATAAGGATGGCAAGAAGGAAGTTAAAACCGAGGTGTTCCTGAAATTTGGGGATGAAAATTATATCCCGCTATATAAAATCAAGTTAACCGCAGGGCGTAGCCTGCAGCCTGGCGATACGTCAAAATCGGTAGTGATAAATACAACGTATGCAAAAATACTCGGTTTCAAATCGCCGAACGATGCTGTCGGCAAGATGCTCAATAATTTTAACGGAACAAAAAATTTAAAAATTGTAGGGGTGGTCGCTGATTTTCATCAGAAATCGTTGCATGACCCTATTAAACCACTGGCCATATTCACCAGCACCAATAACTACCAAACCGGTACGTTCCACATCTCGCTAAAACCGCAAACCGCCGGTGGTGATGAATGGAAAACCGCATTGGCAGCAATTGGAAGATCATGGAAGGAAATATATCCTGACGACGACTTTGAATATCATTTTTTCGACGAAACAATAGCTAAGTTTTATGAAACCGAGCAGCATACTTCAACACTATTAACCTGGGCCACGGGCTTATCAATATTTATTAGCTGCCTGGGTTTATTAGGGTTAGCCATTTATACAACCAACCAGCGCACTAAGGAAATTGGTGTGCGCAAGGTGCTGGGCGCAACAGTGGCGCAAATTGTTAAGTTGCTTTCAACCGAGCTGGTGTTGCTTATCATCCTGGCGTTTTTGATCGTTACGCCATTAGCTTGGTGGGCCATGAACAAATGGATGCAGGGCTTTGCCGACCGCACACCCATAAGCTGGTGGATATTCGCTGCCAGCGGCGCTGGAATGTTGTTGGCCGCGGTGTTTACATCGGGCTTTCAAACGGTTAAGGCGGCTATCGCTAACCCAGTAAAAAGTTTAAGGAGCGAGTAGAACAGTTTGCAGTAGCAGTTGGCAATTTTTCACAGCAGACAGAAGCTACCTAATAATTAATAACGAAGAACCAAGTCAATAATTCACTAAATCACTAATTGATTTACCAGCATGATAAAAATCAACCTAAAACTCGCAATCCGGAATATTTTCCGGAACAAATTGTACTCTGCAATAAACATTATCGGTTTAAGTGTAGCGAGCGCATTTTGCATACTAGTTTATTTGTATGTGAAAAACGAGCAGTCGTTCGATTCCTTTCACCAAGATCTGAGCCGGTTATACCGGGTTGAGCAGAGCGATATTTTTGGTTCTACTTCGTCGCGCATAAAACTTAAAAAAAACTTTTTTTCTTTTTTATCGCATGATGCGGGGCAGTTAAATATGATACAAACGCCCACTATTTTGGCTGTTGACCTTAAAAGAAATTTTCCTGAAATAGAAAATGCAATCAGGTTTGAAGGTTTGGGTGCCGAGACGATCCGGGTAGGGAATAAAAGTTTTAAAGAGCAGGATAATAACCTTACTTACGCCGACGCTGATTTCTTTAAGGTATTCAATTATCCATTAATTGAAGGTAACGCCAATACGGTGCTGCAGGGCCGGAACCAGGCTGTTATCAGTGAAAAGCTGGCGTTGAAATATTTTGGAAAAATTAACGCGGTCGGCAAGGTTTTCACAATGCCTAATGAACTCAATCGCCCGCCGGTAACCGTTAGCGGCGTGTTCAAGGATTTCCCGGCTAACTCCAGCTTTCAATTTGATATGATTATCCCCATCGAATCAAACCCTGATTATAAGGACAATTTAGCCCGCGGTACAAATTCCTTCAGCGATCCGTTGGTCATAAAACTGAAAAAAAGGACAAATGTAAATCGGTTCCAGCAAAAACTCAGCACTTTTGCTGCGGGCTATTTTCAGGATTTGATCAACTCGATGAAAAAGCATGACCCGAAGAAAAAATATGCCGGCATGAATTTGTATTTACGCCCATTCAACCAGGCGCATTATAACCAGTCTCCCGGCTGGAACCATTTTACCGATCTGAATAGTATTTACCAGTTGGTTTGCATAACGGCTATTATATTGTTTATTGCCTGTTTAAATTATATCCTTCTCACTTTAACAAATACCGTTTCGCGCTCCCAGGATGTAGGTATCCGGAAAACGATCGGCGCCGAAAGATATAGGATCATTTTTCAATATTATACGGAAACCCAGCTGCTGGCCTGCACGTCGGTACTGATAGGATACCTTATTGCGGTAATATGTTTGCCTCTTTTAAATGGCATCACCAATACCGATATTAACTTATCCGGTTTTTCAAACGGTGCAGTTTTCCTGTTCCTCCTGTTGTTTTCTGTGGTTTTAGGTTTGCTGGCCGGTATTTATCCTGCGCTGGCCATGTCGGGATTAAAGCCGCTTAATATCATGCGTAGTTTTTCGGCATACAAGCTAAGTCCGTTCTTGTCGAAATTTTTGGTGGTTCTACAATTTTCTATATGTACCATCCTGGTTATATCCACCCTAGTTATTAACAAACAACTCCATTATATTAACCAGACCGACATGGGCTTTAATAAGGATCAGGTGCTTATTATACGATCGCCGTATGGATGGGCCGATAAACAAAATCCTAAAGTTTTAAAGGAAAGGCTCATTAACTATGCAGCCACCGAACCGGGCGTCCAGGATATTACAAGCGTAAGCATTGTTTATGGCGGGTACAACAACAACGCTTTTTTTATCAACGGAGAAAAGGTAATGCTCCAGGCGCTTGACATCGACTATAACTATTTCTCCTTCTTAAAGATACCTATCATTAAAGGCAGGAGTTTTTCAAAAGATGTGGCTACTGATACGGCCAAATTAAATCTTCCCGGACTGAGAACGGCACAAACCTTTTCGCTGGCATCAAGGGCTATAGTTGTTAATGAAACATTATATAATATGCTCGGAAGACCAAAGCTGGACGAAGTTAACAGGCAAATGGGCGGCCCCATTATTGGTGTTTGCAGGGACTATCATTCGGAAGATCTCACGAAGAAAATACAGCCCGCTTATCATACCGTCGAAAAATATGGGCCGTTTAGTTTTTGGCTGAAGATAAGAGCGGGCCAAAGCCTGCCTGCCGAAATAGAAAAGATAAGGGCCAGGTGGAATATCTTAACAAACTCCGCTCCGCTGGACTATACGTTTCTCGACCAGGAGGTTGCTAAAAATTACGTGGAATACCAGCGGTGGATGAAAACTATCACAGTGTCCTGTATTATTGCCATACTGATAGCCTGCCTTGGCTTAT
Organism: Mucilaginibacter sp.; assembly: GCA_028288125.1. GTDB lineage: Bacteria > Bacteroidota > Bacteroidia > Sphingobacteriales > Sphingobacteriaceae > Mucilaginibacter. The sequence continues at coordinate 40,081 of JAQBOH010000003.1, forward strand.
TTGGATTATCGGGGCTAGCTACTATCAACCGCACAAAGGAGATTGGTATCCGGAAGGTTTTAGGCGCATCGATATCCAATTTGTTTATAATGCTCAACCGCGGTACACTTATCCTGGCCGCCGGTGCATTTTTTATAGCTGTCCCGTTAGGCTACTACCTGGTGCACCAGTGGCTCGACAACTTTGCCTATCGTATTAAACCCGATTGGATATTATTTGTAACGGCGGGAGCAATAGCCATGCTTACGGCGATTATCGCTGTTAGTTATCATACCATTAAAGCGGCGGTGGCAAACCCGGTGAATAGCCTCAGAAGTGAGTAGAAACCTCACCCAACCCTCTCCAAAGGAGAGGGCTTTAAAAAGGGATGGGTTATAATTTATATAATTTAAGGAAGCCCCTCTCCTTTGGAGAGGGATTTAGGGTGAGGCTAATGACACAGTGACAAATAATCAAATAACATGATAAAAAACTATATAAAAGTTGCCTGGCGCAGTTTAACGCGGCAAAAGCTTTACAGCCTGATCAACATATCGGGGCTTGCCATTGGCCTGGCTGTTTGTATGCTGATTATGCTTTATGTAGCACATGAGCTGAGCTACGATAAATTTCACGCAAATGCCAAACGAATATTTGCCTTAAATGAACATGTTAAAATGGGTACCCAGGAAATTAACATGGCTTATACGAGCTATGCCAGCGGCCCCATAATAAAGCAAAGCACACCCGGCGTGGCCGGTTATATGCGTACACGGAAACCATTTAAAGACATAGTAATTGAAAGCCCTATATTGGCAAATGCCAAATTTTCGGAAAGCAAAATGTTTTTTGCCGATGCTGATTTCTTTAGTTTTTTCTCGTTCAAATTGCTGTCTGGCGGTGCGTCAAATGTGCTCAGCCAACCATTTTCGCTGGTCATTACGCGGGATATGGCTAAAAAGTATTTCGGTAACGAAAATCCCATAGGTAAAACGCTGAAAATTAAAACTGAGGACACATACCAGTATACAGTAACAGGTATTGCCGAAAATGTGCCTTCAAATTCCAGTATCGACTTTAATTTCATGGCATCAAACGCAAGCCTGAAGTTGATGCGCGAAGCCAGGCCCTTTCTTGAATCGCAGCTTGTTCAAGGCGGTGCATTCACCACTTACCTGCTTTTAAAGCATCCCCAGGATTCCTCGTCGGTGCAACGCGCGGTTCAATCATTCATAAAAGGTAAACCGGGCCCAAAAGATGACAAGTTTCAGCTTATTCCGTTAACGGATATGCATCTTAATACCAGCAGCGACTTCTCAAATACCAAATACCTTAAAATATTCCCGCTTGTGGCGGGTTTGATATTGCTGCTGGCATTGGTTAATTATATGAGCCTGTCAACCGCCCGCTCCACTTTAAGGGCTAAAGAAGTAGGTGTGCGGAAAGTCAACGGGGCGAGCCGGATTTCCTTAGCCACGCAGTTTTACATCGAGTCAACTCTTTTTACTTGTTTATCCTTTATACTCGGGTACATGCTGTGCTATCTTTTTAAACCCTGGTTTTTAAATATCCTGGAGTTAAAAATCGATACGTCATTTTTGTATAGCGCCCCGGTACTTTTGATCTTATCTGGTTTACTAATAATAACCATTGTAATTGCAGGCAGCTATCCTTCTGTAGTTCTGTCGGCCTTTAAGCCGGCAATTACCCTTAAGGGAAAGATGAGCAAACAAACGGGAGGTGTTACTGTCCGTAAAGTATTTACCACTTTCCAGTTTGCCATTTCGGTAGGATTGATCATTTGCGGGATAATAATCGACCGTCAACTATACTATTTCAGGCACACCGATACAGGTGTTAACCGCGAAAACATAGTGATGATACCCATCAGCAATAGCTTCGGAAAAAACTATCAAAGTTTTAAACATGATGTTTTAGCCATAGCGGGCGTAAGCCAGGCAGCCACATCTCATTACCCGATGTACAAAGGATATGATATGTTTTTCCTGCACGATAAAGTAAAAAAGGAGGAGATGGCTATGCCGATACTGACCGTGGATAAAGCATTTATTCCCACCCTGAATATTACTTGGAAAATACCGCCCGTATCCGAGGATATTATTGCTATGCCGGACAAAGTAGTGATCAACGAAATGGCCATATCAAAATTGGGTTTACCGGCCAACCCAATTGGGAAAATTGTTGACTTCGGTGGCAAACAACAATACAAGGTAGCAGGGGTTACCAAAAACTTTAATTTCAGTTCACTGCAAAGTACCGTAGGCCCGCTATGTTTATTTATAGCGAAGGACACCGTTACCGACTGGGGCGTATCCGGTGGATGCCTTTTTGCCAAAATAAAACCGCATGCTAATTTACCGACTATAATTTCGGCCATCCAGGTCAGCTATAAGAAATACGACCAGGAAACACCGTTTAGCTATACATTTATGGATGATGCATTTAATGCGCAATACAAAGCGGAAAATAAGCTGGCGTCTATATTCACCCTGTTCACAGGGATAACTATTTTACTGGCTACGCTAGGCTTATTTGGCCTTGCCGCCTTTACGATAGAGCAGCGCACAAAAGAAATTGGTATACGCAAAATACTGGGAGCGAGCCTGTCGGCCTTGGCAACTTTGTTGTCCGGAGATTTTTTAAAGCTGGTACTGCTTGCCATCTTTGTTGCATCGCCATTTGCCTGGTGGGCGATGCACAACTGGCTGCAGGGTTTTGCTTACCGGATAACCATACAGTGGTGGATGTTTGTTTCGGCCGGTGTTTTGGCCGTTTTGGTGGCGGTAATAACGATTAGCTATCACGCTATAAAGGCAGCTATAGCTAATCCGGTTGATAGTTTGAGAAACGAGTAAAGAAGAGTGGACGGTTTGCAGTAGCAGTTGGCAGTTTACAAAGGTAAAACACAAACTGCCAGCTGAAAACTGCAAACTTTCTTCAAACTGTATCATAACCGGACATATACTGTCACGCTTACGAACATGTTCGTACAATAAATTTATATATAACTTTTTGATTATTAATACTTTAATTGTTTGGTATGTATTTTAGATAGACGTAGTTAGATGCTTATGAAACAGGTTAACTGAGTTGCCAATCGCAATAACAGTTGAGTATAAATCGCTAATTCACTTAAATCACTAATTCAATAATTGAGTCGCTCATGATAAGGAATTACTTTAAAACCACTTTGCGCAGCCTGTTAAAAAACAGGTCGTACAGCTTTTTAAATATCGCGGGTTTGGCAATTGGCATTACCTGCGCGTCGCTGATATTTTTATGGGTGCAGGACGAAATGACCTTCAATCATAATTTTAAAAAGCGCGATAACCTGTACACCATTTGGGAAAACCAAACTTACGAAGGCAAAATATCCACCTTTCGTGCAACGCCGGGGCCAATGGCGAAAGTGCTCACTGCCGAGATACCCGGCATAAAGCGAGTGGCAAGAATGGATGGCGGTGGCACCCGATTGTTTTCCCTGGGCGACAAAACCATAAATGAGGCTGGTAATTATGCTGATCCCGAAATATTTCCGATGCTCGACCTGCCTTTTATCAAAGGCAGCGGCGCCAATGCCTTTAGGCAATTACACTCGGTGGTGATCAATGAAACCATGGCAAAGAAGTTTTTTGGCGACGCCGATCCGATGGGAAAGTCGTTAAGGATAAATAACGAACAGGATTATACAGTTACCGGCGTATTTAAAGACCTGCCTAAAAATTCCACTATGCAGTTTCAATGGCTGGCGCCTATGGCAAATATAGATCATAAACAATTCTGGATGGATATTTGGGGCGCCAACTGGGCCCGCACATATGTGGAACTGGAGCCGTCGGCAAATTTAAAAGCCATAAACCAAAAGCTGAGCCATTATATCGCGTCAAAAACCAAAAAAACCAATACTACGGTTTGTTTCCTGTTTTCGATGAACGACTGGAACCTGCATAGCAACTTCATCGACGGCAAAATGAATGGCGGTAGGATACTATATGTAAAGATCTTTTCATTTATCGCCTGGATCATCCTGTTAATAGCCTGCATCAATTTCATGAACCTTTCAACCGCACGGTCGGAGCAGCGGGCAAAAGAAGTCGGCGTACGCAAGGTGATGGGTGCCGGGAAAGGAAAACTAATAAGCCAGTTTATAAGTGAGGCGATCATTATGTCGTTTATTGCAGCCCTGGCGGCTCTCGGGTTAATTTATTTAACAATGCCCTCGTTCAATAATCTCGTCCAAAAGGATTTGACTGTTGATATTTTTTCCGTTTTGCACTTGTTGTATTTGATTGCAATTAGCCTTGTAACCGGTTTGCTTGCAGGTAGTTATCCGGCATTTTATCTGTCGTCGTTTAACCCGATAGCGGTACTAAAAAATATAAAAATAAAATCCCGTTCCGGGTCAGGCTTCATCAGGCAGAGCTTGGTAGTCATCCAGTTTTCTGTTTCGATTATCCTTATTATCGGCACCGTAATTATCTACCAGCAAATTCAGCATGTAAAAAACCGGCGATTGGGTTACAATAAAAACAACCTGGTTTATGTGATCCTGCAAGGAAAGCAGGCTGAACATTTTACAAGCATTTATAACGACCTGAAACAGTCGCGAGTAGTAGAGAACGCCGCATTGAGCGACAATCCTGTATTACAGATAGGGAATAATACCGACAATTATTCCTGGGATGGCAAGGATGCCACGAAGAACCCACTGATCAGCTGGCAAAATGTAAGCCCCCAATTTATTTCAACCATGGGCATGAAGCTGGCCGAAGGCAGGGATTTTCACGCGCAATCTTCAATCGATAGCAGCAATGTCATCATCAATGAAGCATTGGCCAAACAATTAGGCAAGCAAGGCAGGGTAGGCGCGATTATCCGGGAAGATGGGAAAAAACCGCTCGTCATAACTGGTATTGTGAAAGATTATTTATATAACGACATGTACGGTGCAGCGGCACCGCTTTTATTATACAACCGCCCGGCAAATGCGAGTGTTTTAAGCATCAGGTTTAAGCCAGGCGTAAATATGCAGGATGCACTGATTAAGGCAGGCGGCATTGTAAAAACCGATGCTCCCGGTTATGCTTTTGATTACCAGTTTATTGACCAGGACTTTGACCAATTATTTAAAACAGAAACACTAACGGGTCAGCTTGCCGGCATTTTTGCGTCGCTTGCGATATTTATATCATGCCTCGGGTTGTTTGGGCTGGCCGCGTACACCGCAGAGCGAAGGATAAAGGAAATAGGCATACGCAAAGTGCTGGGCGCGTCGGTATATGGACTAGCGGGACTACTCTCGAAGGATTTTCTGAAGCTTGTGACAATATCATGTGTGCTGGCATTTCCAGCTGCATGGTGGGCAGTAAACAACTGGCTGCAAAGCTACCAATATCGCATTGTGGTGCAGTGGTGGGTATTTGTAGTGGCGGGTTTCATGTCGCTGTTTATCGCTTTAGCTACCGTGAGTTTTCAGGCCATAAAGGCCGCGCTGATGAACCCGGTGAAGAGTTTGAGAAGCGAGTGAATAGTCATTGGTCAATAGTCATTTTTAAAAATGCAATATGATAGCTGACCGATGATCAAATAACACCAATGGGCCAATGACACAATGACTAATGACCAAATAAAATGATAAAAAATTATCTAAAGATCGCATGGCGCAATGTGGTAAGCAATAAGGTTTACAGCGCAATCAACATTTTGGGCCTGGCGGCCGGTATGGCTGTGGCTTTGATTATTGCTTTATGGGTATTTAATGAATACTCGTATGATAAATTTCTGCCGAATTATAAGCAGTTATACCAGATTGAGTTGAATTTTAGCAGTCAGCATGACGGTGAGCATACGCAAACACCTTTAGCTCTTCCGTTGGTCGATGTGCTTCGAAAGGAAATTCCGGGTATCCGATATGTTGCTGAAGCGGATTTTATTGGCTGGATGAACCACAACCTTTTGGTTGGGAATAAAAAACTATACCTCGGTGGCGGGGCAACGCATTCCGATTTTTTTAAGATATTTCAATATCCTTTTGTTAAAGGGAATGCGAGATCAGCCTTAACTGAGACATATTCTATCGTGCTCACCGAATCAACTGCTAAAGCACTATTTGGAAATGCTGACCCGATGAATAAATTCATACGTATTGATAATAACCAAACACTGAAAGTTACAGGCGTTCTGAAAGACATCCCTAAAAATGCCACCTTACAATTCGGTTACCTGACGCCTTTCAGCTTTAAGGAACTTACGGAAGACTGGATGAAGGGCGCACGTACGATGTGGACAAATAATTCGTTTACCGCCTATGTTGAGCTGCAGCCGGGAGTGACCAAGGAACAAATAGCGCCTAAAATTATCAATATCGTTTACCAGAAAAGCCCGCAAATGCGTGCGGGGCATCCGAAAGTGATCCTGCACGCCGTAAAGGACTGGCACCTGTATTCTGAATTTAAAAACGGGAAGGAGGCAGGGGGATTTATTGACTATGTGAAGATGTTCAGCATCATTGGTATATTGGTGCTTATCATTGCCTGTATCAACTTTATGAACCTGTCGACCGCGCGCTCCGAAAAACGGGCGAGGGAAGTTGGTGTAAGAAAAGCCATCGGCTCACAGCGTAAGGACCTTATATTTCAATTCTTAACCGAATCGATCCTGATCACAATTATTGCCTTTTTATTTTCGATCATTTTTACACAACTGGCATTACCATATTTCAATACGCTTATCGGAAGTGCTATAACCATTCCATATGCGAACCCTTTGTTTTGGATCATCATGATCCTTTATATTGTGGCTACAGGGCTGTTAGCAGGGAGCCGTCCGGCTTTTTACCTTTCATCATTCAATCCTGTAAAAGTTTTAAAGGGGGCCGTCCAGGTTGGCAAAGCAGCGGCATTGCCAAGAAAAATATTAGTTGTGCTTCAGTTTAGCTGTTCAATCGCATTAATAATCAGCACCGTAATTGTTTACCAGCAAATACAGCACGCTAAGGACAGGCCGACAGGCTATAGTGCTAACAGGCTGATGATGACTGATATGAGCGGCGACCTGAGAACACATTACGATGCGTTGAAAAATGATCTTTTGGCTTCAGGAATAGTTGAGAATGTAGCGGCCGCGTCAAGCCCGGTAACTCAAATTTACAGTCACCTGTCGCTTGATAAATGGCCGGGCAAAGCCACCGGCGAGGAATCGGTGAATATTGGCGGGATATGGGTATCTGACAGCTATTTTAAAACAATGGGAATGACCATGAAAGAGGGCCACGATTTTTCGACCAACATGAAGGCAGATTCCTTGAATGTTATTCTCAACGAGGCCGCTATCAAACGTATCGGGTTAAAAAACCCGGTAAACCAGCTAATAACATGGAATGGCAATAACAAGCCGGTCCGGATAATCGGCGTGGTGAAAGATGCGCTAATGGAATCGCCCTTTACGCCCGTTGCCCCGGCAATTTTTGCCCATGCACCCGGCGGCAACAGTATTATGTACCGTTTAAGGCCAAATGTGGGTACGCATGATGCCATTGTAAAACTTACTAAAATATTTGATACCTATAATCCCGCGTATCCATATAGCTATCAGTTTGTTGACGAGGAATATAATTCCAAGTTTCACCTGGAAGCGCTTGTTGGTAAACTTGCAGGCGTTTTTGCGGGGTTAGCCATTTTTATCTCCTGCCTCGGTTTGTTTGGTTTGGAGGCATACGTTGCTGAGCA
>JAQBOH010000013.1 GCA_028288125.1 Mucilaginibacter sp.
ATTTCATCGTGTGAATGTTAAGTTGTGAGTTGCAGGTTGTAAGTAATTAAGCCGGACATAATTAGCCTGCAACTTTTAACCTACAGCTTACAACAAAATTAATATGCCCGTGCAAATATTACCCGCTGAGTTGACGGCTTACCGGTTAAAATACATTTGCCTGCTTCCTGCTTGTTATTTAAAGGTATGCAGCGGATAGTGGCTTTGGTTTCATCTTTTATTTGCTGCTCCGTTTCGGGCGTTCCATCCCAGTGTGCAGATAAAAAGCCCGGCTGTTCATCCAGCATGCGTTTAAATTCATCGTAGGTACCAACCTCGGTTGTATTCTCTGTTTTAAAATTTAATGCTTTTTGGTAAATGTTGATTTGAATTTTTTCAAGCAACCCTTCAATTCTTGCAGTCAAACCTTCCTGGCTAACCGTTTCTTTTGTTTTGGTATCGCGACGGGCCAATTCAACGGTCCCGTTTTGCATATCACGACTGCCGATCGCTACGCGCAACGGGATGCCCTTTAGCTCGTATTCAGCAAATTTAGCTCCCGGGCGGTGGGTATCGCGGTTGTCGAACTTGAAAGAAATGTTTTTGGCTTTAAATTCTTTGCCCAGCTCTTTTACAAACGCCGAAATATTTTCCAGCTCTTCCTCGTGCTTATAAATAGGTACAATAACAACCTGGATAGGGGCCAGTTTTGGCGGCAATACCAAGCCCGCATCGTCCGAGTGCGCCATAATGAGTGCGCCGATGAGTCGTGTGGATACACCCCACGAAGTAGCCCAAACGTAATCCAGCTTATTCTCTTTATTGGTGAATTTCACATCAAATGCCTTGGCAAAGTTCTGCCCCAAAAAATGAGAAGTGCCGGCCTGCAAAGCTTTTCCATCCTGCATCAGGGCCTCTATGCAATAAGTATCTAATGCGCCGGCAAATCGTTCGTTCGGCGTTTTACGGCCGCGAATAACCGGCAATGCCAGCCAATTCTCAACGAAATCGGCATATACGTTTAACATTTGCTCCGTTTCGGCAATAGCTTCTTCGGCGGTTGCATGGGCGGTGTGCCCCTCCTGCCATAAAAACTCGGTGGTGCGCAAAAACAGGCGGGTACGCATCTCCCAGCGCACCACGTTTGCCCACTGGTTAACAAGGATCGGCAGGTCGCGATAAGATTGTATCCAGCCTTTATAGGTATTCCAGATAATAGTTTCCGATGTTGGCCGGACGATCAGTTCCTCTTCCAGTTTGGCATCTTCATCAACAACTATATTGCCATTGCCATCGTTCTTTAAGCGGTAATGCGTAACCACGGCGCACTCTTTGGCAAAACCATCCACGTGACTGGCTTCTTTTGAAAAAAAGGATTTCGGAATAAACAACGGGAAATAGGCATTGCTGTGACCGGTTTCTTTAAACATGACGTCCAGCACAGCCTGCATTTTTTCCCAGATAGAATAACCGTACGGCTTAATGATCATGCACCCTTTTACCGGCGAGTATTCGGCCATATCAGCTTTGATCACCAGGTCGTTATACCATTGTGAATAATCCTCTTCCTTACTTACAACCCCTTTACTCATATATTATATAAAAATTAACTGCTCAATAGCTTTGCAGCGGCCAAATTTATAAATTTATATGGTAAAGAATGGCCTGAACGATGATTTATAGAACTGATTTAATCGGTCTCCAAAATCCGAAATCGAAAATCCGAAATCCGAAATTTTTTATCTCCATATTTGCCGGAATGGACATTCAGCCGCACATAAGTAAACAATTTAACGGAGACATCTGGCGGTTAGAGATTGACGAGCTTAGCGATACCATATTTGTTGAGATTAGAAACAGCGCTGAAAAACAGGTTTCCTTTTCGGCGATAAACCTGGTGAGCGGTGAAGTCTATTTTGAAAATTTCACTACGCCCGAGCGATGGCTCACCGGTATCGAGGCCGCTTTTGACGGCGTATTACTGCTGCATAGCTATCAGTCAGAAACTGGCCCGGCGCACAAAGGTCTTGTGGCTATAGATGGCCTTTCGTCTAAAACATTATGGAGTAACTATACGCTGGCGTTTGACCATTTAACTGTTGAAGGACCGGTGTTATATGATGCCCATTTTCATCCCCGCCAGTTATTTTTAGCGGATATTAAAACCGGAGCAGCAAAACGTGTTTATAAGCCGTCTGTTTATAAGATATTAGAAAACAGTATAATAACACCTGGCATTATTGATCCCGCGTTAATAACTGATTTCTTGACCATGCGTCCCTTTGGCGAAAGGGTGCATTACCTTGAATACAATAATTTGAGAATTGTATCTTTGCACGTGTTAAAGGCCGGGACATTAACTCAATCGATATTTATTATGGATGGTATTAATAGAATATACGAGGATTTAATAAATTCTGATATACAAAAACTCCAGCCCGAGGCGTTTATAATGCATAAAAATCATCTAATTTATATCAAAAACAAATCAGAGCTAAAAGCTTTAGCGCTGTAGTTTATTGACCTCAAGCTACTTATGAAATTCAATATTGTTTTAATTGCCGTATCATTATTATTCATTTCTGTCTCACTTCATGCTACGCCGGCTATTGATTCGGTCGGTGTAAAAAACCAGGACGGTAAAAAGGTAATTCTGTTTAAAGTTAAGCCTAAAGACACTTATTATTCCATCGGTAGGCGTTATAATGTAAAGCCGGCGGTAATAATGAAATTTAACAACAGCAAAAAAGAAACCCTTACCATTGGCCAGATGGTTAAGGTTCCAACCGACATGCCTTATAAAAAGTCGTCAAAAAATAACAATCCGGAAAAGGCAGTAACGGAAACAAAGAAGGAAAAAAAGGCAAGGCTGGCGAAGGAAGCCAAAGAGAACAAAAAGAAAAAATTTACCGAAGAGACCGAGACACCCGCATCTGATCAGCAGGCTGCCAATCAGGAAACGCAAGAGGCGTCAAAGATAGCAGTGCAGCCGGTAAAAGCGCCGGAACAAAGAAATGCGCCTCCGCTCCAGTACAAAGTGGCAGCAGGCGAAACATTATATGGTATCGCCAAACGGTTTAATACATCGGTTGATAATATCAAGAAACAAAACAACTTAGATTCAAATACGCTTGCCCCGGGCCAGGTGTTGATCATAAAACCATATTCGGATGCCCCACAGGCAACAACCGTTGTTCATAACGATATGGTGGCTAAACGCGACTCGACAGTTGTGACGCCAATAAAGGATAGCAGCAATGCCGAACGTCATTTAAACGCAAACCGCTATGGCCTGTATGAAAAAAACGAAAAAGGCGTCGCCACCTGGATAGAGGACACCGGCCTCGACCCAAACAAAAAACTAGTACTTCACCGTACCGCCCCTATTGGCACGGTTATAAAGATCACCAACCCCATGACCAACCGTACAACTTTCGCTAAGGTAGTTGGCCGTTTTGCGGATAATGAAGCCACCAGGGATGTTATTATCGTAATGACCAAAAACGTTGCCGACTCATTGGGCGCCTTGGATAAACGCTTTCATGTAAATATCAGCTACGGAAGTCCGAATGAATAAACCTTTTATTATTGGTATTGCCGGAGGAAGCGGTTCGGGCAAAACCTTTTTTTTAAAGTGTTTTCTTGAGCATTTTACCGATGACGAGGTATGTCTCGTATCTCAGGACGACTATTATATCCCCGTGGCACACAACATGACCAAGGAGGAAAACAAACTATACAACTTTGACCTTCCGGCTACCATTGATCATGCTCATTTTGAAGAAGACATTGCCAATCTCATCAACGGAGAAGCCATCTTAAAAAAGGAATATACTTTTAATAATCCCGATGCTGTGCCCCGGGTGCTGGAGATTAAGCCGGCGCCGATAATGATTGTTGAGGGGCTATTTATACTTCATTTCAAGAAGATATCCGAAATGCTTGATTTAAAGATCTTTATAGAAGCAGACTACGATATTGCCTTGCAACGCCGCTTAAAGCGGGATCTGATAGAACGGGGCTATTCGCACGATGATGTAATGTACAAATGGCTCAATCACGTTATACCTGCTTACGAAGAGTTCTTATTGCCCTATAGAAATGAGTGCGACAAGGTTATTGAAAACAACTCGCACGAGGCTGAGGATATTATTTGCGTAACGGAAGCCATTTCAAAAGAACTGAGGGAAAAGCTATTTTAATTTGAAGAGGCTTTAATTGAGATTTAAAGAATACTGGCGTTGATATTCAAATTTTCAAATCAACTAGCCATTTCCGGTATTTCTCCTTCAATGATCAATTTGCCGGCCGTAGCCTTTTTTATCTCATCAACACTTACACCTGGCGCCCGTTCAATCAATTTAAACCCGCCATCGGGCAATACATCAAACACAGCCAGTTCGGTTACAATTTTTTTAACACAGTTTATCCCGGTTAATGGCAGCGTACATTTCGGCAATAATTTTGATTCGCCGGCTTTGTTTACATGCTGCATAGCAACAATAATATTTTCGGCGGATGCCACAAGGTCCATTGCGCCGCCCATGCCTTTTACCATTTTGCCGGGGATTTTCCAACTGGCTATGTCGCCATTCTCAGAGACTTCCATTGCGCCTAAAATGGTCAGGTTTACCTTTTTAGCCCTTATCATGCCAAAGCTCATCGCCGAATCGAAAACAGCGGAACCGGGAAGCATAGTTATGGTTTGTTTGCCGGCATTTATAACATCTGCGTCCTCCTGTCCATCTAAAGGAAACGGCCCCATGCCCAGTAAACCGTTTTCCGACTGTAATACCACATCAATATTTTCAGGAATATAATTAGCAACCAGGGTTGGGATACCGATGCCCAGGTTAACATAGTAACCGTCTTTGATTTCTTTTGCTATTCGTTTTGCAATGCCGTCCTTGTCTAACATTATTTCATATTTAATAATGTCATTGCGAGGAACGAAGCAACCTCGTAGCTATGCTTATACCCTGCACAGTTCGCGATTGCTTCGTTCCTCGCAATGACGGGTTTTTATTTTTTTCTAACAGTACGCTGTTCTATTCTCTTTTCATAATCCTGTCCCTGGTAAATTCTGTGTACGTATATCCCGGGTGTATGAATATGGTCGGGGTCTAACTCACCGGGTTCAACCAGTTCTTCCACTTCGGCAATAGTAACATTACCTGCCATGGCCATAACCGCGTTGAAATTACGTGCAGTAGCGCGATAAACCAGGTTTCCCATCGTATCACCCTTCCATGCTTTTACGATCGCGAAGTCGGCTTCAAAGGCCATTTCCATTAAGTAGTCTTTCCCTTTGAAATTTCTAACCTCCTTGCCTTCCGCAACTTCAGTACCGATGCCAGCCGGTGTAAAAATGGCGGGCATGCCATAGCCGGCTGCCATACAGCGTGTTGCCAGCGTTCCTTGCGGTATCAGTTCAACCTCCAGTTCGCCGCTGAGTAGTTGCCTTTCGAACTCGGCGTTTTCGCCGACATAGGAAGATATCATTTTTTTAACCTGCCGCTGCTTCAGCATCAGGCCGATGCCAAAATCATCTACACCGGCATTATTGGAGATACAGGTAAGATCCTTCACCCCCTTTTTTACGAGGGCAGCGATGCTGTTCTCTGGTAGGCCGCATAGTCCGAACCCGCCGAGCATCAGGGTCATCCCGTCTTCAATCCCTCGGACGGCCTCATCCGCATCGTTAACAACTTTATTCATTTGTAATAATTGGTAAGGGGTAAAATTAGTTTTTTTTGTCTATAGACCATGGATGATAGACGATAGTTATGTTTATATTTCAAAAAGCGTTTATCTTCTTAATTGCTAGCCTCATTTGCTGTTAACAATACAGCACCAATTCAACAAAAATCAAAACAATTCCAGAATTAAGGTATTATAAATTATAGACCAATTAAATACCATGGAATTTAATAAAGAAGAGTTTTCGCATGACAGGGATAGTCATGTAAAACAAGTCGATCCTAAACCAAATGCCTG
>JAQBOH010000019.1 GCA_028288125.1 Mucilaginibacter sp.
AACATAGAGTTTGTTAACCGCGCATTTCCCGGCCAGGCTGTATTGGCGGATGAAAATCACATAAAGGTTGTATTGCGCAACCTGATTAGTAATGCCATAAAGTTTACGGCCGAAAACGGAAGTATCACCTTAACGACTATCATTGAAAATAATGGATTGGTAATTAGCGTAAAAGATAACGGAAAGGGAATGACGCCCGACGAAGTAACGAACTTGTTTTATATTAATACACACTTCTCCCATTCAGGTACGTCCGGCGAAAAGGGCGCCGGCATCGGCCTGCTTTTATGTAAGGAGTTAGTTGAACTTAACGGAGGTAAACTCGGTGTAAAGTCGACTTTAGGCAAAGGAAGCACCTTTTACTTTAACCTTCCGCTGATAAAAGCGTACGCGTAACGACTTTTTTTTAAGAAAAAATTAATTTTTTTTAACTATTATAAACGTATTTCAACAGGAGTTAAGTTCATAAATTCAAATTAATTAAATTTAATATCATAATTAAGCAACTTATTATAACTTTAAACCGTTCTAGCTCTATACAAATATAAACTAGCAGAACTCCCAATTAATGTCGTTTTTAAAAAATGTGCTCGAGCCGCCTTCATACGGTTGGAGAGATGAAAGTGGTAATTTTACAAAGCCATGTCCCGTTCAAATTTCAAAGGAATTTTTTTCGCGATTAAATGTATTCAAGAATAAAAAAAACTGGCTTTCCTTTATAAGCTGGTTCCTTGTTTTGTGCCTGGCGCCTTTTTTCGTTCTATTTATATTTAAATATTTCACTGTAACCAGGTTGATCTTGGCCTTTGTTTACAGCATGATCGTTATGGGGACCCATGGTACCATCTGGCACCATCGTTACTGTACCCATCGCGCCTACCAGTTTAGCAATAAATTCTGGCGGTTTATTACGCAAAACCTTACCCTTAAAATTATTCCTGAAGAGATATATGCCATTTCGCACCACGTACACCATGCGCTATCCGATCAGCCAGGCGACCCTTATAATGCCCAGGGCGGTTTTTTATACTGTTTTTTAGCAGATGTAAATCACCAGCCTATCGCGCGCAATATGAATGAAAAGGACTATAGCAAATGCGTGAAATTAATGGATCATACCGGCGTCCATCCCAATACATATGCTCAATACAAAAAGTTTGGCTCAATCGCTAACCCGTTACGTACAATTATAGGCATCATCCTCAACTGGGGGTTTTGGTTTACCGTGTTTTACCTCGCCGGCGGCTTTGGCCTGGTATGCGCGCTTTTCGGCGCTGCCGGCTTTTGGGCGGTTGGCGTACGTACCTTTAACTATGAAGGCCATGGTAAAGGCCAGGATAAAAGACGTGACGGGATCGATCATAACCGGGATGATATGTCAATCAACCAGGTATGGCCGGGTATCGTAGCCGGTGAGTGGCACAATAATCATCACCTATTCCCAAAAAGCGCGCGGTCGGGATTTAAAGCTTACCAGGTTGATACAGCATGGTATTATATAAAATTTTTAAGCCTGATAGGCGCCGTTAGCTCTTATCACGACTCGAAGAAGCAGTTTAAACTGGAATACGGCAAGGTAGCCGTTGAAAACAAAAGCATCATACGAACAAGGCAAATATACTTATCGTCCCGCAAGCGGTTTTCGTAAGCAAGTGCCTATTACACAAACAATTATTTAGTTGGTGGGTTGTACTGTAAATAAACGATAATTCAATTATGAAAAAGTTAACCGCATTGTTATTAATGATTTGTACAATTGGCGTAACCGCATTTGCACAAACAGTTACCGAAAAGAAGGACAAAGTAAGAAGGACTTCAACACTGCCGCAAAAAGCGCACAACCTGTTTAGTAAACACAAACACTACAGCGGTTACAAAACCAAGCACAAAAAATCAGTGGAAAAAGTTCATAATTAACTTTAAACAGAAATAACAAAAGGCCCGCTCAACAGCGGGTTTTTTGCTTTTACGCCTTTTTTATCCTCTTTATTCAAATAAATTTATAATATTTAACATCTTATTTCATTTACAAATGAAATTTTTACCTTAGTGAACCAATTACTTCTAACCAATAAGCCTAATGATTAAAAAAAATATTTACGTCTTTTTTTTCATGTTCGTCGCTTTATGTTCTCAAAGAACGTTGGCCCAGGGAAATCAACCAGGAATTTTTGACGGCCATAACGATATCGGCAAAGTCAAACATAAGGGAAGCGGCGGCTACGACAGCAAATCGCAGGAATACCGTTTATCAGGCTCGGGCGGAAATGTTTGGGCTAACCACGATGAATTCCATTTTATGTGGAAACGCATGAAAGGCGATTTTATATTGCGCGCCAATACTGCTTTTATAGGCAAAGGGGTTGAAGAGCATCGCAAAATAGGCTGGATGGTGCGTGCATCGCTCGATTCCAATTCAAAACATGTAAGCGCCGTGGTGCATGGCGCGGGCCTAACTTCACTCCAGTATCGGAAAACAACAGCCGGCGTAACCGAAGAGAAGAAATTTGAAATGACATCGGCTGATGTCATTCAGCTTGAAAGAAGAGGCAGTACCTATACCATGTCGGTAGCCCGGAAGGGCGATCTGTTTGTTTCGCAGGAAATAAATGATATCGACCTTGGCGATGATGTATATGTAGGTTTGTTTATATGTGCGCACAACCCCAATGTTACCGAAAGCGCGGTATTTGACAACGTCAGGATAGTAACGCCTGCCCCGGCTAATTTGGTGGCATACCGGCAATACCTTGGCAGCGATATCGAGATACTTGACCTTGAAACCCAAAACAGTAAAATTATTTATCAATCGCCCAAATCATTGCAGGCGCCAAACTGGCTTAAGGATGGCAAGCATCTGCTGTACAACAGCGACGGATTATTATACACTTTCGATCTTAAAACAAATACCCCGGCCGTTTTAAATACAGGTTTGGCCATTCATAATAACAACGACCACGTGATCTCGTTCGACGGGAAATGGCTGGCTATCAGCAGCAGTGATAAATCCGGTAACTCAATAGGTTGGGTATTGCCCGTAACCGGCGGCGAACCGCGAAGGATCAACGAGATAGGCCCGTCCTATATGCACGGCTGGTCGCCGGATGGAAAATACATCGTTTTCTGCGGGTCGCGGAATAAGGAATATGACGTTTACCGGATACCGGCAACGGGCGGCCCCGAAGTTAGGCTGACCACTGCCCCCGGGCTGGATGACGGTCCCGAATATTCGCCCGACGGCAAATACATTTATTTCAATTCCGTACGCAGCGGCCTGATGCAGGTATGGCGCATGAAGGCCGATGGCAGCGAACAAACCCAGCTTACAAATGATGACTACAACAACTGGTTTCCGCATGTTTCGCCCGACGGCAAATGGATTGAATATATTACCTTCCTGAAAAGTGAAGTCGCCCCCGGCGACCACCCTTTTTATAAACATGTTTATCTCAGGGTAATGCCTGTTGACGGCGGGCCGTCGAAAGTTGTGGCGTATTTATATGGCGGGCAGGGCACCATAAACACCCCTTCGTGGTCGCCTGATAGTAAACACCTGGCATTCGTAAGCAATACAAACCTGTTATTCCCAATATTTCCGATTGGCAAGTAGCCCGTTGATTTAACGCTTCTTAACACACATAAAATGGAAACATCCCGCAGAACATTTATCAGGAACGCCTCATTGGCGGTAGCTGGTACAGCTTTATTTTCGAACAAATTATTTGCCTCCGCAAAAAAGATTGAACGGGTTGGCATTCAGCTTTATTCAGTTCGCGATGCCATGGGAAAAGATCCGCAGGGGTCGCTTAAAAAGCTGGCCGACATGGGATATATCCATGTTGAACATGCCAATTACATCAACCGGAAATTTTATGGCTATACCGCGAAGGAGTTTAAAAAGGTATTAGCCGATCTGAGCCTGCAGATGCCAAGCGGCCATACGGTAATGACGGCGCATGATTGGGATACCGCAAAAGGTGATTTTACCGATAAATGGAAATATACCATAGAAGACGCAGCTGAAGTAGGGCAACGCTATGTAATAAGCCCCTGGCTTGATGAAAGTTTGAGGACAGATATGAATGGTTTAAAGCGTTTTATGGAGCAATTTAACAAATGCGGAGAGCTTTGTAAATCGCATGGAATGACGTTTGGCTACCACAACCATAATTTTGAGTTCAGTACAATGGTTGGCGATAATAATTTATACGACTTTATACTCAAAAATACCGATCCCCATCTTGTGGCGCAGCAAATGGATATTGGCAACATGCTTGGCGCCGGCGGGATCGCCTTAGACCTGTTGAAAAAATATCCCGGCCGTTTTGAATTAATGCATGTGAAGGACGAGATAAAAAGCACTACCGGGCACGGTATGGATGGCTACGACAGCACTATACTTGGCCAGGGTGTTATGCCTGTAAAAGAAATTGTAAAGGCAGCAAGAAAAATAGGCGGGACATCGCAATTTATTATCGAGCAGGAATCATACCAGGGCAAAGATCCATTTGATTGTGTAAAAATTGATTTACAAATGATGAAAAAGTGGGGATTTTGATGGTATAATGATAACTTACCGCCTGGTTAGCAGTTGATTGAGCCGGGTCAGCTTCATTAGGTTAAAATACTGCTATAATAATTTCTTTTAATCTGGTCAGCCATTCACATGGCCAGCTTAATCAACCTGAATAGATAACTGTTATTTATACATATTTTATTTAAATCATAAAAATGAACAGGCGTACGGTCATAAAAAATTTGGCTCTGATTATCGGCGGCGCGACGCTGTTGCCTTCGTGCTTTCATCCTGACGGGTCGTCTTATATTCAGCTCAAGCATATCAACCTTAATTCCGATCAGGAAAAATTGATCGGTGATATTTCAGAAACCATTATCCCCAAAACAACTACGCCCGGCGCTAAGGATTTGAACCTGCCTGCATTTGTATTAAAAATGCTGGACGATTGCTATACAAAAAAGGATCAGCAGGCATTTTTGGCAGGACTGGGCCAGTTTAATGATATGGTTAACAAAAAGTACGGCACATCATTCAGCGATTTAAATCCTAAAGAGCGCGAAAACGTATTGACCGCATTGGAGAAAAGCACCAAACCCGCTAAAGACCCGGGCAAATCTATTAAACCTGTCCGCGATGCAGAAAAAAGTATTGAACCGCCCAAAAAGAAGCCTAACGTTCCGCCGCTGAACCTTTTTTATGGCACAATAAAACAACAAACCATCTTCGGTTATACCAACTCTCAATATTTTATGACCAAACAAGTGGTTTACGAATTGGTACCGGGCAGGTACAACGCGCATTTTCCGGTTAAAAACCTTAAGGCAGTATAACATGGCTAACTTAAATATCGACAGCGTTAAAGAACGCACATTTGATGCTATTGTAATAGGATCGGGTATGAGTGGCGGCTGGGCTGCCAAAGAGCTTACCGGGAAAGGCCTGAAAACCTTAATGCTTGAACGCGGGCGCGACGTGAAGCACATAAAAGATTATCCAACTACAAACATGTATCCCTGGGAGTTTGAGCACAAGGGTGTGCTGCCTATGGACGTGCAGGAAGCAAACCCGATTATTAACCGGTGTTATGCCTTCCGCGAGGATGCCGAACATTTTTTTGTGAAAGATCACGAACATCCATACGTACAGGAAAAGCCTTTTGACTGGATACGCGGCTACCAGGTTGGCGGTAAATCGCTGATGTGGGCAAGGCAAACGCAGCGGTGGAGCAATTTTGATTTTGAAGGTCCCGCTCGCGATGGTTTCGCTGTAGACTGGCCTATCCGTTATAAAGATATAGATCCATGGTATAGCTATGTTGAAAAATTTGCCGGTATAGCAGGCAACAGGGACGGCATCCCCGAACTGCCTGATGGCGAGTTTTTACCTGCCTATCCGTTAAATGATGTTGAGGAATATTTTAGCAGGCACGTTAAAAGCAACTACCAAAACAGGTATGTGATTAGCGCGCGGTGCGCCCACTTGTCAAAACCGAACCAGGTACACATCGACCAGGGCCGCACGCAATGTCAAAACCGCGTATTGTGCCAGCGTGGCTGTCCCTTTGGCGGTTATTTCAGCGCTAATGCGTCCACTATTCCGTGGGCGTTAAAATCGGGCAACCTAACGCTGAGGCCGTTTTCCGTAGTCCAGTCTATTATCTATGATGATAAGTTAGGTAAGGCCACTGGCGTGCGCGTCGTCGATTCAAAAACAAAAGAAACGACCGACTATTTTGCACGCGTCATTTTTGTAAACGCGGCAGCTTTAAATACAAACCTGGTTTTATTAAACTCAACGTCAAGCCGGTTTCCGAATGGCCTTGGCAATGACAGCGGAGTTCTGGGTAAATATTTCGCCTTCCATAATTATTCGGCCCATATCAGCGCGGAATACGATGGCTTCAAGGAGTGGACGACCGATGGGCGAAACCCGGCCGGCGGCGGGTATATACCGCGTTTCAGGAACGTGTATAAACAGGAAACCGATTTTCTTCGCGGCTATGCCTCCGGTTTTAGCGCCTACAGGTCTCGTCAGCATAAATACGACGGCGTTGGCGCCAATCTCAAAGAAAATATGGTAAAGGGCGATTTGGGCCCCTGGCACGTTGGCTCGCACATGATGGGCGAGACGATCCCGAAGGAAAGTAATTATGTAAAACTGGATGCAGGCAAAAAGGATGAATGGGGCGTGCCGCTGCTAAGTATAAATGTTGATTATGATGATAACGATGAAAAAATGAAGAAGGATTATATTGAGCAGCTTACCGAAATGTTTACCTCGGCAGGCTTTACCAATATCAAACCATCCTCTAATCACCAGGCGCCCGGGCTCGACATACACGAAATGGGCGGCGCACGTATGGGGAACGATCCTAAAACGTCCATCTTAAATAAATGGAACCAGGTGCATGCGTGTAAAAATGTTTTTGTAACCGACGGTGCTTGTATGACCTCAACTTCATGCCAAAACCCGTCCCTTACTTATATGGCTTTAACCGCGCGGGCGGCAGACTACGCCGTTGGTGAAATGAAGAAGGGAAATGTTTAATTCAGCGAGTGAAGTTAAAGTTCTCTCGTTTGGAGAGGAGTTTAGGGGAGGCTTTTAGCAACACGGAGGTCAATTTTCAGGTTGAAATGCTTATACAAAACTGTCATAAAACTTCTTTACCGTGCTTTAAACCGCTTATTGTGTTAAAAAAACACAATGATTATTTGTTCAGTAATTATTTGTTCATACATTAGTCGGACTAACCGATTAACGATTTATTTAACCTCTTATTAATTAATATATGTCTGCAAACACTTATGACGCAATCGTCATTGGTTCAGGAATTTCGGGCGGGTGGGCCGCGAAGGAATTAACCGAAAAAGGTTTAAAAACTATAATGCTTGAGCGTGGCCGGAATATTGAGCATATTAAAGATTATGTAAATGCGAATAAAGCTCCCTGGGAATTCCCGCACAGGGGAGGCCGTACGCGGCAAATGATCAAGGATTACCCGGTTTTACAACGCGATTACGCGCTAAACGAAACCAACCTTGATTATTGGGCCAGCGACAAGGATAGCCCTTACACGGAAGTTAAGCGGTTTGACTGGTTTAGAGGATACCATGTTGGCGGCCGCTCGTTAATGTGGGGAAGGCAGTCATACCGCTGGGCGGATTTTAATTTTGAAGAAAACGCAAAAGACGGATTTGGTGTCGACTGGCCTATCCGTTATAAAGACCTTGAACATTGGTACGGCTATGCCGAAAAATTTGCGGGCATTTCCGGCAATAAGGATGGGCTTGCCGTACTTCCTGACGGGGATTTTATGCCGCCAATGGAAATGAATTGTGTTGAAAAGGACGTGGCGGCGCG
The DNA here is from genome assembly GCA_028288125.1 of Mucilaginibacter sp. Taxonomy (GTDB): domain Bacteria; phylum Bacteroidota; class Bacteroidia; order Sphingobacteriales; family Sphingobacteriaceae; genus Mucilaginibacter. The sequence goes on from JAQBOH010000019.1 coordinate 7,880, forward strand.
CTTTAAAGATCATTATAAAGAAGCCCGGTCATTTATAATTGGCCGTACAGCTAATATTACAGTGCCGCATAACAATCGTACAAATTGCCAGTACCGCAATAAATGCTGGCTGGGCTGTCCGTTTGGCGCTTATTTCAGCACACAATCGGCAACCTTACCGGCTGCGGTGGCAACAGGTAACTTAACCCTGCGCCCGTGGTCGATCGTAACTAAAATATTATACGATAAGGATACCAAAAAAGCCAAAGGCGTTGAGGTGCTTGATGCCGAAACCAATAAAACGTATGAATTTTTCGCCAAAATAATTTTCGTTAACGCATCGACATTCAACAGCACCTGGATTTTAATGAATTCGGCGACTGATATATGGCCTGGCGGTTTAGGCAGCAGCAGCGGCGAATTGGGCCACAATGTAATGGATCATCACTTAGGCGTTGGCGCTTCGGGCACTGTTGACGGCTTTGAGGATAAATATTACTTCGGCCGCAGGGCTAATGGTATATATATTCCACGGTACAGGAACCTGGGCGGCGAAAAGCGTGATTACCTGCGCGGCTTTGGTTACCAGGGCGGCGGAGGCCGTGAAGGCTGGAGCCGGGATATTGCCGAAATGAACGTTGGCGGCGCATTTAAAGATGCGTTGACCGAACCGGGTACCTGGACAATGGGGATCGGCGGTTTCGGCGAAACATTACCGCATCACGAAAATAAAATCACCCTTGATAAAACTAAAAAAGATAAATGGGGCTTGCCTGTCATAGCATTTGACGCCGAATTGAAGGACAATGAAATAAAAATGCGGAAGGACATGGAAAATGACGCGAAAGAAATGCTGGAAGCTGCCGGGGTAAAAAATGTGAAGACGCATAGCGGCACTCCTTATTTGGGAAGAGGAATTCACGAAATGGGTACGGCAAGGATGGGCAAGGATCCAAAAACATCCGTGTTAAATGGATGGAACCAGGTATGGGACGCTAAAAACGTGTTTGTAACCGATGGCGCCTGCATGACGTCGGCTGCTTGTCAAAATCCTTCTCTTACCTACATGGCGTTAACAGCCCGTGCTGCTAACCACGCTGTGGAAGAGTTGAAAAAAGGGAACGTATAAAAAACTAAAATGCTTATTTCCTTTTAAGTCCCTCTTTGGAGAGGATTTAGGTGAGGCTATTTAAAATAAATCAATACAAAAACCATGAGTGAAAACAAAGAAGCCGATAAAAATTCAAACCCGTCGCGGCGGGAGTTTCTAAAAACAAGTACTATCGCGGCTGCGGGAATTATGATCGTTCCCCGGTTTGTGCTGGGCGGTAAAGGATACATTGCACCAAGCGACCGGTTAATTATTGCCAGCGTAGGCGTTGGCGGCAAGGGCCAAAGCGATATTGCAAACTTTAATAGAAGCGGCAAAGCCGACATCGCTTATTTATGCGATGTTGACGACCGCCAGGCGGCCACCACTGTAAAGAATTTTCCGAAAGCGCAGTATTATAAGGATTGGCGCAAAATGTTTGAAAAGGAATCAAAGCATTTTGATGCCGTATCGGTTTCAACTCCCGATCATACACATGCTATTGTTGCTTATCATGCCATGCAAATGGGCAAACATGTGTATGTGCAAAAACCATTAACACATGATATTGCCGAGGCAAGACTGCTTACCGCGGCTGCAAAAAAATATAAGGTAGTAACACAAATGGGCAACCAGGGTGCGTCAAATGATGGTACCCGGCTAATGTCGGAATGGTATGATGCAGGCCTGATAGGTGATGTGCATACTGTTTATTGCTGGACAAACCGGCCTGTATGGCCGCAAGGTATTGCATGGCCGCCGCCGCAACCCAACATCCCGAAAGAATTAGATTGGGACCTTTGGCTGGGAACGGCCCCCAAAAAGGATTATGTTGATAAGCTTGTGCCATTTAACTGGCGTGGCTGGTGGGACTACGGTACGGGCGCGCTTGGTGATATGGGTTGTCACCTTGTTGAGGCGCCGTTCAGGGTATTGGGCATACAATATGCCAGGGATGTGCAAGCCAGCGTCGGAGGAGTATATGTTGATCAATTTAAAGCGGGTCATTTTCCTGATAGCTGCCCGCCTTCGAGCCATATTACATTAACTTTCCCTAAAACGAATAAAACCCGGGGCGATGTTACCCTGCATTGGATGGATGGCGGTATACAGCCTGAAAGGCCTGAGGAATTAGGTCCAACTGATCGCTTTGGCGGTGAAGAAGGCAACGGTACGCTATTTATTGGAACAAAGGGGAAAATGTATGCAAGCACGTATTCGGATGCTGCCACACTTTTACCAAAAGAACGTACCAAAGACGCGAACGCTCCCCAAAAATGGGCGCGTGTTCCCGGCGGCGCGAATGGTCATTATGCACAGTGGGTTGAAGGTTGTATAGCCGGTTACGGCAAAACCGAGCTGAGCTCATCATTTGATGTTGCCGGCCCGTTAACCGAAGCATTACTGATGGCAAACCTGGCTGTAAGAGGTCATGAACTCCCGGGCGGCCATATAAAAATGCTTTGGGACAACGATAACATGCGGATCACCAATTTCGATGCCGCTAATCAATTTGTAAAACGTCAATACAGGGAAGGCTGGACATTATAAGTATGACTTGGTGAATTAGTGATTTAGTAAGTATAAGCTCAAATCACTAATTTGCTAAATCTAATTCACCAATTAAAATAAATCAATAATTCGCCAAATCACTAATTCACTAACTAAGATGAATAGAAGAGACGCCATAAGTAGAGTTGCCCTGATAATGGGCGGGGCTGTAATAGGTGCCGATTTTTTTATTTCGGGATGTAAAACAACCTCCAAAAAAGTAAACGACCTGTTTACTGAAGATCATGTCGCATTTTTAAATGAGGTTGCTGATACGATCCTTCCAACAACAAGCTCGCCAGGGGCGAAGGCAGCCAATGTGGGCCATTTTATGACGGTAATGGTAAAGGATTGCTACGAGCCGAAGAACCAGCAAACATTTGTTGATGGCATGAAAAAGCTGGATGACGCCAGCCAGAAAAAATACAGCAGCAAGTTCATGGACCTCGATCCGCAGCAGCGCACCGATCTGCTGGTAGCACTTGATAAGGAGCAAAAAGACTTTACAAAACAGCGCAATAAGGAGATCGATGTTGAAAAGTTGCAGCACAAGGATAATCCTAAATATAAAATGACCTACAGGCCTAACCATTATTTCAGGATGATGAAGGAATTAACCCTGTTAGGTTACTTCACCTCCGAAATAGGCGCTACTAAGGCCTTGCGTTATGTTGCCGTTCCGGGACGCTATGATGGATGCGTACCTTACAAAAAAGGCGATAAAGCCTGGGCAACCTGATAATTAGTGATTGTTGAGTTAGTGAATTAGTGAATTAGTGATTGGTGTTATTTTCAAATCACTAATTCACTAAATCGCTAATTCTCCAATTATTCATAATTCACTAAATCACCAATTCACTCACTAAATCACTAACTCACTAAATCAATAATTAAATACACGCATGGCTCATAGAAAACTCCGTATGGGGATGATTGGCGGTGGAAAGGATGCCTTTATAGGTGCGATTCATCGCATAGCTGCCAATATGGACGGACAGATAGAATTGGTTTGCGGCGCATTAAGCGTTCATAAAGAACTAGCTATAGAAAGCGGCCATATTCTTTTTTTACCTAAAGACAGGACTTACACCAATTACGAAGATATGATAAAGGCAGAAAGCAAGCTGCCTGCCGATAAACGGATGGACTTTGTAACCATCGTTACACCAAATTTCGCACATTTTGCCCCGGCCATGCTGGCATTGGAAAACGGTTTCAATGTGGTTATCGAAAAGCCGATTACCTTTACCCTCGATGAAGCCAGGCAACTAAAAAAGAAGCTCGACGAAACAGGGCTGATGCTGTTGCTTACACATACCTATTCGGGTTATCCGATGGTTAAGGAAGCGCGCGAGCTGGTTAAAAAGGGCGCTTTTGGCAAAATCAGGAAAATCTACGTGGAATACACCCAGGGCTGGTTAAGCAAACTTTCCGAAAGGGAAGGCAACGCGCAGGCTGCCTGGCGAACCGACCCGGCAAAATCGGGAAAAAGCGGCTGCATGGGCGATATCGGCACACATGCCGCTCACCTGGCCGAATACATATCAGGATTAAAAATTACGCAGATGTGCGCGTCTTTAAACACCGTTGTCGAAGGTAGAATGCTGGATGACGACGGCGCTATTTTGTTGCGATTTGAAGATAAAGCCACCGGCGTATTAACCGCGTCGCAGATTGCAGCGGGAGAGGAAAATGCCCTTAAAATACGTGTATACGGAGAAAACGGCGGCCTGGAGTGGGCGCAGCAGGAACCTAATACGCTTACTTTGAGATGGCTGGATAAGCCAGCACAAACATTGCGCGCAGGTAACAACTACGGAGATCGTGAATCAATTTACGCTACCCACAATGCCCGTACACCCGGGGGCCATCCCGAAGGTTACCTCGAGGCCTTTGGTAACTTGTACCGCAATTTCGCGCTCGCGCTAAGCGCTAAACTCAACAACGAACAACCAAAGCCTGAATGGCTCGATTTCCCGGGCATAAATGACGGTATAAGAGGTATGGCATTTATTGAGAATGTTGTAAATTCGAATCACAGCGATCAAAAATGGACGGATTATGTGATTTAATGTTTTAATTTGAAGATTTGGTAATTTGAAAATGAACTTTAGCTATTGTTATTACCAATGAACCAATGAACAAATGAACCAATAAAATGACTACAATAAAAGGACCGGCAATATTTATAGCGCAATTTATAGGCGACGAAGAACCGTTTAACAGCCTGGAGGGCATTTGCCAGTGGGCTAAGAACTTAGGATATAAGGGCATTCAGCTGCCTACGCTCGACCCTCGTTTTATCGATCTTAAAAAAGCCGCCGAAAGCAAAACCTATGCGGAAGAGTTAAAAGACGAAGTAAGTTTTTATGGTTTAGAGATCACCGAACTTTCTACCCACCTGCAAGGTCAGCTCGTTGCCGTGAATCCGGTTTATGATAATTTGTTCGACGGCTTCGCTCCCGAAGCTTATCGCAACAATCCTAAGGCGCGTCAGGAATGGGCGGTACAGCAATTAAAATATGCAGCAAAAGCCTCACAAAATTTAGGTTTAAACGCGTCGGTAACTTTTAGCGGCGCATTGCTTTGGCCAATGGTTTATCCCTGGCCGCAGCGCCCTGCCGGAATAGTTGACACCGCCTTTACCGAACTGGCAAAACGCTGGGAGCCGATATTAAATGTATACGAGGATTGCGGTATTGATTTGTGTTTTGAAGTGCACCCGGGCGAAGACCTGCATGACGGTATCACCTATGAAATGTTTCTTGAAAAAGTAAACAATCATAAACGGGCGTGTTTACTGTACGACCCTTCACACTTTGTTTTACAATGCCTGGATTACCTCGAATATATCGACAATTACCACGAGCGTATAAAAATGTTTCACGTAAAGGATGCCGAATTTAACCCAACCGGGAAACAAGGTGTTTATGGCGGTTACCAGAACTGGATCGACCGCGCGGGACGTTTCCGCTCATTGGGCGACGGACAGGTCGATTTCAAGAGTATTTTTAGTAAATTAACTCAATATGATTATAAAGGGTGGGCAGTACTGGAATGGGAGTGCGCGCTTAAACATCCCGAAGATGGCGCACGGGAAGGTGCTGAGTTTATAAAAGATCATATTATAAGGGTCACCGAAAGGGCATTTGACGATTTCGCCGCCTCAGGCTCAGACGACGCGTTTAACAGGAAGACACTTGGCATCGATTGAGAAGACTAAAATTAAATAAACCAATTAATTCGCTATTTTAAAACCTAAATTTAAACTAAATGCAATCCATTAACCGTAATCAACTTTTTAGGGCCAGCTGCTTGTCCCTATTGGTAACATCGCTATCTTTCGGTATTCGCGCGGGTATCCTGAATAAACTTGGGACCGATTTCCAGTTGGATAAATCACAGCTGGCCTCCATAACTGCAACTGCATTTTATGGTTTCCCTATCGCGGTAGTGATCGGCGGGTTTATTGTTGATATCATCGGCATGAAACGCTTACTTGTATTGGCTTTTATATTTCACCTTGCAGGTATTTTATTGACGATTTTTGCGCAAGGTTTCTGGACGCTTTATATTTCAACCTTACTGATAGGTCTTGCAAACGGTACGGTTGAAGCGGCATGCAATCCTTTGGTAACCGCTTTATATCCCGATAATAAAACCACTAAACTTAATCACTTTCACTTATGGTTCCCTGGCGGTATAGTAATAGGTACGTTGATCGTATTATTATTAAATAAGATCGGACTGGGTTGGCAAATACAGGTTGGGATCATGCTATTGCCGACCGTTATTTACGGCTACTTATTCTCAAAGCTCGATTTTCCGGTTACCGAACGTGTCGCATCGGGTGTTTCAACGGCAGGGATGTACAAAGCCCTTTGGAACCCCTTGTTTATTTTCATGTTCATCTGTATGTTCGGAACGGCTATAACCGAGTTGTTTACCGGCCAGTGGATTGACGTATTGTTAAAAAATGTAACCCAAAATGCCATATTGATATTAACTTTAGACACCGGTGTAATGGTTATCGGCCGCGCTTTTGCCCGGCCCGTGTTAAAACTGTTTTCGCCGCAGGTATTGTTACTGATATCAACAATTTTGGCTGCAACAGGAATCTATTTGCTCAGCACTTTAACCGGGGATGCCGTTTTCTTTGCCGCCATCATATTCGGAATGGGCGTATGTTATTTCTGGCCGACCATGCTTGGTTTTGTTAATACCAATTTGCCCGACACCGGCGCTATCGGTCTTAACCTGATGGGCGGTGCAGGCATGTTTGCCGTTTCTGTTTACACCATTTTTATGGGAAGATATTACGACAGGGTCGTTCTGGAAGCGGGCGGAAGCAACGCGCAGGCAGGCCAGAAGGTTTTGCAAACCACATTGATTATACCTATTGTTTTAATAGTGGCTTTCGGCGGATTGGTTATCTATATGCGTTCGAAAAATAAAACGGCGCCTTTAAAAACAGTAGCCGTTTAGCATTGTAGTTCAAATAAATTGTAATTTTAAACATCCTTACATCAAATAATTTATTCAATGAAAAAAGTTTTTGCAGTTCTATGTATAAGCGCGGTGATATCCGCTTGCGGAGGCGGTACTAAAACCGGCACCGCAGATAGCACAAATGCCGCCAATCAAACAGCTAAACAGTCGGAATCAAGTGCCGATACCAATGTCAATAAAACCGGTAACGAACCATCGGGGGCAACTTCACCAGGCGCCAAATTGCTTGCCGCAAATGACTGCTTAACCTGCCACAAGGTAGATGTTAAAGTGATCGGCCCTGCTTACCAGGATGTTGCCGCTAAATACCCAGCCACCGAAGCTAATATTGATACCCTGGCAAATAAAGTGATCAGGGGTGGTAAAGGCAACTGGGGCGATGTTCCGATGACGGCGCATCCAACCATTTCTCAAAGCGATGCCAAAGAGATGGTTAAATATGTTCTGTCACTAAAAAAATAGGTCACTTAACCAGCAATCATGACCGCAGCCATCCGGGTAAAACTTTCTGCAATGATGTTCCTCGAATTTTTTATCTGGGGGGCATGGTTTGTAACGATGGGAACGTATTTAACGGTCACGCTGCATGCAACAGGTGTACAAAATGCCGGCGCCTATGCCACGCAGGCCCTGGGTGCAATACTGGCCCCGTTTATCATCGGCTTGATTGCCGACCGCTATTTCGCGGCACAAAAAATACTGGCTGTTTTACATCTGCTGGGTGCTGCTTCATTGTACTATGCAACCACGGTTGAGAATTTTGATAAATTTTATCCCAATATTCTCTTTTACATGATCATCTATATGCCCACGCTGGCATTGGTTAATTCTGTTTCATTCAAGCAACTAAAAAACCCAAACAAAGAATTTCCGTACATACGCGTTTTTGGCACAATAGGATGGATCGTGGCCGGAACCATTATCGCATGGCTGGATTGGGAGCATAAGGGCTCGCTGGTATTAACGTTCAGAATGGCCGCGATAGCCTCGCTTATATTGGGGCTTTTTAGCTTTACCCTCCCAGACACCCCACCCGCAAAGAAAGGCCAGAAGATTACATTTGGCGAGATCATCGGGCTTGATGCCATTGGTTTATTAAAAAAAAGGGCCTATCTCGTATTTTTCCTTGCCTCGGTCGCAATCTGTATCCCGCTTGCTTTTTATTATAATTTCACTAACCCGTTTTTGAACGAGATCGGTATGAAAAAGGCTGCCGGCATACAAACGCTTGGGCAGTATTCCGAATTGTTTTTTATGGCACTGATGCCTTTGTTTTTTGTGCGCCTTGGCGTTAAAAAAATGCTGGCTTTTGGTATGCTGGCCTGGGCGCTGCGCTATGTGTTTTTTGCCTACGGCGATACAGGAAGTAATTACTGGATGCTGATAGCGGGCATTGTGATCCATGGCATTTGTTATGATTTCTTTTTTGTTACCGGCCAGATATATACCGAGAACCTCGCTGGCGAACGCTTCAAAAGCTCGGCCCAGGGATTTATTACGCTGGCCACGTATGGCGTCGGAATGCTGATAGGATATTATCTTTCGGGCCCTATTGTTGATCATTGGAAAACTTCGGCAACCTCGCACAATTGGCAGAGTATATGGCTGATACCGGGTGGCATAGCGGCTGTAGTGTTAATATTGTTTTTACTGTTGTTTCACGATAGAGACCATACCGAAACACAGCCTGGGTTAGATATTGAAGAGCCTTCGGCACACGTAGAAATATAACCAGAAACCAATTATGGCAGAAAAACAAAGCCGGAGATCGGCAATCAGGAATATCGTGGCCGGTACGGCGGCGATCACCACAGCCGGTATCTTAACATCATTTAAAAAAGAAGAGCAAGTGGAAAGGCTTTCAGACAAGCTCAGGGGCAATATTAATCATTCTGTTTCTCCCTGGTGCTATCATGAGCTAACATTAGACCAACTCTGCGGGATATCAAAAGAAATGGGCATAACAGGCGTTGACCTTTGCGGCCCAAAGGACTGGCCCGTACTGCAAAAGCACGGCATGCATTCACCTATGTGTAACGGTGCTGAAATTAACCTGACCGACGGTTTTAACGATAAGCAGTTTCATACTACCCTTCAAAAAAACTATTCGGAAATGATTCCCCTGGTTGCTAAAAATGGTTACACCAACCTTATCTGCTTTAGTGGCAGTCGTCGCGGAAAAGACAATGAAACAGGATGGAATAACTGCGTTGAAGGATTGAGGCCGTTGATCGCCTTAGCCGAAAAGTATAAGGTAGTATTGTGCATGGAATTGCTGAACAGCAAAATAGACCACAAGGATTACCAGTGCAACAACGTTGAATGGGGTGTTGAGTTGGCAAAAAGAATAAATTCCGAAAACTTTAAGTTGCTGTTTGATATTTACCATATGCAGATAATGGAAGGTGATATTATCAGGAATATAACCGACTATCACCATTACATCGCCCATTATCATACCGGCGGCATACCCGGCAGGCATGAGATTGACGATACACAGGAACTATACTACCCGGCCGTGATGCGCGCCATTGCAGCTACAGGGTTTAAAGGATATGTAGGCCAGGAATTTGTGCCAAAACAGACAGATAAAATAGCTTCACTGAGAAAGGCAATTCATATTTGCGACGTCTGATAGAGCCAAGAGCCAAGATTGAAGCGCCTAATGAACTAATGAACCAATAAACACACCTATGACAACCAGAAGAAAATTTTTAACACAAGCCGGACTAATTTCAGCAGGAATCATGATCGCGCCCGAACTGCTTTCAGCAAAAACAAGTAAAACCGTTGGTTTGCAGCTATATAGCTTGCGCGACCAGCTACCAAAAGATGTAAAAGGCGTAATTGCAAAAGTTGCCGCCGCGGGATATAAGGAGGTTGAACCCTTCGGTTATTCAAAGCAACATGGCTTTTGGGGTCTAACAGCCAAAGAATTCAGTGGCTTACTAAAAGAAAATGGCCTGTCAACCCCAAGCGGACACTTCGGTATGGACCAATATTTTGTTCACGGCAAAACGGATGATCTTGAATCGTATATTGAGGCAGCCAACACCACAGGCATGGCTTATGTTATTGTGCCATCGATAAACGGGGAAGTTTTAAAAAGCGCCGATCAGTTTAAAGAGGTTGCCGAAAAAATGAACAAAGCTGCCGAAATATGCAAAAAGTCAGGTTTAAAATTGGGCTATCATAACCACAACTTTGAATGGAAGCCGGTTGAGGGTACTACATTTTACGATGTGCTTTTGAAAAATACAGACCCCGCATTGGTGCATATGGAAATGGATATTTACTGGGTGGTGCGCGCAGGACAGGATCCGGTTAAATTGTTCGGACAGCACCCCGGCCGCTTTGCCTTATGCCACATAAAAGACAGGGATAAAACCAACCCGAATTTAAACACCGAAATAGGCAAAGGAGATATTGATTTTAAATCCATTTTAAGCCATGCGAAAACCGCCGGACTTAAACATTTTATTGTAGAGCAGGAAAATTATATCAATATCGACCCGTATATAAGCATTGCCGAAAGCGCCGCTTATTGTAAAAACGTTTTGCATGTATAGGAGGTATTATTAATCCGGATGATATAACCGCTCACTTAATTAATTAAATAACTTAATAAACCGAAACATGAAATATCCAATATTATTAACCGCATTATTCGCGGGAAGCTTTTTTATGGCAAATGCGCAAACAGCAAAGCCTGAAGATACAGAAACATGGACCCCTATCCCTAAGGTAGTAACGCCGGGCAAAACCTGCGGCGACGCGCCTTCTGACGCCATCATATTATTTGATGGGAAAAATTTGGACGAATGGGTACAAAACAATGACAAGTCGCCTGCAAAATGGGATGTGCACGATGGTATTTTAACCGTAAATAAAAACTATGGTAATATTGAAACCAAACGCACATTTACCAACTACCAGCTGCATATAGAATGGCGCGTACCGGCAGACATTGAAGGCTCGGGCCAGGGCCGCGGCAACAGCGGTATATTTTTAGCTTCGCTTGGAAAAGGCGATGCCGGGTATGAACTGCAGGTGCTGGATTCATACAACAATAAAACCTACGTTAACGGGATGGCAGGCAGCCTTTACAAGCAGGCAATACCTTTAGCCAACCCGGGCAAGAAACCCGGCGAATGGCAAACCTATGATGTGGTTTGGACAGCGCCGGCATTTAACGAGGACGGCTCGGTTAAAACCCCGGCGAAAGCCACTGTCTTTTTCAACGGTGTAGTAGTTGAAAATGGTTTTGAGCTTTTTGGGCCAACTTTGTACATCGGTAAACCCGTTTATCAAAAACATGGCGCATCGCCTATTAAATTGCAGGCTCATGGCGATAAAAGCAAACCGCTTAGTTTCCGCAATATTTGGATAAGGGAAATATAGTTATTTCATAGTGACTAGTTCATGGTTCATAGCCGGAAACCCTCCCGGAAAATCAACCGCGAACTAACCATGAACCATGATCTGTACCCATGAAGAAAGGATATTATTTAATAACAATCTTCTCGCTGCTGTGCAGTATTGCTTCCGCGCAGGATAAAAAAGCGCCGGCATATCCTTTGATCACACATAATACCTATTTCAGTATATGGTCATTTACTAACGACTTAAACGCCTCAACAACTAAGCACTGGACGGGTAAAGATCAATCACTGCTTGGATTGATCAAGGTAGATGGTACCGCTTATCGTTTTATGGGCAAGGAGCCAAAGGAATACAAAACTATTTTGCCCGCTGCCGATGAAAAGCCTTATCAATGCAAATATACCGAAACCGGGCCGACAGGGAACTGGACAGATCTGCCTTACAATGACAGTAACTGGAAAACAGGGACCGCGCCATTTTCGGACGATAAAACGAAAGCGAAAACATTGTGGACAAGCAAAAATATATGGGTACGCCGCACTTTTACTATTAACGACCTGAATATTGATAAGCTGGTTTTAAAGATATTTCATGACGATAACGTAGAAGTTTACCTGAATGGAAAAGAGGTTTACAATTTTGAGGGCTGGGTTAGCGATTTTAAGCTGGTATCGTTGAAGGATAAATTTAAAAACAAGCTGAAGAAAGGCGAAAATGTGCTGGCCATACATTGCGCAAATACGGCCGGCGGCGCCTGGCTCGACGCGGGACTGGTTGATGAGGTTAAAGCTAAGGCCGGTCCGGTATTACTGGCCAGGCAAAAAAGCGTTGATATCAACGCCACGCAAACCATTTACAATTTTGAATGCGTTGGTATCGATCTTGCGGTGATATTTACCTCGCCGCTATTGATGAATGATTTAAATATCTTTTCCCGTCCTGTTTCCTATATTTCGTATGTAGTAAGGGCAAACGATGGCCGGAACCATAGCGTACAGGTGTTTTTTAGTACGTCAACCACACTTGCGGTTAATAATCCCCTGCAGCCGGTAATCACTCAAAAGTATGCTACACCAGTATTATCCATTTTAAAAGCAGGCACGGTTGAGCAGCCGGTACTGCAAAAAAAGGGCGACGATTTGCGTATCGACTGGGGGTATGTATATGTAGCTGCGCCAAAATCATCCGGCGCGAATCAATATATTTCAACACAGGTTAACGCCGCTAATTCGTTTATAGACAATAAGCAGGGGCCTGCACCAAAACAAGGCAAGCAACTGGCATTGAACACCGTTTTAAATTTTGGCAATGTTGGCGCGGGAGCAAAGGAAAAATTTATTGAACTGGGTTATGATGATCTCTATTCTGTTCAATATTTCAAACGAAATTTAAAACCGTGGTGGAAGTTAAACCGCAAGGCAACGATTGAAAACGAATTAAGTAAGGCGGCAGCGGGGTACACGTCCGTCATGCAAAAATGCGACAAGTTTAATAAGGCCATGTATAACGACGCGGTGAAAGCTGGCGGCAAAAACTACGGGTATTTATGCGTTTTAGCTTATCGCGAAAGTATAGCTGCACACCAGCTTGTAAAAAGCCCGAAAGGCGAAATATTGTTCCTGTCTAAAGAAAACTTCAGCAACGGATCAATCAATACGGTGGATGTAACTTACCCGTCGGCGCCGCTATACCTGTTATATAATCCCCGGTTGCTGCAGGGAATGCTGAATGGCATATACCACTATTGCGAAAGCAGGATGTGGGAAAACAAGTTCGCGGCGCATGACCTGGGTACTTACCCAATGGCAAACGGGCAAACTTACCCGGCAAACATGCCTGTTGAAGAATCCGGGAATATGATCATTCTTACAGCCGCGATAGCCAAAGCCGAAGGAAATGCCCGTTATGCCCGCCGCCACTGGAAAACATTGAGCACCTGGGTCGACTTCCTGGATAAGGCCGGGTTTGACCCAAGCTCACAACTATGCACCGATGATTTTGCAGGCCACCTGGCCCGCAACGCCAATTTATCGATCAAAGCCATTGTAGCCATCGGCGCTTATGCTGCGTTAGCCGATGAACTAGGCTACCGGTCGGTTGCCGTAAAGTACAGGGAAATTGCCAAAGCTATGGTTGCCAAATGGATGAAAATGGCAGATGCCGGTGATCATTATTCATTGGTTTTTGAACGCCCGGACACCTGGAGCCAGAAATATAACCTGGTTTGGGATAAAGTTTTGAAATTGAATTTATTTCCGGCCAAAGTTTACAAAACAGAAGTAAACTATTATTTGACAAAGCAAAATCCCTTCGGGCTGCCATTAGACAGCCGTAAAACATATACCAAATCCGATTGGATCTTATGGACGGCTACCCTGGCCGATAATCAAAATGATTTTCAGACATTAAGCAACCCGGTTTATAAGTACGCCACCGAAACCTCTTCGCACGTTCCGCTTAGCGACTGGCATGAAACTACCGACGGCAAACAAGTGGGTTTCCAGGCCCGGAGCGTAGTCGGCGGATATTTTATGAAATTGTTAGACAGCAAGTGGCAGCAATAAACTTCGCTGTTATATGATATATTAAAACAATATTAAATATTTTAACTTTAAGTATTGTTATTGCTTTAATTTCTTGAAATATTTGTAAATCCGCCTTAATTATTTTTACTTATTTGAACTTTGTGAATAGCAGTTCCGTATAATGTTAATTATGCTTACCGGATATATATGCTTCAATTGCCTGATGATAAAAACCACATAATTGTGCGTGTTTATCAATATTGTTTATTCATGTTTTTGCTGTTTGGCGCCATGGCGGGCTTTTCTCAAAGCCAAAGCCTCAAATTTGAGCATTTAGGGACTGCCGAGGGTTTAGCCCAAATAAATGTTAACTGTATTATACAGGATAGCCGTGGGTTTATGTGGATAGGGTCGCGGAATGGCCTAAATAAATACGACGGGTATAAATTTACAATTTATAATCATAGCTTCCAGGATAATAACACGATAAGTAATAACCAGATTGCCGATCTTCTTGAAGACCACGACGGAAATATATGGGTGGCAACGCTTGAAGGATTAAATAAATACGAACGAAAAACCGGCCAATTTATCCGTTACCTGCATAATGAGCACAACACCAATACTATTTCCAATAACGCCGTAAACAGGCTTGCGCTCGACTCGTTTGGTAATCTATGGGTTGCCACTCAAAAAGGCGGGCTCGACTGCCTTAACCTAAAGAAAAATACTTTCCGCCATTATACCCATTCCGCATCCGATATAACCAGTATCAGCGACAATAACGTCAGGACGGTATTTGAAGATTCAAGGCATAATTTATGGGCCGGTACAGAAGCCGGGGGATTAAATCTTTTTAATCGCCAAACCAATACGTTTTTAAAATTTCGGCATAAGGAAGGCGATGCCCGCAGTATTTCAGGGGATAATATACTATGCCTTTTTGAGGATCATAGCCATAAGATATGGATAGGTACCCAGGATAGCGGCCTTAATTTATTTGATCCTGGAAAAGGTACTTTCCGCAATTATAAACATGATGAAAAATCGGCCAATAGTCTGTCAAGCAACACTATTTATTGCCTCAATATGGATGAAAGCGGTAATTTGTGGATCGGCACCGAAAATGGGGGAGTAAGCATATTGGATGTTCAAAACGGCAATTTCACCAATTCTCTGCATGATGATATTGATAAAAGCAGTATCACCGGAAATTCAATTTACGCGCTTTGCAGAGACAGGTTTGATAACATGTGGTTAGGGGCGTTTAGCGGGGGTGTTAACCTTTTTAAAAGAAGCACCAAAAGTTTTACGCACTACAGGCATAATTCGTCAACGAATAGTTTGTCCAATAATTTTGTACTCGATCTGTATGAGGATGCCTCAAAAAATTTGTGGGTTGGTACCGACGGCGGCGGGCTTGATATGTTTGACCACCGGGCAGGAACCGTTGTACATTACCGGAAACCGCGGCATGGCAACGGCATTACGGGTAATTATGTGCTAACCATCGATCAGGATAGTTATGGCAACTTTTGGTTAGGCACATGGGCCGATGGCATTAGCGTTTTAAATCCCAAAACACATGTATTTACCAACTTCAAACATGACCCTGCTAATCCAAAAAGCTTAAGCGGAAATAACATTTATGCGCTGATCCATACGAAAGACAAAAAGACCTGGATTGGCACGTACAATGCCGGGCTGGATGTATACGATAAGCAAACCAATACATTTAAAACCTTCAGATTTAATATTCATGATCCCAAAAGTTTAAGCAGTGACAGGATATATTCGTTATTAGAAGATCATAAAGGAAATTTATGGGTGGGTACATACGATGGCGGGCTTAACTTAATGGATCGTAAAACGAATACATTTACCCGTTTTCAACATGAAACTGCCGGGAATAGCCTGAGCAATAATACTATAACGGATATTGTTGAGGATCATAACGGAAAACTGTGGTTAAGTACACTGGCCGGGCTTGATCTGTTTGATCCGCAAACCCGCCGGTTTACCATTTTTACAAAAAGAGAAGGTTTGCCAAGCGATGTTGTTTATGCGGCGGAAGAAGATAAGCATGGCAAAATGTGGATAAGCACTAATAGCGGGCTATCATCTTATAACCCAATTACACACACCTTTAAAAATTATACTGTTGAAGATGGCCTGCAGGATGAGGAGTTTAAACCTCATTCATCTTTTAAAGGCAGGGATAGTAAATTATATTTTGGCGGGGTAAACGGCTTCAACGTATTCACACCAGGACAGATTTTAAAATCCGGGGGCTTCTCCCCATTAATTATCACTTCTTTTCAGGTATTTAATAAACCGCTTCAGATTGATAAAAACAGTAATGATCCCTCGGCACTGAAACAGGATATTTCAGATACCAGGGCAGTTACGTTGTCATATAACCAGTCGGCAATTTCGATAGAATATGCCGCTTTGGATTACACGGCATCAAGTAAAAAGAATTATGCCTACTTATTAGAAGGTTTTGAGAAAGACTGGAATTATGTAGGTGGCAGAAATTCGGCTTCGTATACCAATATTCCTCCCGGAACTTATACGTTTAAATTAAAATATCAAAACAACGCCGGCGCGTGGTCGCCGGTAACGTCTAACTTGAAGATTACTATTATTCCTCCGTTTTGGTTAACCTGGTGGTGTAAAATATTGGCTCCCTTATGTTTAATTGCGGGTTTATATTACTTCTATAAAATGCGTATCCGCCTCATTAAATCGCGACAGCTAATACTCGAAAAACTTGTTGAGGAACGCACCGAAAGCCTGTCAAAAATGACAATTAATGAGCAAGAATCGCGTAAAGCAGCAGAGAAAGCCCGCGAAGAAGCTGAAACGGCAAATAAGGCTAAAAGTATTTTTCTGGCCACTATGAGTCACGAGATTCGCACGCCAATGAATGGCGTTATCGGCATGTCGGAATTATTATCTGACACATCGCTTACCCCCGAACAGGAAGAATATGTGGAAACGATCAAAAGCTGCGGCGACGCGTTACTGGGCGTAATTAACGATGTGCTCGATTTTTCAAAAATAGAATCGGGCAGTATGGACATTGAAGCACAAGATTTTGACCTGAGAGATTCCATAGAAGGCGTATTAGACGTCTTTGCGGGAAAGGCATCCAAAATAGACCTTGTATACCAGATAGACCATAACTTACCATCACAAATTATAAGCGACCCATTACGGTTAAGGCAGATACTGATCAATTTGGTAAGCAATGCTATAAAATTTACCAATAAAGGTGAAGTATTCATTGGCGTAAAGATCGCTGAACAGAACAATGAAGACTTGACCCTGGAATTTAGTGTCCGTGACACAGGCATCGGTATACCGGCTGATAAATTGGATAAGCTTTTTAAAGCTTTTTCGCAGGTTGACTCAAGTACAACGCGAAAATATGGGGGATCGGGCCTTGGCCTTGTAATAAGTGAAAAACTCATTAGCATGATGGGCGGCGAAATAAATGTTGAAAGCAAGGTAGGTGTGGGAACAATTTTTTCTTTTACTATAAAATCCAAAATAGGGCTAAAATCACAGCGTAACTATGTATATCTGAATGCTGCGGAACTCAAAGGAAAACATATTTTGGTTGTGGACGATAACGCAACCAACAGAGATATTCTCGAAAACCAGCTTATTCAATGGAACTTTATTCCGCTCATGGCTGAATCAGGACCACGGGCGTTAGAGATACTTTTATCAAACGAGGTGGTTGACCTGGTTATATCTGATATGAACATGCCTGTAATGGACGGGGTACAGCTGGCCAGGAGGATCCGGGAGAGCCATCCGCTGTTGCCACTGATCCTGTTAAGCTCAATGGGTAATGAGGAAAGCAGAAGGGAGGCGCATTTGTTCAACGCTGTATTAACCAAACCCGCCAGGAACCAGGTGTTATATAAGCATATTGCTGAACAGCTGAAATCAAAAGAAAGCCCGGTTAAAACTCCCCAGCCTGCTAAATCGCAGTTTTCACTGGACTTTGCAAAAGAGTTTCCGATGGATATTTTAATAGCCGAGGACAACATTGTGAACCAAAAGCTTGCCAGCCATATATTTACTAAAATGGGATATGTGCCTGACGTTGTCGAAAACGGTCACGAAGCGCTGAACGCGATGGTGGGTAAAAAGTACGACATTATATTTATGGATGTACAGATGCCCGAAATGGACGGCCTTGAAGCAACCCGCTTTATTCGTGAACATATGCACGATCAGCCGGTAATTATAGCTATGACTGCTAACGCGATGCCGGAAGATAAAGAAGTATGTTTAGCGGCAGGGATGAATGGCTATTTGAGTAAGCCTATGAGAATAATTGACATCACAGATATTTTGGAAACATGGGGAAACCATGTAAATACGAATTTAACAAAGGAGCGAATATAACCCCAGCCCCGATTTTACTGGTAGTGATGTAAAATCATTGTTATTAATTCATAGTAACTAAAGAAAAAAGTAAATTTACGGTTTATCAACCTTTGATTTTATGAAACCGTTATTTAAATCCCTCCTCTGCTCTTTAGCTTTTTTATTTGTCATTTCTGCTGCTATAAGCGCCAGCGCGGCTGAAAATTTTTATTACCAGCTAAAAATTTATCATTTAAAAACACAACAGCAGGAAGACCGGCTGGATAATTATCTGCAAAACGCGTACCTGCCGGCCATGCACAAAATGGGTATCCAGCATATAGGAGTATTCAAACCGGTTGACCGGGACACCGCTGACCGGCGGGTTTATGTGCTGACTCCTTTCAGCACCTGGAGTCAGTTAGAAAATGCAGGCCAGAAGCTTTTGGATGATCAGCAATATTTATCTAATGGCGCTGAATATATCGATGCTGATTACAAAGCTGTCCCGTACACACGAATGGAAACAATCGTTCTGCGCGCATTTCCAAAAATGCCCGCGCCGGCAGTTCCGAATCTTTCTGCTAGTAAAACCGACCGTGTTTATGAACTGCGCAGCTATGAAAGCGCGACTGAAAAATATAACGCGAATAAAGTGCGCATGTTTAACATTGGCGACGAGGTAGCGCTGTTTAAACGACTTGGCTTTAACGCGGTGTTTTATGCTGAAGTATTGGCGGGCAGCCACCAGCCGAATTTAATGTACATGACTACCTTTAATAACCGGCAGGACAGGGATGCACATTGGAATATTTTTTCGAACGACCCCGAATGGAAAGCATTGTCGGCAAAGCCCGAATACCAGCATAACGTTTCGAAAGCTGATATTTTCTTTCTGCATCCAACCGCGTATTCCGATTTTTAAATGCCTGAAAAGCGCGATTATGATGCAATAGTGGTCGGCTCGGGCCCGAATGGTTTAGCCGCCGCTATTTTATTGCAGCAAAACGGGCTATCGGTATTATTGCTTGAGGGCAAAGAGACTATCGGCGGGGGCCTGCGTTCAGCAGAGCTTACGTTGCCTGGCTATACTCATGATATCTGTTCGGCAATACACCCGCTTGCCGCGGCATCGCCGTTTTTTACGCAGCTTCCACTAAATAAATTCGGACTTGAATATATCTACCCCGAAATAGCCGCTGCACATCCTTTCGATAACGGAACAGCCGCCTTACTAAAAGGCAACGTTAACGAAACAGCCGGTTTACTGGGCGCTGATGAACGGGCCTATATCCAATTAATAAGCCCGGTAGTGAACGATTGGCCGTTGATGGCGGACGACATTTTGGCGCCGTTGCATCTCCCAAAACATCCCATGGCTATGGCCGGGTTTGGATGGAAGGCATTAACCTCTGCAAGCTACTTGTCCAAACGGTTTAAAACACCCGAAGCAAAAGCCTTTTTTGCAGGCATGGCGGCGCATTCAATACAGCCTTTAACCAATATAGTTACTTCGGCAATAGCACTTGTGTTGCTTGCTTCGGGCCATTTAAAGGGATGGCCAATACCCAAAGGCGGTTCGGGCCGAATCGCTGGTGCATTGACATCTTATTTTATTTCAATTGGCGGCAAGGTCGAAACCAATGTATATGTTACTTCATTGAAACAGCTTCCATCAGCGCATACCGTATTATTTGATGTAACGCCGCGGCAACTGCTGCAGATAGCGGGCCATAAGTTTTCATCACTCTATAAATGGCAGCTGGAACGTTACCGTTACGGCATGGGCGTTTTCAAGATAGATTGGGCGCTTGATACGCCAATCCCATTTAAGGCGCAAAACTGTAAGCAGGCCGGAACTATTCATATTGGCAATTCATTTGCAGAAATAGCTGAAGGCGAGCAGCTGATCTGGAACGGCGTACACCCCGAAAAACCCTTTGCATTGCTTGCACAGCCAAGCCTGTTTGATCCCTCGCGTGCGCCCCGGAATAAGCATACCGCCTGGGCTTACTGCCATGTGCCTAACGGCTCCGAAAGAGATATGACAACCGCCATTGAAAACCAGGTTGAACGCTTCGCTCCGGGTTTTAAGGATATCATTCTTGCAAGGCATACCATGAACGCCGCTCAAATAGAAGCATATAATCCCAACTATATTGGCGGCGATATAAACGGCGGAGTTATCGACATTGGCCAGCTTTTTACGCGCCCGGCTTTGCGATGGTCGCCTTATAAAACATCGGCAAAGGGATTATATATTTGCTCTTCATCAACTCCGCCAGGCGGTGGCGTACATGGTATGTGCGGTTATCATGCGGCAAAGCAAGCGTTAAAGGATGTCTTTGACCGCTGAATCTTTTGATTTGGGTGATTTTCACAGATTTCAAATCATTGAAAATAATAAGCGTAATCAAAATAACCCGTTTAATCCGTGATCTATTTAGCTTACGATTTAAACCTTTTTAATTGATAAATAGTTAGTTATATTTATTAATTATTAACATAAATGAAAAAATTATGGAAACTAAACCACTAACAAAGTATGTTGCCGAACTTGTCGGCACATTTTGTCTCGTATTATTCGGATGCGGGGCGGCGGTTATCGCGGGAGCCAATTCTACCGATATTCCACCCTCCGGTATTGGCTTATTGGGAATATCCCTGGCCTTTGGCATTAGTGTAGTTGTAATGGCTTATACCATTGGCCCTATTTCGGGATGCCACATTAATCCTGCTATTTCAATTTCAATGCTTGCTTCAGGCAAGTTGTCTGTTAAAGATACCATAGGTTATGTTATTTCGCAGTGTATCGGGGCCGTTGCGGCTTCCGGTTTATTATATCTTATCGCCTCAGGGCGGCCGGATTTTACCTTGGGCGAGTATGCCCTGGGCGCAAATGGCTGGGGCGCCGATTACCTGGGTAAATATTCAACTCAGTCTGCGTTCATTGCTGAAGCGGTATTTACATTCCTTTTTCTTGTAGTTATTTACGGAACAACAGCAAAAAGGGCCAATCCGGCGATGGCAGGTTTGGCTATCGGCTTAGCGCTTACTTTAATTCACCTTGTGGTTATACCCATAACCGGCACTTCTGTAAACCCGGCAAGAAGTCTTGGCCCGGCCATTTTTGCCGGCGGAAAGGCGCTTAACCAGCTATGGCTCTTTGTTGTCGCCCCAATTTTGGGTGGTTTAGTAGCGGCAGGTTTTTGGAAGGTAGTTATGGAACAAAACGAAACGATCACTAAAAAGACCGTTGAGGTTCACGAAGATATTTCAATTAACCGCGTTTAAAAATATCTCCGGTTCGTTCTATACGGACCGGAGATATTCTATTTTATAAACAGCTCATTTACTTTCGCCTTTCGGGTTTTTCTAAATCCGGTTTCAGGCAACCATTCCCTTTGCTTCCACGTACTTTAAACTGATCGGTTAATTAACGGGTCCCCTGTCACCTTTAGCACGCTCTGAAAGCCATTGAAGCAAATTCTATCAGGTATTTTTTCTATTTTAAATAGCAGGGAAAAAGTAAAGCTCGGCAGGCTGATACTCTTTGATCTTGCTATAGGCGTCCTTGATATAACTTTTTTGGGACTGCTGCTCGTTATCATAAATTTTTATACTAAAAATGTGCCGGCTGCTAAACTTACTTTTCTGCCGGCTGCACTTTTAAGCCCGGATTCAATAGCCCTTATCGGCGTTTTTTTAATCCTTTTCAGCCTGAAAAATTGGATGGCCTTCCGGGGGTTGAAGTCGCAGCATCACTTTTTTTATGCCGTCGCGTCCAGGTTATCCAAACGGAATGCATTATCCTATCTCACAGCTGATTATAGCCATTTTGTAAACATCGATTCATCTGTGCAGGTCCGCCGGATCAGCCACCAGCCTGTTGAATTCAGCCATTATATCCTGACAAATTTCCAGCAGGTGATATCTCAAATAATTTTGATCTTTTTTACCATTGCTGCCATCCTGTTTTATCATCCAACGCTTTTCCTACTGTTGTTTTTGGTTTTATTGCCGCCGGTAGTTGCGCTGGCCTGGTTCATCCGAAAAAAATTAAAGAACCTACGTGCCAATATTAAAATGGCAAACCAACGAACTATTCAGCATTTAAACGAAGCATTATCGGGGTATGTGGAAAGCAATATTTATGGAAAAAACGATTTCTTTATCAATAGGTATTATGGTTACCAGGAGGAGCTGAATGAAAATATTGCTACGCAGCAAACCTTACAAGCGCTGCCGCCACGCCTGATCGAGATATTCGCTGTATTAGGTTTTTTTATACTTATCGTGATCAATAAATGGTCGGCAAATATGCCGGCGGTTGATTTGCTTACCATAGGCATTTTTATGGCCGCGTCATATAAGATCATCCCTGGCGTGGTGAAAGTATTGAACTGCACCGGACAAATGAAAACCTACCAGTTTACATTAACCGATCTTTTGCCGGTACATGGCAATGAACCAAACAGATTTCGGTCTTCACACCCCATAACTTCATTAAAATTTAAACAGGTATACTTTAAATACAAAGATCAGCCGGTTGTAAATCACGTCAGTTTTGAACTGACCCCGGGTGATTTTGCCGGGATATCGGGCGTGTCTGGCAGGGGAAAAACGACGCTCGTCAATCTCTTACTTGGTTTTTTAGAACCGGACTGCGGCGTTATACTGCTGAATGATAAAACATCCACGGGCTCCGACCGGCAGGGGTACTGGAATAGAATATCATATATAAAGCAGCAGCCCTTTTTTATTCACGATTCTATGATCAAAAACATAACCCTGGATGATGAAAAGTATGATGAGACTAAATTAAACGAGGTTGTAGCGTTTTGCGGCATTGATAAGCTATTAGATAAATATACCGGCGGCTATGAGACAATAATAAAAGAAAACGGGAAAAATATAAGCGGGGGCCAAAGGCAAAGGATCATGCTGGCACGGGCGTTATACCATGATTTTGACCTGCTGATTTTGGACGAACCTTTTGGCGAAATGGATGATCAATCGGAGCGCTGTATTCTTTTAAAACTGCAATTACTTGCTCAACAGGGGAAGATGATCGTTTTCATTACCCACAATAAAGCCAGTTTATCTTTCTGTAATAAAATTTTGTCGCTGGATGAAAAGTAAGCAGGAAACATTGATTATTCTTAGTCCCGGCTTTCCCAAAGATGAAGCCGACAGCACGTGTATACCTGCCCTGCAGGTTTTTGTAAAGGGACTGAAAGAGATATGCCCGGGCCTGGACGTTGTTGTTCTGGCATTTCAATACCCCTTTCAAAAAGGCGAGTACCAATGGCATGGGATAAAAGTGATCTCCATCGGGGGCAAAAACAAGGGCGGACTTTTTCATTTAGCTACCTGGATAAGGGCGTGGGTGATATTAAGAAAATTAAACAAGACGCGTCACTTGATAGGATTGCTTAGTTTTTGGCTTGGCGAGTGCGCGTTCGTTGGCAGTTATTTTGCAAAATACTTTAGGTTATGCCATTATTGCTGGCTGGTTGGCCAGGATGTTAAAAGTGGTAATAAATATTTTAACTGGGTAAAACCCAAAGGCGACTCCCTTATTGCCATGTCTGATTTTCTGGCAACAGAATTTAAAATAAATTATAATGTGTCACCGCTTAATGTGATACCGTTCGGTGTAGATGTCTCTTCATTTGGAACCGCCCCGTTACATAGAGATATTGATATTTTAGGAGCAGGCTCCTTAATCCCGTTAAAGCAATACCACCTTTTTGTAGAGACGATCGGCTTTTTAAGAGAATTTTTCCCGGGCATAAAAGCCGTTATCTGTGGAAACGGTACTGAGATGGAACGATTAAAGGCACTGGCAGCGTCACTGCACCTCGAACAGAACCTGACATTCACCGGTGAACTGACGCACCAGGAAGTGCTGGGATTAATGCAGCGGTCAAAAATATTTCTCCATCCGTCAATGTACGAAGGGTTTAGCACCGTTTTATCCGAAGCTTTGTATGCAGGCGCTCAGGTTGTTTCTTTTTGTAAACCTATGGAGAAGCAATTCAGAAACCATTATGTAGTAAAAACCAGTGAAGAAATGTATGAGCAGGTTTTAGCAATTCTGCGGGCGAAAAAGCTCGATCACCGGCCGGTTTTGTTATACCCGGTTGAACAAATCGCAAAAAATGTTATCAGTTTGTTTGTTTGATTACAGTATTAGTTATAAGGTAATTGTATAGTTAAAATATAATAGAATGTTGCGTAATATACCGTTTTCGCCCCCAAGGATCGATCAGAAGATTATTGATGAAGTTGTTGATACCTTAAAGTCCGGCTGGATAACCACCGGCCCTAAAACCAAGCTATTTGAGAAACGCCTCACGGAATATACGGGGGCAAAAGCAACGTTATGCCTTAATTCGGCCACGGCCGGTTTAGAAATAATGTTAAGATGGTTCGGCGTTGCAGCAGGGGATGAAGTAATACTGCCTGCATATACTTACAGCGCGACTGCCAATGTAATTATACATTGCGGCGGGAAGCCGGTTTTTGTTGACATCGGCGATGATTTTAATATAAGTATTGAAGCTATACGCGAAGCCATTACAACAAACACTAAGGTAATAATGCCGGTGGATTTTGGCGGATGGCCTTGCGACTACGATCAAATCAATAGCCTGGTACAGGAAGAAAGAATTTATAAACATGTTTAACCCAGTTACTACAAATCAGCGGCAATTAGGCAGGATCCTGATACTTGCTGATGCCGCGCACTCAATAGGGGCAACCTATAAAGGCAAAAAGACGGGTAGTGTTACAGATGCCAGTGTTTTTTCCTTTCATGCTGTTAAGAATATTACAACGGCCGAGGGTGGCGCCGTATCACTGAGCTTACCTTTACCGTTTGATAACAATGATGTTTATAAGTCATTATCGATAAAAACCAATCACGGCCAAACTAAAAGCGCATTAGTCCGGGCAAAAACCGGTGCATGGAAGTATGATATTGTTGAGGCCGGCTATAAATTTAATATGACAGACATTGCCGCGTCAATAGGCCTGGTTGAGCTGGAAAGATATGAGCGCGATACATTAATTAAGCGCAAAAAAATAATAAACCACTATAACCGGTTGTTGCAAAAATATGAGTGGACAGTTATCCCCACTTTAAAAAATAACGAAAGAGAGTCGTGCTATCATTTGTACCCGTTAATGATAAAAAACGTGACCGAACACCAACGCGATAATATAATTGAAACACTTGTTTTAAAAGGCATAGCTGTCAACGTACATTTTATCCCTGTTCCAATGATGAGCTATTATAAAGCATTAAATTATAATATAGCTGATTACCCGAATACATACAGGCACTACAAAGCTGAAATTTCGCTGCCGGTATTTTACGACTTAAGTTTATCTCAAATTAAGGCAGTTGTTGGCGCATTGGATGATGCTGTTAAAGAATTAGATATGGATAATTCCCCCCAAAAAAATTTGGTGCATTACAGCGAATCGGCAATGGCCTGAATTTTTTGGGCAATGGCATCAAATGAAAGATGTTTGTTAAAATATGCCAGTGAGTTATTTCGTTTTTCGGGCAGGTTAAGGTTATTGGTTTGCAATAACGCCGATAATAACGCTTCTTCCTTCCCTGCTTCGTATAATAGTCCGCAATTGCCATTGTCTGTTATCGCCCTGAAAGCGGGGATGTCCGTTACAATGGGTATGCAGCCGCATGACATGGCCTCGCAAATTGCTGTTCCGCTTCCTTCATAATGCGATCCCGAAATGATGAAGTCTGCACTATTGAACCAATAAAGCAATTTATCATGTGCAACTTCGCCTACCATTACAATAGGGCTTTTATTTATGTCCTCCAAAAGCTCATTTAACGCGCTAAGCAGTTCATCCGTTTGATATATCATATACAGGCGTGCCGCCGGGTTGATAATTGCGAATTTCAGAAAGGCTTTTGCTACATTTAACGGGTCCTTATTTTCATTTAACCGCCCAACCCATAAAAAAACAGGATTACCCGCGACGCCGGTTTTTTCTGTCGCCAGTTTTTTTTCAACAGGATAAAAAGCAGATGATACTTCCATCACCTCGTGTATCTTCAGGCGTTTGGGAAGGTTGCCTTTTTTTACCCAATCCATCCCCATGGCATGCGAGGCAAATAAACAGGCATTGATGCAATTGCCGGCCATCAGCTGTAAATATTTTTTTGTCCCTGTAAGTGGTTGTTCCGCATGGTTTTGAACGATAATTTTGGTTGCTTTTCCTAATATCAAACGCAATTGAATTACCTGTGCCGGATTGTGCAATCCCTGTACAAATACCACGTCGGGCTTTATCTTTTTTACATACAGGTTTAATTTTACAGGGAAATATGTTTTCTTTTTGCCGAAGTTGACGAAATGATAATGAACACCATTGTGCAGGCATTCGCCCTCGTAATTAATTTGTTTAATATTAATTACAGTATTCGCTTTACTTAAATGATATAAAACAGCTGCATATACTTTGGTTCTTTTATACCAGCCTTCCGGGGAATCGACCTCTAATGAATGATTATAGGTTAAAAAAGCATATTTCATTGGGTTTGATATAGATGTTTAAAACAATCCGTCAATACTCTGATAGTTGCTTTTTTGAAATTGTAAAAACCCAACATGGTAAAGAGATGAAGTTTTATGTTTTATTTTTTTTGAATTTACAACTTTACCAACCATCAGCATGTGATAACCCATTTTTTTATGGTATATAATTTCTATCTCCTTATACGAACCGGTAAAATCAGGAACCGGGAAACCAAACAGCTCACTCTCACTTGTACCAAACGGAAGTTTGTCTTTTGGTGTCGGGGCGCTGCTTGAATGCTTACCTAAGTTATAAACAGTATTTATGTCAACCGCATCCGTATCGCAGATCACTACTTTTTTTGCTTCCAGTATTTTATTTAAGGTTACATTGGTTGTACGCAACCCCAATATGTACATGTTCTCCTGTTCAATAAACCCTTGAATATCCATCGGGAATATATTGTAATATGTATCATCCCTGTACGATACGATAATAATCTTTCTGGGATAGGAATAAAGCGCGCTGATAACTTTACGGCTATAATAGGTGTTGGCTTTTGACCGCAGAAAGTAGGCAAAAAGTACCAGCCGGTGTAATGCGCTTAGCTGGTAGTTTTTTATATTTTCTATTCTATACAATAATAATGCACCCTGCGCGGTCGGTATTTTTTCAATTATCGATACCTCGATCGATGCATTAAGCCTGTGGCCTTTGAAAAAGTTTAAATTCGGTTTTCCCAAGCCAGGCAAATTTGCATGATCGGCAGGCAGCCAAACGGCAACACAAAACGGATCAAGGCATATCATGCCGTGATTACTGGTTATGTCAATTTGCCGCTTGCCATGTTCTAAAAACACTTCTTCCTCTATTTCGTTGTCAGATAGCCGCGTGATAAAAAAAGTCTTTATATCGGTATTGTTAAAAAATATTTTTTTGATCGGTGAATTCATCTTACTAATATTTTATTCGCATATAAGTGTCTCAATCCAGTCGGGATGTGTTCTTTGTTTGTGACAGTGTTGATCAATAGCCTTATTAATTTTGCCTGGTTAAACCTACCGGAAAATTAACAGCCGGATTATATTTTTGGATGCTTTCCATCAGCGCCGGCAAATTGCCCTGCACATATTTGCAGGCTCCGTTTATGTAAACTTTGCTGAAATTGTTTACGTCAATATTATTTAATTGCGGTAACACATCTTCATCAAACAGCCGGATATTTCCCTTGTGGATAACCAGCAAAATTTCTGACGGGCCAAGACCAAAAAAGGAATCAAAACCGGCTTTGTCCTGCTTTATTTTGGCCACAACAATGTCGGCGTCTTTTCCGGCCGAAATATCACCGCAATTTAATCCCCACGTAGACGCCGCGTTTTGATTTAGGGTATGATAGAGCGATTTGTCGCTGATCAGGCGGGTTTCTCTTGCCAAAGCTAAATGTTCCCAAATATCCCAGGTGCTTGTTAAGGTGGAGTCGGTCCCGAATAATATTTTAGTATGATCTTTTAAAAGATCCAGCCGGGATGTTTTATTTAATAAAAAATAATTGGATTGCGGGCACCAAACGATCGCTTCAAATTTCTTTGCCTGTTCTTCCGACATCGCCACCGCATGTATGCCGATCAATTTTTTTCGCAGCAGATTCCAACTGACCAATTGGTCTATTTCGCAGTACGCGGGCCAGTCATCTCCCTCGCCCACATGAACCACTGCCGGCAGGCTTATTTTAAATGGGTTATTTAACTTGAGCCTCCAGTTTTTTTCAAATCGTACCGAATGCAGGCAATGTGTATCTTCAAAAATGGTTATCAGGTCGTTTTTCAAAGATAATCTATCTCCATGATTTACCACGGTTGTAACGCCGCAAAGCAGGTTTTTAAAAACGCCCCATTTCGCACGTAATTGAAAAGGGATATTTGTTATACTCGCTATCTCCTCTTTATAATTACTATGAATATAAGCGCCCCACTCGGTGTAATTATTATATACCCGGTTTCCCAATTGCGGAAACAGGTTAAAGTCTAAATGATCGTGCGAATTAATTATCCCGGGGAAAACGACGGCATTTTCAAATGTTAATTGCAAATCGCCGGTAAAGCTTCGGATATCGGCAGACGAGACATTTTCAATTTTTTCGTCAACGACCCTGATATTAAGGGGTTCCGCTTCATCGATCATTTTTACGTTATTGAGGATCATTATGCCTCCTGAAGTGCATCCCGTAAATTACAGGAAGCCCTTTAAATTTTTCATAAACAGCCAGCGCGTTCTGCTGCCGGTAATAATGTTTAACAGATTCGTCGATATGCAATTCCTGCTGGCTAAGCAGGTGAAAGTTATTCCTTAAAAGCATATCCCTGATCGTTGCGGTTGAATGTACAAAATTGCGGACCGCGATACGGGAGTTTTGGTGACTGAAAGTTCTTTTGCCGCCAATGGCTAAAATATCCGGGTGGAAATCAGTGATGATAATGTCGGCATTGCTGCCTGATATCCTGCACCAGGCCAGTAGTGCTTCTTCAATATTTTCGATATGGGCAACCGTTAAGGTAGAGATGATCACATCGAAGGCTTCATCTTCGGTCGTATTAAATAAATTATCAGTAATTACTTCAGTATTGGCGCCGGGGAATTTGAACTTTAACTTTTTAAGCATCCCGGGCGAAACATCGAATCCTGTTAAGCTTACCGGTTTTTGATCAAAAATTTTTGACCAGTGCCTGCCGGTACCGCATCCAATATCGGCAACGCGCCGGTCTTTCACATCTGTATCGCCTAGTAACTTGTTAAATAGAAGCTCATCAAGGTCAAGCATCAGGTTGCCCGGTTGTGAGTCATAGTTGGCGGCCCATAGGTCGTAAGCTTCAACTACATCCTTTTCATCAACCGGCGAG
Organism: Mucilaginibacter sp.; assembly: GCA_028288125.1. Taxonomy (GTDB): domain Bacteria; phylum Bacteroidota; class Bacteroidia; order Sphingobacteriales; family Sphingobacteriaceae; genus Mucilaginibacter. The sequence goes on from JAQBOH010000019.1 coordinate 37,759, forward strand.
GCGGCCACATGCTTGGTAAAATATCTTTTTAAGGTTTTAATCACGTTCCGGTAAGCTATTGTAAGGGTAATAACAAAGGTTACGGGGTATTAATTATAAAGGTTGCTCATTTCTATTATTTTTCCCGTCGCAGGCAACCGTATCTTTTACTTCAGCGTATTTAAAAAAAGCACAGGTGGTTATGTGCTTAGGTTTATTGTACTGGTTTAATAGCGATGGCGTAAAACCCATCGCTATTTGTAAACGACCGTATCTGTGTTGAAACACCCAATTGATTTAAATTCCCTATGAATAAGATAATACTGTTTAACCCCAAAAGCGCGACCGCGAAACACCGGATTCCGAATTCGATTTTAAATATTGCCGCTGCCATAGAGGGAAAGTACGAGTGGGTTGTGGTTGATGGAAATTGTGAGAGCGAGCCGCTTGCAAAAATTGAATCGTATTTAAAAACCGGCGAATATAAATACCTTGGCTTTACGGTAATGCCCGGGCCACAATTAAGGCAATCCATACCGCTTGTAAAAGCCATTAAACAACAGTTTCCTCATACGGTGATGATATGGGGTGGTTATTTTCCATCAAGCCATCCAAAAGTGATACTGGATTCCGGCTACGTCGATTTTATCATCAATGGCCCGGGCGACCACGCGTTTCCGCAACTGATCGATGCGCTTGAGAATAATACACCGTATGAATTTATAAAAAACCTGATTTATAAGGCAGGAAATGAAATCGTAAAAACCACCAAAGAAGACCTTATCGACCAGGATTCGCTGCCGTCGCTGCCCTATAATAAGCTGAATCAATTTTATTCTGTAGGAAAGCAATATCTCGGCAAAACTTTTTTAGGCGAAAAAACATTGGCTTATCATTCCAGCATAGGATGCCCGTTTACCTGTTCGTTTTGCGCCGTGGTACCTATTTATGAAGCCCGGTGGAAAGCCAAATCGGCCCAAACCGTTTATAATGATATAAAATATATCAAAGATAAATGGGGCGCTGATGCCATCGAGTTTCACGACAATAACTTTTTTGTGTCAGAGAAAAGAACGGTGGAGTTTGCTAACCTGATCAAGCCCGAAAAAATGTCGTGGTGGGGCATGGCCCGTATTGATACGATGGACAAGTTTAAAGATTCGTCGCTGGCTTTAATCAGGGAGGCGGGATGCAAGATTATTTTCTTCGGTGCCGAAAGTGGAAATAATTTAATTCTTGAACAGTTGGATAAAGGCGGAACGCAAACAGGCGACCAGATCATCAGGTTTGCCGAGCGGCTGAAAAAATTTGATATCATACCCGAATATTCCTTTGTTTTAGGTACGCCGGCGCCCACTCCTGAGCAAGTACAGGCGCAAATTGATTTTGAAATTGATTTTATAAAACAGGTAAAGCAGGTAAATCCCCGGACTGAAATTGTATTGTACACCTATAGTCCCGTCCCAACAGAAGGTTCAGTGTTATATAAGCAGGTACAAGCCGCAGGATTTAAATATCCCCAGGTTTTGGAAGATTGGGTGAGTCCCGCATGGGAAAACTTCGATATGCGGAAAAATCCGCTTACACCTTGGCTGACACCTGAAATGATCGATAAGATAAGGGATTTTGAAACGGTGCTGAATGGTGTTTATCCAACTGTTACGGATATCCGCTTAAACGTGTTAAAGCGGAAAGCGATACAAATGGTTGCAGGATTTCGATATAAAATAAACCTTTACAAATACCCCTATGAAATAAAACTATTGCAAAAGGTTTGGAAATATCGGCAACCGGAAATACAGGGCTTTTAATTACGGAATAGTGAATATGGATGAAGATAATAGGGAAGACAGCGCGCAATTACTGGATCCGGGTTTCGAGGATCTGTATATTGATGTGCGCCGTAGGGAAAAACGAGTATTATCCGATTGCGAGGTAATGTTTTTGCCGGACATTGACGCGTCACATATTTACTTCGATGAATGGCAAATAAGAAAACGGTCTTCCAAACGACTAATAACATATCTTGAAAAGAAGAATCAGCCTTTAAAAATCTTAGAAATAGGCTGCGGAAACGGTTGGCTGTCGTCTAAATGCGCGGCAATTGCCGGCTCAAAAGTAGTCGGGATAGATGTCAACGACGAAGAGATTACCCAGGCCAAACGGTTATTTAAAAAAGATAACCTCGAATTTAGATGGGATAGTTTTAACCCGAAGAAGTTTTCAGGCGAAAAATTTGATATCATTTTATTTGCTGCATCGATACAGTATTTCCCCACGGTAAAAGCCATCCTGTATAATGCCTTATCCTGCCTGGCAGAAAATGGCGAGGTGCATATTCTTGACACACATTTTTATAAAGGCAACGAGATCAAAGGCGCCGCTATCAGAACAAAAGATTATTATTTGGCATTGGGCTACCCCGGAATGGCGGCCTACTACTTTCATCATTCTTTAGACGCACTCGATGAGTTCAACTACGAGGTGCTGACAAATCCCCGCAGTGTATATAATAAAGTCACTAAAAAGGAGCCATTGTATTGGATAGCAATAAAGCATTAGTAAACATGTTTGGCCAGTCATTACATAAAACGATTAATCGCTATCTTACTTTGCAAACAAGCAAAATCACTGCGTTGCCTATTGTGATATTGATGCCGCATAGCGCGTGTAATTGCCGCTGCGTGATGTGCGATATATGGAAGGACAATAAAAATCTTAAGCAACTCACCGAAGGTGACATTACCGGGTTATTATATTCATTAAAAAAAATGGGGACGCAGCAGGTTGTGATGTCGGGTGGTGAAGCTTTGCTGAATACCAATTTTTTTAAATTATGTGAGCTGATTAAAAGCCTGAACATAAAAGTAACCTTACTTACAACTGGTCTCACAATAAAAAGAAACGCGGCGCAGCTATTGGAATGGGTAGATGACCTGATTGTTTCGCTGGATGGCGATGAGGCGCTTCACGATGCGATCAGGAATATTCCCGGAGCATTCAATAAGTTGAAAGAAGGCATCGGGGCGCTGCGATATCTTAACCCTGATTACAGGATCACTGCCAGGACCGTTATACACCGGCTCAATTTCAGGAATTGGGAGGCGATTATTCGTGAAGCAAAGCAGGTCGGTATCAACCAGGTTAGTTTTTTACCTGCCGATGTGAGCAGTCATGCCTTTAACCGGCAAATGGCCTGGGAGGAACCAAAACAAAACGAGATATTGTTATCACAAAGCGAGCTGCCCGAATTGCAGGAGATAATCACCAGGATTTTAAGTAATAAGGTTGATTTCGCTTCGGGATTTATTGCCGAATCGCAGGCGAAAATTCAAAATATTTACCAGTATTACGCGGCATTTTACAATTTAAATCCTTTTCCCTATAAAAAATGCAATGCGCCCTGGGTATCAACTGTAATAGAGGCCGACGGTAGCGTACGCCCATGCTTTTTTCATGACACGATAGGGAATATAAAAGATTCGTCGTTAGGCGCGATCTTAAACAGTGCCGAAACCATAAGATTTCGCAAAAGCCTCAATATGAATGAAAACCCCATCTGTGTGAAATGTGTATGCTCGCTAAATTTACCGCCGTGGGTGAACCCGGCAGCTACTGCTTAAGTTACCTGTACAAACATGGCGATTAAAGTAGCAGGCAAACGCCTGGAGCCAGGCCCGGTGCAGATCATTCTTTTACTTGCCTTGCTGCAAGTATTTGTTACATTGCTTACTGATGGCTTTTGCTTGTCATTTGACGAGGCTATATGGCATTACATAGGCCGTAACTGGTTCAGGCATAATCTTATTCCTTATTCGGGCGGGACTGACAATAAGTCGCCGTTAATGTTTGCCGTTTTTGGATTATCTGATGCGCTTTTTGGCGTAAACTACTGGTTTCCGAGGATACTTGGGACCATTTTTCAATCGGTAGGGATCTATTATGTTTATAAGGTAGCCAAACATGTTTCGGGAGAGCGGGCGGGTAAGATTGCCATTTTGTTTTATGGTTTGTCGCTTATCTGGCACGGCACGGGCGGGCGGTACGTTTCATATACCGAAACGTACGAGATCATGTTTGTGATCATAGCCTTTTATCTCTGCATTACTGCGAAGGACAAAAAGGGTTTTTTCATGTCCGGCATTGTTGCCGCCCTGGGGCTTGGGTTTCGCTTATCCGCCATTTTTGGCATCGTAACAATTTTGGTTGCTTCCTTTTACAAAAATAAAATGAGCGCCCTGGCATTTTGCGGTGGGGTATGTTTGGCTATTTTGTTTCTGTTAATGATTGCTGGCTTTGCCGGCATTGGTTTTCACGATCTATTCACCTATGGACTGGCAGATAACTTTGGGCCCGGCAGCACAACGGATCACACACTGATGTGGAAATTGGAAAATTTCAGCGACAAATTTTTCTACACGGAATTGATATTATTCTATCCTCTTGCACTTGTGTATTTTTTTATAAAAAGAAAGGTTGATTTGTTTGTCTTATGGCTCGTGATGGAATTTATAGGGATCGCTATTCTCGGAAAATATACCAATGTGCACCTAAAGGAAATGCTGCCGCCGTTGTCGATCATAAATGCCTTCGCTGTCGCACACCTTATTAATGTTTACAAAATACCGGTTAAGCATACCGTAGTTATTATTTTGATAATGTTTTTTCCGAAATTACTGGAACCGATTGTTAACTTAAAAAAGCTGCTTTTTAAACAGCCGGAGAATATAACTACAGCCTGTATGGAACCTTACCCGCTCCCTGACGAAGGCTCACGGAAACAGCTCGGCTTGTGGATAAAGGACAATACACTGGCTGGGGAAAAAGTTTTTGTGGCAGGTTATGGCGCCCAGGTGCAGGCTTATTCGGAACGATTGTCGCCAACTATTTATTTCAATGTCACCCAAACGGACATGGCCAGGCGAGTGTTTTTTAAAGAGCTTTCACAAAATAAGCCTGAAATGATCCTTGTTCCGTTGTTTCCGGACTATAAACAAAATGTAAGCCTGGATTTAAGGCAATTTGTTGATACATTGGTTACACATAATTACTATTTTTTTAGCTGCAGAAACAGCTATAATATTTATAAAATAAAGACGCGCTAAAACAGGATTAATTGACTCTTTATAGCAACCCTTTTGCTATTGCCGACGTAGCTTATATATAGGTTAATCAGCAATAAGTCAAGTTCGGACATACAGGAAATCAAGGTGGATATAACGAGTATTCTCTTCACACATTCGTATTTTTTACGCTTCGATCCCAAGCAATGGCAGCTGGGGCAGCCATACCCGCCATTGGGCACGCTGATCGCGGCTGCTTTTATGCGAAAGAATGGTTATAGGGCATCTCTTTTTGACAGCATGTTCGTGGCTGATCCTGATGACGTGATTGATGCCCTTGAAAAATGCAGCCCGAAGTTTTTTGTCATTTATGATGATGGCTTTAATTATCTAACCAAAATGTGCCTCACCAATATGCGCGAAGCTGCCTTTAGTATGTGCAAGCTCGCAAAGGCGGCCGGGTGTACTGTTATTGTATCCAGCTCGGATGCAACGGACAGGTACGACAGCTATTTGGAAGAAGGCGCCGACTTTGTAATTATAGGAGAGGCGGAACATACGCTGTTGGAGCTCGTCAACGCGGTCAATAACAATTTTGAAGATTTTTCGGGCATAAGCGGTCTTGCATATATAAAAGAGGAGCAAGTAGTCAAAACTCCTGGTCGCCCGGTATTAAAAGATCTGGATAGTTTGCCGCTGCCTGCCTGGGATTTGGTTGATATAGAATTGTATAGGGAAACGTGGATAAAACACGCCGGATATTTTTCTTTGAACATGAGCACAACCCGGGGCTGCCCGTTTAAGTGCAACTGGTGCGCCAAGCCCATTTATGGCAACAGGTATAATTCAAGAAGCCCGGAAAATGTCGTTGAGGAAATAAAATTACTGAAGCAAAACTTTCAAATCGATCATATATGGTTTTGCGACGATATTTTCGGATTGAAACCGGGGTGGATGATCGAATTTGCGCGGCTTCTGCAAAAGGAGAAAATCAAAATTAAATTTAAGATACAATCCAGGGCCGATTTGCTGATACACGAGGATACCGTAAATGCCCTGGCTGCGTCTGGCTGTGAAAATGTTTGGATAGGGGCCGAAAGCGGGTCGCAAAAGATCCTTGATGCCATGGATAAGGGAATTACTATTGATCAAATTCGCGTGGCTACACACCTGATGAAGGACAACGGAATAAAGCCGTCTTTTTTTATCCAGTTTGGTTATCCCGGCGAACTGAAAGCGGATATACGCCAAACCATCAGCATGATAAACGAATTGCTGCCGTTTGAAATAGGCATCTCAGTTTCGTACCCGTTGCCGGGAACATCCTTTTACGAAAAGGTAAAAGCCGAACTGAAACAAAAAACCAACTGGACCGATTCCGACGAAATGGCCCTGATGTTCAGTAACACCTATCCGCCGTCCTATTATAAACAGCTGCACAGGTATGTTCATCAAAATTATCACCAGCACCTCGCTAAAAACAGTTTTGTTAAATTACTCAGGCACCCTCTCGACGCTAATTCAAAAAGTTTAAGAAAAGCCCTGTCGGTTTTTTATCATGCGCCGGCCACCCTTGTTGAAAAGTTTAAATTACAACAACTGGAAGGAGTGTCTCGATGAAAACAACGCTGGCTATCGATAATGAGCAGCGCGCTGAAGCGGCGTTTACCAGCCAGTCCGGTGTTTTTGACCATGTATATTCCGGCAACACCATTATCAATTATAAGCGTGATCGGGTACGTCATCATGTATTGCAATATTTAGCGTCAAACAGTGCGATACTGGAGCTAAACAGCGGTACGGGAGAGGATGCGCTGTTTTTTGCACGAAAAGGGCATAAGGTACATGCAACAGATATATCTGCAGGTATGCAGCACGAATTACAGCGAAAAGTCGAAGGTAACGGGTTAGTAGAGAGCGTGAGCACTGAAATTTGTTCATTTACAAATTTGTCTCAATTGAAAAACGCAGGACCTTATGATCTTATTTTCTCCAACTTTGCCGGTTTAAACTGCACCCATGAGTTAGACAAAGTATTATTATCATTTGCCGGCTTAGTTAAAACAAATGGCATTGTTACACTGGTTATTTTACCGAAATTTTGTTTGTGGGAAACGCTGCTGATTTTCAAAGGTAAATTCAGGACGGCATTCAGGAGGTATTTTAGCGCCAACGGCAGCAGGGCGCATATTGAAGGCGTTTATTTTAAGTGCTGGTATTACAATCCTTCATTCATCGTCAGCAGGTTAAAAAACAAGTTTGACCTGTTAAGCATTGAAGGCCTTTGTACTACGGTTCCTCCATCATACATCGAAGGTTTTGCAGAAAAGCACCCCGCCGCGTATGAGTATTTAAAAGCAAAGGAGGATAAGCTGAAATTGCGCTGGCCGTGGAAATATATTGGCGACTATTATATTATATCGTTAAAAAAGAGATAGTTCAATTGGCTACCCCATTCTCATACTCCTGTAAAAGGCGGGATAGTTTCTCCTGGTACCTTTTGAGCAGATTATATTGAAAATTCTTTGGATCAGGCTTCGCAAAATGTTTGTCGGTAGCCATTCCCATTACCACGCCATGGCTGTTTAATTTATTCATGCGGGTTTTTTTCAACCATCTGCCCGCGGTAATTTTCATCATCAAACTATCGATCGCGTCGCCGGCGGCGTTATTAAGCAGCCATTCGCCAAATTTTTTCAGATAACTGTTTTTCACCGGTTTTGCTGAAGATATACGCATGTTTTTATTGGGAAGAAATGACCTGGTCCACGTATTTGCAGCATAAAATTTCTCAAACGTAATATCTCCCTGTAAAGGGATCAATGTCCCTATTTCAATGGCGGTATAAATGCTCTTTTCAACAATTTCAAGCTGCTGCTCGTCAATGTAGTAGTTCATGCAAAACAGGTGCTCCTTGTTAATCAAAAAAGTTAACTTCTTGAAGCAATGCATTAAAGTCCTTGCAATCCAGAGCCGGTTTTTTGCTGTGACGATAAATAGGTCAATATCAGAATTCTCATCAGCGAAATTTTTAGATAATGAGCCCGAAATAGCTATGCCGCGCACATAAGGAAACCTTATAAGTATGTTTCCTATTTTCCCTGCTATTTTAATCAGTTCAGCCGCTTTTTTGTTTCCTTCGTTTCTGCGAACTACCAGGTAGTGGTCGTTTTTTAAAGTATAAAACCGGTCAAATAAATGGATCTTTCCCTCATTAAGCAGGCAACTTACCGCATCATCAAAATCCTCGTAATGGTATTTGTTTTTCAGAAATATATAAACCTCACCGCGGGTTAACGGATAATTGAACAGGTCAAAATAGGCCAATGTCTCAAGTATATTTTGTTTAACCTCCCACAAGCTTTTATCCATTAAAGGGTACAGTTTATTTTGCATTTTTATCTTTTATATCGATGTATATTGCTTTATAATTATGACGGAATAATTGTGTTTAGGGTTGCCATCGACCATAAATATTTATGGGGATCCCGACTAAAATCCAGTGATTAACTACCTGGTGCTTTTCAATGTTCCAGTTTATATTGATGAATGATTATTATTTCTTTTGGCCGCGTGTGTGTTTTCTTTCCCCGATTATCTGCCGGGGGATGTTCATGTGAAAAAATAAAAAACGAAAAGAAGAACGCGTAGTAAAATATACCCTTATCCACGTCAAACATTGTTTCCGAAAGCGAAATAAACGCGATCAGCGTCATAAAGGTAAAAAACAGTATATCGCCCTTGTGAAACGCGAAGTTAAAGCCGAATGCCAAGGTTGCTAAATAAAATAAGAGGCCTATAAAGCCCGATTTTATTAAAAAACTGAGGTATTGGTTATGCGCGTTTAAATTGTTTAAAAATGAGCTATACATCTTTTTGTTGAAGAAGCTTTCGTGCAGCAGGCCGATTTCTGATCCTGCACCATAGCCGATCACGGGCGATTTCCCAATTAATTCTCCGGCCACTTTCCACCTGGCTAATCTTGTGTCAGTAGTTTCATTCACCTGCACAGCCGAAAGGTCGTCTTTCATTCCGGTTATGTAACGGTTTCTAAATGTCTCTGTATTTAAAATCCCCGCAAATGCCAGCGCCGAAATAGAAGCGGCGATAAGTATAAACTTTTTCCGGCCTGCACCCTTTAATAAAAAGTAGGGCACCCCGGCGTTTATAATGATGATCAAAACAATGAATACGGTTTTTGAACAGAGTTGGATCAACCCGGCAGTTAGGACAATACAGCAGAGCACATAAAATAGCCTGTTGAAGAATAACCGTTCTTTTATTAAAAGAGTTAATAAATAAACCAGTGCCAAAGTAACCTGCATCGAAAGAAACGTAGCATGCATGCCAATTGGTTCCGAAAAATTGTGATTGACAAATGTGTTTGACCACAGGGTTAAATAGGGCAACTTGTAATGCCTTATAACCAAAAGAGCGTCTGTATACAGATAAACAATTACAGCCGTACATACCAGTGCAAATGCCAGCAGCAATTGTGGCCGGTATTTTTTCAGATCAACCTCGTTAATGCAAAACAACAACGGGAAAATAAAAATGGTGACCTCCTTTCCCCACTCGTTAAAAGCGCTGCCATGGTTTATCGTGTAGATCGTGCTCAACAAGGTTATAAAAAATACAGATTGTAATGCCAGGGTCCTTATCCTGAACACCGGCTTGACGCGTTTTTTACTTAAATGAATTAAGGTATGTAAAGTGAAGCTTATCAGGATCAGATGGCTATAAAACATGTCGAACGGCAAACTGGCCATTAACAGCATTAAGTGGAAATAGCTAACCTTGTGATTTAAACTATCCCTGTAGGGCAACAACCTGTTCATACCGTGATCCATAATGACATTCGAGGATAAACTCCTCGTATTGATCGATGATTTTTTCCCAGTTAAACTGGTATTTTATTTTGTGAAGGTTATTGCTAACCATGGTTTTCTCCGTTTCTTTTCGTTGAACTGTTTCCACCAGCGAGCGTACTTCGTCGGCATTTGAAAAGTAAAATGCGTCCGCATGCAGCACCGACTTGTTAAACGGGTTGTTATGCGCGGCTATAAGAGCCTCGCTCGCCATTGCTTCCAGTAAGGATGGATTGGTGCCACCAACGCTATGCCCGTGAAAGTACAGGTACGAGTTATTTTGCAGGGCGCGCACTTTTCCCGTATCGAAAATTGATCCTTTAAACTGGATGCGGTCGTCGTTCCGGAATTTGTCGGTAATGAATTTTCCAAACCGGTTGCCCGTATCTCCCAGCACTTTAAACCTTCTGCGCGAATTGCTTTCGTTAAACCCTTCCAAAATCGTTTCGATATTATTTTCGGGTTCCATCCGGGCCATCAGCAAAAAATAGTCTTCTTTTAATGCTTCTGTATTGTCCAGTTGTTCTCTTTCTTCATCCGAAAACAGGTCGGCGCCATAAGGGATGTATTTGCTGTCGATATTATATTTTTCGCCGAGGTATGATTTAATTACCAGTGAATCAGATATATAAAATTGGCTATATTTTACCGCTAGTTTCTCAGCATATTTTAAAAACTGCTGTACGGAATGGGAGTATTTTGATCGTTTCCATTCAAGCCCGTCCATGTTGGTTATGATGGTGCTTTTGGCTGGATATAGCTTGCCCCAAACCGAACTGCTGGTGTATCCCATTATCAGGATCACATCAAATTTTCTTCTCCGGGCGTCAACCAGGCAGTTCAGGTCGTATACGAACTGCCCCGCAGCGCCTACAAGGTATTCGGGGTCGTAACAATGCCTGATCTCTACACCGTTCCAGCTATTTTTCTGGTAGGGATGATTGTGCGAATTATATACCGTTACGGAATGGCCCCGTTTAACCAGTCCTTCCGAAACATATTCCGAGATATGTTCAAACCCGCCGTAATTATTCGGAATTCCCCGTGTACCTAATATTGCTATTTTTAATTTCATGCTATAGCTGCTAATTGATATGCTTTTAAAGTTTTTAATGCCGCCTGTTTCCAGGTATATTCTTTTAGTATTTTTTGGCGTAAGTTTTCGCTAAATGGCGTTAAGCTTGCTTTTTCAACCGCCGCCAGTATACTTTCCGGATCGGATGGGTCACAATAAGAGGCGTCATCTTCAAAATATTCCCGGGTATCGCCTTTGTCGGTGATCACGATGCTGCATCCCATAGCCGCGGCCTCTATCGAACTCAGGCCTGTTGTTTCAAACCAGCTGGGCAAAATGTGAACCCTGGCCCGCTGATAATAAGACACCAGTTCGTCCTGTGGCAGATGGCCGATAAAACTGATGTTTGCGGCCGCAATGGCCCGGCACTGGTTATAATAATCGCGTTGATTTGGCGCGGACGACCCAATAAGAATTAAATGAAACCTGCTATTATTCAAAGCCCTGATCAGGTTAAGCTGGTTTTTTATACCTTCTATGCGTGCCACACAAAGTACAATCCGGTCGTTCTTTTTTATTTTATTGTCAAATTGAAATACCTCCGGGTCAGTTCCGTTCGGAATAACCATATAGTTTGCTTTACAAGGATAGGTTTGCTGAATGCGCCTGTATTCCGACTCGGAATTCGGTAATATCATTTTTGCCCGGCGCAGAATTTCATTAATGCTTTTGCGCTGGCCTTTCCAGGTATAATCGAAACTGGCCAGGTGGTCGGCCCTGCGTAAACAACGGGCCATGGTTTTCAGGTACTCTATACTATCTGCAGGTAAATAAGTAAACAGGGCGCCCGCTCCCTTACGGTGGTGCTTATCATATTCAGCATAGCTGCATAATATCGTGGAAACAACGAATGGCTTGCTGGTTTTTTTACTGTGGTAAAGAATATCTGCCGGACGCGTGATATTGAAAAAGTGAAGCAGGTCATATCTATTATAGGGTATTATTTCATTTGATAGCAAGATATCGGCATCCACACCAATAGCAGTGAGCTGGCGAGCCGTTTGCAGGGCTTGTACTGTATCTCCGCCGGGGCTGGTATATATTGTTGATCTTGTTATAAATGCTACTTTCATAGTCAATTTTATTTTACAGGCTGTCGGGATTGAATTTATGAAGCCAGTTAATCAGCTTTTCAGGCAAATAACTCGCAGTGTACAATAGGTAATTTTCCAGCCGGAACGGGTGCAGGCTAATAGCCCTCACTACATTTAATCGTGCCTTTTCGGGCTGGTAATTATTCACCAGGAATTTTTTGCCGCACAATGCGTAGTAAGCGCCTTCTTTTATTTTAGAGGAATTTTGCGTTGTGCTTATTGTAAATAATTCTTTTCCTTCGGAAGCTGTAATGCTGCGTTTTTTTAATGTTGAATATTTAATGGACCGGAATTTACGGGTATGCCATTTTTCATCGATGGTTATTGACTCGGGATTAAGCCTTACTTTGATAAGCGCCTGCGAAAGATTACAAGCTTTTTCGTTTTTCAGAATATTCACCCATAAAAAATGGTCCTCGTAGGTATACGCATGCTCGTTATATCCGCCGGTTTTAACTATCGTATCCTTTTTATAAAATACGCTGGAATGGATAAACGGGCATGTGGATAGTTTTAGTTGTTGTATCTCTTCGTTAAGGTGCCCTTCAGGGTGATGTGTGAAAATAAAATGACCTTCCGCGTCTACATAATCGGCAGCCGATCCGATGATACTATACTGAGGGTAACTGGTTATAAAATCATACTGTATCTTTATCCTGTTTGGGTAGCAAACATCGTCGGCGTCAAACCTGGCAATATAAGGCGCCCGGGCGTAAGTTAGTCCCAGGTTTAGGGCCGCAGCTACGCCTTTGTTATCCTGGCTAACCAGCACAATGCGGGGGTCGCTAAATGAACGAATAATATCTGCAGTCCTATCGGTTGAGCCATCATTAATGATCAATAATTCAAAGTCAGTAAACGTCTGTTCCAGTACTGATACAATAGCCTCGCCTATATATTTAGCCGCGTTATACGCCGGCATTAAAATGGTTACCCTGGGGTTATTTAAGTCCATAAATGCGCCGGCTTTAGGTCAGTGGTTTCTTTAATGTTTAACAAAAGCATCAGTTCAAAAAATACAAGGATAGACAACTGTTCAAACCAGTAATCGATAAAAAATACAGCCATTATCATTATTAACAGGGGTACGCCATATGTAAGCTTTTTAAAGTGCCTGAAAAAAAATCCCAGGTAACAAATCGCGACAGCCAATAGGCCCAATAGCCCGTATTCGGCAAGTAATTTATTGTAAACCGAATTAGGGCTGTTAACTAAAGAATGCAGCCCTATACGCCTGCTAAAAAAATTGAGATATACGTCAAGATGGTTGACAAGGAAATCTCTATTGATATAAATGCGATTCGCGGGATATCCACCGGCAATGCCCAGCCCGGTAGCCCGGAATGCGAGCTTTGACGAAAAATTTCCAACCCCGTCACCTAAAGCAATTTTGGCAGGGTGCTGTTGTAAAAAAATCGCTGTTTGCGCTAGCGAGATAACTTTTCCGGGCAAACCGGGCTTAAACTTTTCTTTGCCGGATATGTGAAGATTTGCTTTATGCACATTAATGAACGAAATTAACCGTCGTTGTTCGGCGTCGGTATCCGTACGGGTTTGATAAGGCGAGGTATTGATGTCGGGCTTTGTTATAAATACCCGGCCGGCCGGAGTTAGCGGTAAATTAAGCAATGCCTGGTTTACCGGTATATTTGTTTTTTTTCGTAAAGCTATTGCCGCGCCTAAACTATCCAGGTAATGTTTTGCGATCGTTTGACGGATATCCTCAATACCCAAAGGAGCGCCGGCTTTTGCATTAATTGCAACCAGTGCGTCATCGGCTCGTCGCAGATGAAATATATGTTTAAAGGTTTCGACCGCATACTGGTTGTTCTGAGGGGATATTTTTACCATAAAGACTACCAAAAACACCAGGCACACCACAATGAAGCTTTTTTGATCCTTGCTGCTGTTAAAAATGAACAGGAAAGCGAGTATGCCCAGTAGTATGATATTTATAAAATTGCTCCCGGTAAGTAATAGAACAGCCATGCAGGCAAGCACCATAAGCGGTTTTTTCCGGGTAAGAAAATAGGTCACCCCAAACGCATTTAAAACAGCATTCGTAGTGGATGTGTCGAAAGTTATCCCACGGATGTAATCGCCGGTACTGATAAAGTATTTTTGATACCCGCCCTGGTATTTATAAGGATTAAAAACGCCTGTTTCCCAAATGATGAGAGCGATATTATAAAAGGAGAGGATTGCGTTAAGTGCAAAAAATACCAGGATAGTATTGTGGATGATGCGTGTTTCGTTTTGCTCAACTGCCAGCTTAACCTGGTGAACAGCAAGTATGCATAACAGCCAAAAACCTATCCCGGTTAAAAAAACGGCCATGTAATTATACCCGTAACTATTCCGGTTGATAATGAGCCCTAAAAAACCGATGCCTATTATTAAAAAGTAGAAGAGCGGCAACCTGGAGTTTTTGAAGCTGAACCCGAACCCGAAATTGAACCGCAATAAATAGATCAGGACAATGGCAGGTATTTTAACGGCCAGCTTAACATTTAAAAACAGCATCAGGAACAAAAGGAGTTTCCAATCCACGTAATTGATGGCCTTTTTTAAATTAAAAACGGGATAGCTAAAAGTCATTTCGGGGTGCAATTAATGCTGTTGAAAACCGACATAACATTGTTGGTTTCTAAAGAGATTACGGCTTTTAAATTGAAATGGTTGCCTGCTGATATGCCCGATGTGATAAGAGTTTATTACCCGGTTATCTTTGATTTAAATGCATTTTGAAAATATTGTTTAACGTTCGAAAGAAACTATATTTAGAAGGGCAACCAGTTTGTTAAAAACACGGTATTCATATCAAACAACTAACCGGTTATCACATTGCTGAAAAATAAATTGTTCGTAAAATTTTTTTCTTCTGGTTTGCAGGTCATCGCTGTCCAGGTGCTGGGTAGCGTTTTTTTTTACTTTATTTCCATTTACCTGTCCAAAGAAAATTTTGGGATAATCAACTGGATGAATGCCTTTTCTTTATTTCTCACCGTATTGCTTGGTTTCGGGCTGGAGCAGGTTGTAGTTCGAAGAATATCCTCATCCCCCAGATCTGACTGGGCAGCGGGCGCTTTTTTTGCACATGCCGTGGCCGGAGTTGTACTCACCTTCTCGTTTTTGGTATTGTTAAATTTAATCATTAATGACAGTGCAGGTATTTATAAATTTTTACCATGGTTTTTTGCAGCCCAGGGCTTAATTTATATGGGCGTACCTTTTAAACAGTTTTTAAATGCTAAAGAAAACTTTGCTCCTTACGGCATTATCGCAGTTGTAAGCAATATTGGTAAAATACTGGCCGCGTACCTGCTGCTGCAAAAACATAAACTCTATATTGATACAGTCAGCATCGTATTAATAGCGACGGCGGGGCTTGAGCTATGCGGTTTATTAATTTATATTATCACAAAAACCACGTTCAGTTTTAAACTGCATATTAAAGCATATATTAAATTGATAAAAGAATCTTCTGCGCAATATTTATCTGTAATTTTTGATATGAGTTTATCGAGGATGGATTGGATATTGCTTGG
>JAQBOH010000086.1 GCA_028288125.1 Mucilaginibacter sp.
GCCTGCAAGCCGCAACAGAAGCCATCACTTTATTGAAAAATAACAACAATATACTGCCGCTAAAAAAAGATATAAAAGTACTCGTAACTGGCCCAACCGCCAATACCATGCGTGCTTTGGATGGCGGGTGGAGCTACACCTGGCAGGGCGAGCAGTCTGATAAATTTGCTGTTAACAAGCATAATATATTGCAGGCTATTCAGCAAAAGATCGGAAAGGAACGTGTCACCTTCGAACCGGGCGCCACTTTTGACAAACCGCAAAACATAAATGATGCGGTAAACGCAGCTAAAAACGCGGACGTAATTGTGCTTTGCCTGGGAGAGATGTCGTATACTGAAAATGTAGGTAATATCGACGACCTTAATCTTCCGGCAGCACAAACCGAACTGGCAATGGAACTGGCTAAAACCGGCAAACCTATTGTTTTGGTTTTGGCGGAAGGACGGCCCCGCATCGTTACACAGGCAGAGAGTAAATCGACCGCAACTATTATGGCCTATTTATCAGGGAATGAAGGCGGAGATGCACTTGCCAATATTCTTTTCGGAGATGCAAACCCCTCGGGAAAGTTGCCCGTTACCTATCCGCAATATCCCAACTCATTGGTAAACTATTATCGTAAAAACCTTGAAAATGGTAACCCGGATGACAAGCACGGCTATAACCCGCTTTATGAATTTGGCTTTGGTTTAAGCTATACCACGTTCAGTTATTCAAACCTGCATATCAGCAAACCAACACTAAGCGATACCGAGGCATTGACCGTTTCTGTCGATGTAAAAAATACCGGCCAGCGCGCAGGCAAAGAATCGGTATTGCTGTACACCAGCCAATTATACGCCAGTATTGCCCCCGACAGCAAACGCCTGAGAGCTTATGATAAGATCGATCTTCAGCCGGGAGAAACTAAAACGGTCACCTTTAAAATTACACATAAGGACCTTGCTTTTGTGAATGACTTGAGCAAAACCGTTACCGAGGCAGGTGAGTTTAAGATACAGATTGGCAATCTCGCCCAAAACTTTAACTATGTATCCAACCATGATATACCCGACCGGTCAGGAAAATTATAGTAACCAATAATCAATATCGCAGAAATTTAATTCAGCATCAAATAGGATGTTGTACTCGCTATTTATAAATAAAGTAAACTCATTAGCCAACGGAAATGGCTCGGGCATTTTTTACTATGATATGAAGCTTATAACTGATAGAGTTACGGTTTAGGTGCTTTTGACAATACAGGTAAAGCGACTATTGCTTTGGATATATTGGCAATTAGCGTACTAAAAGAGCGCTGTAATAAATACGATAAGCGACAAGCAAAAAGTAAACGCGAAAAGGTACATAAAGCTCATACCTATTATTTTACTTATGGTCCTGAACCGGCTGCGATGATACACCACCCTTAATGAACGGTAGATATACCACATAATGTAAATTGTCGCGGCGAACATCAGCCAGTCGATGATTCCCCAGCTCCCGGGTATAATCAGCTGAAGCAGCATGGTCACGATCAGAAACAGGAACAGGAAGCAATGAAAATGGAAAGAATAGATCATGTGCTCCACATAATATTTTTTATTCTTCCAGAATGTGATTTTGAGTATCAAAGCGAATAATGGAAGCAGCAAAAACATCATTTTTGGTGTGTTATGCTTAAACTCCTCTATAATTACCTCTTTGGCGCTTTCGCCATATTTTTCATGGTAAATCAAGGTTTTTTTGTTCCACTGCCTTTGGATAAAATTATCCCGTTCCGCAGCGGGTAGTTTCTCTTGATTGCTGACATACTGTCGATAGGATGTATCGTCGGTTGAAGGGCGAAACCACCCGTTTTTTCCTTTTTTATCAGCCTCATCCGAATCTGCTAGGGTAACAAGCCCGAGTTTGCTCACTGTTGTAGTGTGACTGACTTGTTTCTCCAAAACCTTTTTTTGACTGGGACTTAGATTCGGGTTTTTCTCTATTTTCTTATTGGCCGAACTAATAGCCTTTTCAACATCGACTGGTTTGCCTGTGACTTTTGACGTTGCAACTTTCTCCTGGCCGCTTTGAAACAGCAGCAGGAAATAAACGATGCTGATAAAAATATACATTTTTACCGGATGCAGGTATTGCGCGCGCCTGCCTGCCATGTATTCGTTGGTGAGCTTGCCGGGTTTAAATAGCAGGGGTTTTAACGTGTGGAAAAACTGGTGGTCGAAATGAAAGTAGTCGCTTATGGCATGATTCATCATGTGGCCAAAGTTCTCTCTTATCTGCAGGTTCTCCTGGCCGCAGTTATGACAAAATTTACTTTCTAAAGTTGTTCCGCAATTCAGGCAGTCATTTTCATGCCGGTAATGTTTTTTCATGGATTACATTAATATGCCTGCGATCGTTGCTGAAAGATAGGAGGCAAGTGTTCCGCAAATTAACGCCTTTACGCCCAGTTTGGTCAGGTCGGTGCGCCTTTCCGGGGCCAGTTCGCCAATACCGCCAACCTGTATGGCGATGGAGCTGAAATTAGCAAATCCGCACAGCGCGAAAGTGGTAATGACCAATGTTTTAGGAGCAATCGCGCCTTTAACTTTTATCAGGTCGAGATAGGCTACAAATTCATTCAATACCATCTTGGTTCCCATCAATGAGCCTGCCGTTTTGATATCCCTGTGCGGAACGCCCATAGCCCAGGCAAATACAGCAAACAACGATCCGAGTATTTGCTTTAAGCTAAGCGTTTGCAGATCAATATTCATGAAGTCCAGGGTCAGGTGCAGGTTATTAGCTAAAAAGAAGCCGGTTTTTCCCAGCACATAATCAACCAGGCCGATCAGGGCTATAAAGCCTATAAGCATAGCAATCACATTTAAGCCAATTTTTAACCCGTCGCTCGCACCATGAGAAATAGCGCCGACGAGGTTGGCGTCGGCTTGTTTTACCTCCAGCGTTACCTTTCCTTTGGTTTCCGAAACTTCAGTTTCGGGCCATACAATTTTTGAGATCACCAAAGCTCCCGGTGCGGCCATTATGCTCGCCGCGAGCAGAAACTCAGCAGGTACGCCTAAAGCGATATAGGTTGCCATAACACCGCCTGCTATACAGGCCATACTACCTGTCATTGAGGCAAGCAGTTCCGACATCGTCATGGCTTTCAAATATGGTTTGATCATTATTTGCGCCTCCACCTGTCCCACGAAAGTGCTGCCGACGTTTGAAACCGCTTCGGCGCCGCTCACGCCCATTATTTTGTAAACTACCCAGGCAAAAGCCTTTACCACACGCTGCATGATACCTAAATGATAAAGAATGCTGATGATAACTGCTACAAAGATGATAGTGGGGATGACCCGGAAAAAGAAAATAAAGCCGTATTGCGACCCTAATACTTTTGTAAGCTGTGAATCTTTATTGGCTACTACGCCAAAAACAAATTCAGCCCCCTGGTCTGAAAAGGATAATATTTTTTTTACGACGGTAGCCAAAAAGCCGAAAACCTCTTTACCAATAGAGGTTTTGAGAATAAAAAGCGCCAGCAGTAACTGGATACCCAAACCGGATAATACAACCCGGTAATTGATTGCCTTCCTGTTGTTTGACATGGCGAAAGCTATTCCGAAAATTAAAACAATACCTATTAACCCGGTATATCTTTCCATATCTGGTGTGCGTCAGTTTAAATCGAGGTTAAGATATTAAAAGATTTCGGAATTCGGATTTTCAATTTCGGATTTAGTTGAGCGAACAAAAACAAAAGCTGATGACGAATTATTTTTAGCGCTTGCAACTTTATCCCGCCGTCTATCATCATAAATCCGAAATTCATCACGATGCTTTTCGACGGTTTAGCTCGTCGCGTATTTTTGCGGCTTTTTCGTATGATTCTTCAGAAAGAGCTTCCTGTAGCTTGGTTTTTAGTTCATCTGTGCTTAAAGCAGCAAATCCGCCGGTCGCGGCAGATGTCGTTTTTTCTTCTTGTGTCTCGTTGATGTTTTCGAGGTAAACAAAATCATTTCCCTCAATTACGATACCGGCAGTTGAAAGGATAAATTCATAGGTATAAATAGGGCAATCGAACCGTACCGCAACAGCGATACCATCCGACGTACGGGCGTCAATTTCAATTACTTTTTTTCCATCTGAACAGATCAGTTTCGAATAAAAAATGCCATCAACCAAATTGTAAATGATAATTTCCTGGACGGTGATATTAAAAGCCTGGCCGAAACTCTTGAACAGATCATGCGTAAGCGGCCTGCTCGGTGTCATCTTTTCTATTTCAATAGCAATGGCCTGCGCTTCAAAGCTTCCGATAATGATCGGCAGCCGCCGCCGGCCGCTAACTTCGCCTAAAACCAACGCATACGCACCAGATTGCGTTTGGCTGTAAGACAAGCCAACGATATCCAGTTTTATTTTTTTCATGTCATTACCCATCACATCCTGTCCTTTATGCCAAAGCTTTATATTCTTTAATTGCCGCTGTTAATTTGGGCACTACTTCAAATGCATCGCCAACTATGCCATAATCTGCCACCTTAAAAAACGGCGCTTCGGCATCTTTGTTTATAACAACAATCACTTTCGAAGAACTAACCCCCGCCAGGTGTTGTATGGCCCCCGAAATTCCTACCGCAATATACAAATTTGGACTGACAGCAATGCCTGTTTGACCAACGTGTTCGCTGTGCGGGCGCCAATCGGCGTCTGATACGGGTTTTGAGCAGGCTAGCGCCGCACCTAACACATCGGCTAATTCTTCCAGCATTCCCCAATTTTCGGGACCCTTTAAACCGCGGCCGCCCGAAACAATGATCTCCGCATCAGGCAGCGAAACTTTATCGGCCGACCGGACAATTTCCTTTATCATCGCTTTAAAATCCGACGCGTTAACTTCCGGGCTAAAATCTTCAACCGCAGCCGCAGGCCCTTTTTCGACAATTTTGTATGCGTTTGGCGTTAAAGCAATAACCTTATTTGCAGAGGTTAATTCAACAATAGCAAAGGCTTTGCCGGAAAATGCCGTCTTTTTAGCGGTAAACTTTCCATCTTTTTGTTCAGGCAGCTCTACGGCGCCGTCGATAACGCCGGCCTGTAGCTTAACGCCGATTCGCGGCGCCAAACCCCGGCCCGAAAATGAATTTGATAATACGACAATATCCGCGCCCGTTTTTTTCGCTGCTTCCGCGATGACCGAGGCATAAGCCTGGTTGACAAAATCTTTCAGTTTTTCGCCTGAAACATTCAGCACTTTTTCAGCACCATATTTTCCAAGATCTTGCAGTTCGTATTCGCTTACATTACCAATTGAAATGGCTGTGAGGCTGGTATTATTTTGATCAGCTATAGCACGTGCGTAAGAAACGGCTTCAAAAGTTGATTTTTTGAATTTACCCCCTGAATTTTCCGTATAGATTAAAACTGGCATATTAAATACTAAGGTTGTGCACCTGGTTTATGTTTTATTTATATTATCCTGGCTTCTGCATGAAGCAGTTCCACCAGTTTCCCCGGATCGTTTGCCGGTACCAATTTTACCTGGCCGCGCGGCGCTGGTGTTTCATAACCTATTACTTCCGAAAAAGTTTTTACCGCAACAGGTTCAATAACATTCAACGGCTTGGTTCGTGCCGACATGATACCCCGCATATTGGGTATTTTAGGTTCAGCGACTCCTTCAGCAGTTCCTGCCACAAAGGGCAGGGGTATGGTGAGTATTTCTTTACCGCCTTCAATTTCACGTTCAACTGTAGCTATATCGTTATTTATTTCTAATTTTTTTATGATTGAAACGGAAGGCAGATCTAAAAGCTCGCCAACCATGCCGGCTACCTTAGAGCCATTATAATCAATGGACTCACGGCCGGTTAATATAAGGTCGAACGGGTTCGTTTTTATGTATTGAGCGATCTGAAAGGCCACAAACCAGGCATCATGCGGTTTTGCGTTAACCCGCACAGCTTCAGTCGCACCGATAGCCAGTGCTTTGCGGATAGTGGGTTCCGTGTTTACTTCGCCAACATTTATAACAGTAACCGATCCGTTACCCCCGTCGGTTAGCTCAATTGCACGCGCAAGGGCTATCTCATCGTAGGGGTTTAATATAAATTGAACCCCATTTGTATTAAATTGGGTGTTATTATCAGTAAAAGTTATTTTTGCGGTGGTATCGGGAACATTACTTATACATACCAGTACATTCATAAAAATAGGTTTTTGCAAATTTAGTTAAAAAAGAGAGAGTTTAAAATGCCGGTAAACAGATTAGAGAAGCTTTTGGAGTTTTTAAAAAACGAGCCGGATGACCCCTTTTTAAAATATGCCCTTGCAACGGAATATTTACGCCTTGAACAATTAGATAAGGCTTTGGCATTTTATGAGGAACTGGTAGAAAAACACCCAAATTATAGCGGTACATACTATCATCTGGGCAAGCTTTACGAAGAACTAAACCGCAAGCAGGATGCCATAAATACCTATGAAACGGGAATGAAAGTAACCCGCGAACAGCGGGATAATCACGCGTTTTCGGAGTTACAGGCAGTTTACCGCCTGGCCGTCGGCGAAGATGACGATGATTATTAGTCGTGGTTGATGGTAATAGTTCATGGTAGCTGCAGTAGGAATAACTGAATTAATTATCTATTTTAACGAAACTTATTGCAGTGCAGAGTTTCAGCTATGAACTATCAACCATGAACCAGTGACGAAAAGAAAGCTTTTATTTTTACGTGATGTGTTTATTTATACCTTCACCGCTTTTGGCGGGCCGCAGGCACATATAGCCATATTGATGCGTGAATTTGTTGAAAAGCGTCGTTATATAACCGAAAGCGAGTTGATGGAGCTGAATGCTTTATCGCAATTGTTACCCGGGCCGTCGTCAACACAAACTTTGGTTGGTATTGCCTGGAAAGTTGGCGGCCTTCGTTTAGCGATCATTACCTTTTTAATATGGGTGCTGCCATCTGCAACAATTATGTGCATAGCGGCGGTAAGCTATAAGATGTTTGCCGACAGATCGAAGTTTACTGAAATACTGCGTTTTGTACAGCCTATTGCGGTAGGTATTGTGGCATATGCTACTTATACTTTTGCCAATAAATTCTTAAAGACGAGGGTGAGTACCATGTTAGCGATAGGTTCGCTTATCGCCACGCTGATCCTTCGAAATGCTTATGCGTTTCCTTTGCTCGTATTAATGGGCGGGATCATTTCATCAGCATTGGAAACGCAGCCCCAGGAGAATGAATTGCGGGTAAAGCTGTTTGCAAATGTCAATCAAAAAAAGGTCACCTACTTTATCGGTATTTTGTTGCTGTTTGCGGCGATGGGCGCGCTTGTAAATCAAACATCTCCATTTAGTTTGCCGATACGCTTGTTTGAAAACTTTTACCGTAACGGGATATTGATATTCGGAGGTGGTCAGGTATTGGTACCGCTGATGTACACCGAATTTGTAGAGGTAAAGCATTACCTAACCAATTCTGAATTTCTTTCGGGATATGCCTTGCAACAGGCATTGCCGGGCCCCACGTTTTCTTTCACCTCATTTTTAGGCGGCATTGCTATGGCGAATAAAGGAGGGGGCATTATCGGACAGATTATAGGCAGTGTGGTTGCGGTTATTGGAATAAATGCGCCGGGATTAATTCTTATTCTTTTTATAGTGCCGTTCTGGAACGATCTGAAAAAAATTACCCGGATAAAAAATTCGTTAAGCGGCATCAACGCGGTTGCGGTTGGCTTTATGGCGACAGCATTAATTTTATTAGTGAGGCCTTTCGGATTGGATTGGATGGCCTATTTAATAATGGCCGCCGCGTTTTTGCTGCTGTATTTTACTAAAATAAAAACCCCGATGATCATCATCATCGGGATTGTTTTGGGGTTGATGTTTTGAGCTAGGTTGTTAGTCCTGAACCTAAAACGGCTGCTCATCATCCATATCATCCATTCGGGATGGCCGGATAATAAAGTTGCTTGGTTTTTCAAAATCCTGCGAGGGGGCCAAACCAGTGAAAGCATTGCCCGGGGAGAATGATCCGTCCATGCCCTGGTCAAGGTCGGTGAATTTAACGTATTTGCCTACGAATTTCAACCTCACTCTTCCTGTTTCGCCATTACGGTGCTTGGCGATAATGATCTCGCCCACACCCTGGGTTGGCAGGTTATCTTCATCCACCTCCAATCCATAATATTCAGGTCTGTACAGGAACAAAACCATATCGGCATCCTGCTCAATTGAACCGGATTCACGCAAATCCGACAGCATTGGGCGCTTCGAACCGCCCGGCCTATTTTCAACCGCGCGACTCAATTGCGACAGTGCTATTACCGGAACATTTAATTCTTTGGCTACTGATTTCAAAGCGCGTGATATACTGCCTATTTCCTGCTCGCGATTACCGCTGCCTTTACCATCGCCGCCCTTGCCCTGCATCAGCTGCAAATAGTCAATGATGATCAACTGAACATCGTGCTGCGATTTCAAGCGGCGGCATTTAGCCCTGAATTCAAAAATATTTAAGGCAGGCGTGTCGTCGATAATTAAGGGGGCTTGCTCAAGCCGGCCAATTTTTGAGTGTATCTGAGCCCATTCCCATTCTTCAAGGTTACCTTTACGAATTTTCTCTTGTTCAATATGTGTTTCACCGGATATTAAACGGTTAACCAATTGAACCGACGACATTTCGAGCGAAAACACAACAACCGGTTTGTTAAAATCAACCGCCGCGTTACGCGCACAGCTTAACACAAAGGCGGTTTTACCCATCGCAGGTCGGGCAGCTATAATTACAAGGTCGGATTTCTGCCATCCTGAAGTCATACGATCAAGGTCGGTAAACCCGGATGCGACCCCCGTCAAGCCATCCTTTTTATCTTTAAGGGCCTCAATCTCTTTCAGCGTCTCGTGCATCAGGTCGTCCATCTTCCGCGAATCGCGGCGTAGGTTGTTTTGCGCTATTTCAAAAAGGTTCTTTTCAGCACGATCTAACAAGTCGAGCACATCGGTGGTGTCTTCGTAGGCGCTCTGTATCACGTCGGTTGAGATCCGGATCAATTCACGCTGTATGAATTTTTGTATGATGATCCGTGAGTGAAATTCAATATTGGCAGCCGACGCGACGCGGTTGGTTAATTCAGTGATATAATAAGCACCCCCAATCATTTCAAGCTCGCCCTGCTGGCGCAGCTGAGCGGTTACGGTAAGAATATCAACCGGCGATGATTTTTCAAATAGCAGGCGGATGGCGTGAAATATTTTTTGATGATTGTCTTTATAAAAAACCTCCGGCTTTAAAATATCGATCACCGAGGATAAGGCATCCTTTTCGAGCATCAGGGCACCTAAAACAGCCTCCTCAAGATCGGTTGCCTGGGGTGGAAGTTTTCCCAGACCGCTGTAGGGGGTGGGGTTGGTGATCCTGCTTTTCCTTTCGTTGGTGTTCGGCTTTTGGTTTGGGTTTTCGTTCTCAAAAATCATGGGACAACAAAAATATACAAAAGATGTTCCGCTTAACTAACATTCGATTATTAAACATGAAATAAATCGTTAAAACACATACGATTTTGTAAGGCAGCAATTAACAGCCGGTGTGAGTAAATTGTTAGTACTTTTAAATTGCCGTTGATTGTCAACGGTTTAATGCCATGTGCATAAACATTTAAAATGTTAATTATTTACAAAAAACCGAAATGCCCCTTCGGTTCAATAAGTGCAAAATCAATTAATATGGCTACTTTTGCCTTCTTATTAATCATAAAAAATGACTTATAATTCCAGGCCGGTACGTGAAAGTAATCAAATGGTTTTTGGCATCCGGGCGGTTGTTGAGGCCATACGTTCGGGCAAAGAGATCGAGGCGCTATACCTGCAGCGAGGGATAGGCGGCGGGCTGTTAAATGAGCTTAAAGCACTGCTGAATGAATACGGTATTACCGCTCAGCAAGTTCCCATTGAAAAACTTAACCGGCTAACGCCAAAAAATCACCAGGGCGCTGTCGCATTCATTTCACCTATCGTTTACCAGAAAATTGAAGATATCATCCCGCAGCTGTTTGAAACCGGTAAGGTGCCTTTAATACTTGTACTGGATGCTATTACCGACGTGCGCAATATGGGCGCCATCGCCCGTACCGCCGAATGCGCCGGTGTACACGCGATCGTCATCCCAGCAAAGGGTTCGGCGCAAATAAACCCAGACGCGATAAAGACCTCAGCCGGCGCTTTATATAAAATACCCGTTTGCCGTCATGACAATTTTATTCAAACGGTCAGGTTTCTGCAGGAATCAGGCCTGCAACTGGTATGCTGCACCGAAAAAACGACAGACGATATTTACACGCCCGACTATACCGCGCCGACAGCCATTATTATGGGATCGGAAGAGGACGGTGTGCGCAAT
Organism: Mucilaginibacter sp.; assembly: GCA_028288125.1. Taxonomy (GTDB): domain Bacteria; phylum Bacteroidota; class Bacteroidia; order Sphingobacteriales; family Sphingobacteriaceae; genus Mucilaginibacter. Next base: position 10,395 of record JAQBOH010000086.1, read on the forward strand.
GAGTTGATTCGTATATCGGATCATCTTGCAAAAATTCCTATGTATGGCGAAATAGAGTCACTGAATGTTTCGGTTGCTACCGGCGTTATCATTTACGAAGCGGTAAGACAAAGATCGTTAAGTCAAAAGTAAAAGTCAAAGTCAAAATTCAAAAAGGCAGGTATAGAGTGAACAGCCTTTGATTTGGTTTTTAATTTGAATTTTAACTTATCAAATGTATTTCGATCCGAATTTTGATTTCACGTCGGCCACTACTTTTTTAACGTTTTGTTCCTGGTCGCGGGGGCAAATGAGCAGCGTGTTGTTTGACTCGACAACAATAAAATCATGTAATCCCTGTAATATCACCAGCTTTTCGCCGGGCACATTCACCATGCAGTTGGATGAATCGTACATGATCACTTTTTCAGAAGGAATAACGGCATTGCCTACATAATCTTTTTCGGCAAGGTCATAAATCGAAGCCCATGTGCCTAGGTCCGACCAGCCAAACTCAGACGGTAGCACATATACATTATTGGCCTTCTCCATTATGCCATAGTCGATGGATATATTGGTGCATTGCATATATGATTTATTTATGCTGCTTTTTTCGCCTCCGGTATTGTACACGCCCCGCGCTTCGGCAAAGATCTCGTGCATATCCGGCAAATACTGATTAAACGCTTTTACGATTGCCTTGGCCGACCAAACGAATATACCCGCGTTCCATAAAAAATCACCGCTTTGAATAAATGTTTTGGCTATTTCAAGTGTGGGTTTTTCAGTAAAAGTTTTAACCCTATGAAAATCGCCATTCAAACTTTGCTCGGTGTACTGTATATAGCCATAACCTGTATCGGGCCGTGAAGGCTTTATGCCTAAAGTGATCAGGCAATCATTTTTGGAAGCTGTTTCAAGCGATTTTTCAATGGTGCTGACAAAAGCAGGCTCGTCCAGTATCAAATGATCAGAAGGGGCAACCACGATAATGGCGTCCGGGTTAAGGTTTTCAATTTTAAAACAGCCATAAGCTATGCACGGCGCCGTATTGCGCATTACAGGCTCGGTAAGTATTTGCTGGTCATCCATATCCGGTAATTGCTTTTTTACCAGATCAGTGTAAATTTCGTTGGTAACTATATAAATATTTTCTTTCGGGCATACTTTTAAAAAACGATCGTAAGTATTTTGGATCAATGTTTTCCCGGTGCCCAGTATATCAATAAATTGTTTTGGATAAGATGTCCGGCTGATGGGCCAAAAACGGCTTCCGATACCGCCAGCCATTATAATAGCATAGTAATTTTTATTCATTTGGTATTTAAAAATTTAATTTGGTATAAGCGCTGTAAAATTGTACATAAATCTGTGAATTCGGTATTAAATAAAACTAAATAATTCAATCCCGGTTATACCGTTGATTAAATAAATAAATCAAGAAATTGTTTTTAATAGAATAATCATTTTTGTATAAAATTTTAAAGTAAATCCATCGTTTATTGATAAAAATTTGTTACTTTAAACTTTTAAATACAATAAGAATACGTAAATAATGATAGAAACGAAGAAGTCGCTTTTTGATAATCTCCAGAATTTTTTTGGATTCGATAACTTTAAAGGAGAGCAGGAAG
>JAQBOH010000109.1 GCA_028288125.1 Mucilaginibacter sp.
ATCGATAAATTGGATTTCATTGTAACCAGGAATCTAAAAGATTTCAAAAACACCGGCGTAGTAGTGCTGCCGCCCGATGAATTGTTAAACTATATATAATACATGTTTTAACATCGTATGATGCCTATGGGCGTGAAAAGGTTAAGGAATTGTCTTTGTAGCGATACACTCATTTTGTACCTGAAAAACCTTTTACCTTTCGCCTTTTAGCTTTAACCTAAACCGAAAACGATGTGCCACAGCCACAGGTGCTGGCTGCATTAGGGTTGTTAAAAGTAAACCCGCGTGCGTTTAACCCGTCCTGAAAATTGATTTGCATGCTGGCGAGGTATAAGCCGTGGGCTTTATGCATAAATACGCGTATGCCGTCAATGATATACTCCTGGTCGCCGTCTTTTTTCTGGTCAAACCCCAACACATAATTCATGCCCGAGCAACCGCCGCCCTCAACGCCAACGCGCAGGCCAAAATCATCACCCAACTCTTGCTGGTCTCTTAATTTTAACAATTCCTTTACGGCGCCTTCGGTGAAGGTAACGGGAGCAGTTTCAACAGCAATACTCATCTTATTTTTAATTAACCATACAAATATAAGGTAAAATGCGGATTTTTGTTTCCGACTGATTATTTATGACTGCTAGTTAACATTCAGCAAATGAACCTTTATATATACTTATTAGATATCCTAAAATTTACTGTTTCGGGCGTTGCCGTAGTGTGGATCGCCTTTTACCTGTTCAAACCTTATCTCGATAAATCGGAAAAGCTACAGATACTTGAATTAAAAAAACTCATCAGCGGCCAAACCCTTCCGCTGCGGCTGCAGGCATACGAACGTTTGGTTTTATTTATCGAACGCGTTAACCCGGCCAATATGCTGGTGAGGTTAAATGCCACAGCTTATAGCGCGCACGACCTGTACAGCCTGGTTGTTGAGGAGGTTCGCAATGAGTACCAGCATAACATCACTCAACAGATATATGTTAACGGCAGGAGTTGGGCGGTAGTAAAACACATTAAGGATGATACCTTAAACATTATTAATAATGCGGTTAAATCATTGCCCGAATCGGCCACCGGGCTTGATTTAAGCAAAACGGTACTGGCGTATATGAGCCGGCTGGAAGATAACCCTTACGATATAGCCACCAATATGCTCCGGAAAGATCTGGAGGAGTTATTTTGATTTGAAGATTTGAAAATTATAATTCAATCATTTTCAATTAGCACATCTTCAAATTTTCAAATTAAAAAAATGTCCGCAAAGAAATTTAAAACCACTTCGGGAATTGAAATTAAGGAGGTTTATACCGGGCCGTCCCGCATGGATGAGCTGCCCGGCGAATTTCCGTTTACGCGTGGCATTCAAAAAGATATGTACCGCGGCAAGCCGTGGACTATGCGCCAGTATGCGGGATTCTCCACGGCAGAAGAATCCAATAAGCGCTACCATTATCTATTAAGCCAGGGAACAATGGGTTTGTCGGTCGCGTTTGACCTGCCTACACAGATAGGTTACGACTCCGACCATGAACTAGCCGAAGGCGAGGTGGGGAAAGTTGGAGTGGCTATCGACTCTTTACAGGATATAGAAATTTTGTTTGACGGCATCGAGCTGAAAAACATTACAACCTCTATGACCATTAATGCCACCGCGTCCATTTTACTTGCGATGTATATGGCCCTGGCAAAAAAGCAGGGAGCCGATCTTAAACAGCTATCCGGTACGGTACAAAATGACATACTAAAGGAGTATGCCGCGCGCGGTACATATATATACCCGCCCAAGGCCTCGATGCGGCTGATCACCGATGTATTTGAATATTGCAGCAAAGAAGTGCCGAAATGGAACACCATATCCATATCGGGCTATCATATCCGCGAGGCCGGCTCAACGGCCGTTCAGGAACTTGCATTTACTTTAGCAAACGGTAAAGCATATTTACTGGCAGCAATAGATAAAGGGTTGGATATTAACGTTTTCGCGAAAAGGCTGTCCTTCTTTTTTAATTGTCACAATAACTTTTTTGAGGAAATAGCCAAATTCCGGGCTGCCAGACGGATGTGGGCAAACATCACAAAGGAACTGGGGGCTACCGATCCCGGAGCTCAAAAGTTGCGTTTCCATACCCAAACCGGCGGATCAACCTTAACCGCGCAGCAGCCAATGAATAATATTGTACGGGTAAGCAACCAGGCATTGGCGGCAGTGCTGGGCGGAACACAATCCTTACACACCAATGGATATGACGAAGCTATTTCGCTGCCGACAGAAGCCGCCGCTAAAATTGCCTTGCGCACCCAGCAGATCATTGCCTTTGAAAGCGGTGTTACCGATACCGTCGACCCTTTAGCCGGCTCCTATTTTATTGAAGCGTTAACTGATGAAGTAGAAAAAGCCGCGTTGCTTTATATAGATAAAATTGACGCCATGGGCGGTTCGGTAAAAGCAATTGAGCAGGATTATATGCAGCAGGAGATAGCAAGGTCGGCTTATCAATACCAAAATGAAATTGAAAGCGGCGAAAAAGTGCTGGTGGGCGTGAACCGGTTTACCCAGCCCGAGGATACAGATGTGAAACCATTCCGGGTTGATGATTCTATTCGCAAAAAGCAATCGGAAAAGATCGCCTCCTTAAAAAATGCCCGCAATAATGAAGCTGTAAAAAATTGCCTTCAGCAATTGGGTAATGCCGCCAAAGGCGATCAAAACTTAATGCCATTTATATTGAACGCTGTAGAGAACTATGCTACGCTGGGCGAGATCGCGGACACATTGCGTGCTGTTTTTGGTGAATATTGATAGGTGGAGTTATAAAAATACCCTTGTCTAAACCAAACTGTAAAAACTTCATTACGTTATTGTTGCCGAGAGTATTTTAAACGAAAAATAATTAATCGTGGTGTCCGGAATACTATCCAGGTACAAAAAAGAGAACAAAGTCAACCGTTCTGCGTAAAAGTATCAGGCATTAACATTAAACAATCCCTAACATTTGTAACTAACAACTAAAGACGGGTGGCCGGACAGGGTAATTAAAAAAACTAATTGGATAAATAATTAAAAAATTGTTGAAGTAATTAAACACCAATAATTTGAATTGTTTTACTGCGAAATATAACATTTTATATGGAATCCGCACTATAAATCACTTTATTATATCATAAATTTATTTCATTAAAAAGTTAAAATTTAATTTTTTAATCCGCTTTTTTTTAGAATATTCGATGTTCCGTAGCAATCCTAAATTATGTTTAGCTGGGGGTTGGAAATCACGATTTTATAAAATATATATGGAAAAAACTTGTACTAACGTTTGGAACAATTGCCTTCAAATCATCAAAGACAACATACCAGCCCAGAGTTTCAAAACCTGGTTTGAGCCTATAAAAGCATTGAGGATGGAAGGAAGTGTTTTAACCATACAGGTACCAAGTTTGTTTTTTTACGAATGGCTGGAGGAGCATTATGTTGGTTTATTGCGGAAAACAATAAAAAAACAATTGGGTGATGACGGCCGTTTAGAATATAATATAGTTGTGGAACAGTCTTCCAGCAAGCCATATACCACTAATATTCCTTCAAACGGCAATGGCGCTGAATCAAAAAATCAGTCTATGCCAATACCGATTTCTATCAACAAGGATATAAAAAATCCCTTTGTAATACCGGGATTAAAGAAACTGATCGTTGACCCGCAGCTTAACCGGAACTATACCTTTAATAATTTTGTTGAAGGCGATTGCAACCGTCTTGCACGTTCGGCAGGGTATGCGGTCGCGGCAAAGCCAGGTGGCACCTCGTTTAATCCGTTAATGATATATGGCGGAGTTGGATTGGGTAAAACACACCTGGCACAAGCCATTGGCAACGAGATAAAAAACTCACTGCCAGATAAACTGGTGCTGTATGTATCGTGCGAAAAGTTTACACAGCAGTTTGTTGACGCGTTAAAGCATAATAATATTAACGATTTCGTGAATTTTTACCAGGCTATCGATGTGCTCATTATGGATGATGTGCACAATTTTGCCGGTAAGGAAAAAACACAGGATTTCTTTTTCCATATTTTCAACCACCTGCACCAGTCAGGCAAACAGGTAATCATTACATCAGATAAGGCGCCTAAAGACCTGGCCGGCCTGGAAGAGCGTTTACTATCGCGGTTTAAGTGGGGCCTTTCGGCAGACCTGCAGGTTCCGGATTTGGAAACCCGGATGGCTATCCTTAAAAACAAAACCTACCAGGATGGCATTGAACTATCCAACGATGTGATCGAGTACGTTGCTCATAACATAGATAATAACGTTCGTGAGCTCGAAGGTGCGATGGTGTCACTGCTGGCACAATCGACTTTAAACCGCAAGGAAATCGACCTGGCGCTGGCCAAGCAGATGCTGAAGAATTTTGTAAAAAATTCATCCAAAGAAATATCAATGGAGTATATCCAAAACCTGGTGTGCGAGTATTTTGAGGTGCCCATCGAAATGGTAAAGTCGCAAACCCGCAAGCGGGAGATCGTACAGGCACGGCAAATTTCCATGTACCTCGCCAAAGCGCATACCAAAAGTTCATTAAAATCTATCGGCAGCTTCTTTGGCGGCCGCGACCATTCTACCGTGATCTATGCTTGCCAAACGGTTGAAGATCTGATTGATACCGATAAGAAATTTAAAGGCTATGTAGCCGATATCCAGAAGAAGCTAAAAATGTCATAACTGATCTTATTATAAACCCAAATCGGGCCTTGCATTTTTTTATGCAGGGCTTTTTTTATATTTATACCATGAGAAAAATTTTATTGACCCCAATTTTCACACTGGTTGTTGTAGCTGCGTATTGCCAGCAAACCGAAACAGCCGCCGTTAAACAAACAGTCAATACAATGTTTGACGCCATGCGCAAGGGCGACAGCACATTATTACGATCTGTTTTTTCAAAGGATATGGTGTTGCAGAGTGTCTCCAATAACAAGGAGGGGAAAGCAATTCTTTCTGTCGAGAATGCCGCCGATTTTGTAAAGGCTATAGGCAAGCCGCATGCAATGATATATGACGAGCGCATAACCTTTGGCGATATCAAAGTCGACGGCGACCTCGCCAGCGTTTGGGCGCCATACAAATTTTACCTCGGCGACAAATTCAGCCATTGCGGTGTGGATGTGTTTCAATTGATGAAAACCGCCGGAGGGTGGAAGATCATATATATTGTGGATACGAGGAGGAAGGATAATTGTATTCCGTAGGTCTAATACCGGACATCTTTATGCAACTTTAATCACGCGCTCTCTATTAGCAGCATAGAAGAGGCAAGCCAAAATCTGATTTTCACTTAACTGGGGAAAGTCGCTAATAATCTCGTCGTGGGTCATGCCTGAAGCAAGCCATTGCAACACGTCGTACACAGTAATCCTGGTGCCTTTAATTACAGGTTGCCAAACCTGATTTCGGGATCAACTTCAATAAACTGCTTATAATCAATCTGCGACATATACAAAAGTATATAATATTGTTTTGATATTACATCACCCAAACAGCAACCCAAACACCTCTTCTATCCGGCTAACTACTTTTACATCAATTTTGTATCGGGACAAGTCGATGCCCTTTTTATCATGCCCGCCTGAAGGAAGGTTATATTTTGAGATAAATATTTGTTCAAAACCCAGTTTTTGCGCTTCGGCAATGCGCTGTTCAACGCGGTTTACCGCGCGGATCTCGCCTGATAAACCAATTTCACCGGCAAAGCAGGTTTTAAAAGGGATAGGTATATCTTCATGAGAAGAAATGATGGCGGCTGCAAGGCCGAGATCAATAGCAGGGTCCTCAACCCGGATACCGCCGGTTATGTTTAAAAACACGTCTTTGGCCCCTAAATGAAAACCGCACCGTTTTTCGAGAACAGCCAGCAGCATGCTCATGCGGCGGGTGTCAAAACCTGTTGCAGTGCGTTGCGGCGTGCCATAGGCCGATGTGCTGACGAGGGCCTGCGTTTCTATCAGCATAGGCCGCATTCCCTCCAAGGTAGCGGATATAGTAATGCCGCTCAGCGGTTCATCCCGCTGTGAAAGCAATATTTCGGATGGATTGGATACCTCCCGCAAACCTTCGCCAAGCATTTCATAAATGCCTAACTCAGATGCCGAACCAAAGCGGTTTTTAACCGTACGCAATATGCGGTAAACATGGTGCCTGTCGCCCTCAAACTGTAGCACAGTATCTACCATATGCTCCAGTATTTTTGGACCGGCTATCATACCGTCCTTGGTGATATGACCGATCAGGAAAACCGGTGTTCCGCTTTCCTTAGCAAAGCGCAACAATTCGGCCGTGCATTCCCGCACCTGCGAAACACTGCCCGGTGTAGACTCAATGTGTGCTGAATGCAAGGTTTGAATGGAGTCTACAACCAAAAGGTCGGGCTCCAGTTCTTCAATTTGTTTAAAAATATTTTGTGTGGAAGTTTCGGTAAGGATAAAGCATCCTTTTTTAATTTCGGACTTCAGACTTGGGACTTCAGACTTGGGACTTGAGACTTCTGTCAACCGTTCTGCTCTCATCTTGATCTGCCGCTCACTTTCCTCCCCAGAAACATATAGCACCTTTTGATCGGGCATGTTTAAAGCCAGCTGCAGCATCAGGGTTGACTTACCGATGCCCGGCTCACCGCCTATCAGCACCAGCGAACCGGCCACAATTCCTCCGCCTAACACGCGATTAAATTCTTTATCGGGCGTAAGGAGCCGTTGTTCTTCAGAAAAGGTAATATCGGCGACTTCGACAGGCTTATTCGCACGTTGTTGTGTTGTAGAGTTTGCCTTCCAGTTAGGCACGGAAGCATTGGCTTTTTCAATAACTTCTTCAACAAAAGTGTTCCATTGCGCGCACGATGGACATTTGCCCAGCCACTTGGCAGCCTCAAAGCCACAGCTCTGGCAAAAGTATGCGATTCGTGTTTTAGCCAATGTGATTTATGATTTTAGAATTGATTTACGATATTTTGCTAAATATAATAGTATTTTCGCTAAAATCACAATACGGGAGCTGTATTTAATTGGGATAGGTTATCGATTCAGAATTACGATTTACATAATAAAAAATCGTAAATCGTAATTCCAAAGTCGTAATTACAGCTTTATCTCTTCGTCTTTACCGTTGAAGAAGCGAAATTCAGTGATCTGGTAAGCAGGGTTGCTTTTAACCTTTATCCACTGGTTGTATTTCATAAACCATTTTACCTGGCGGTTGATGAAACCTTTTTTGATATAGGCTTCAATATAAGGGTGTACGCAAAGCGTAATGTTTTTTTCGTTTTGCTCAACCAGTATATAGTTGAAGTTGTTTTCAATATCGTCAATCAATAAAATGGTTGGCCGCAGGGTGCCGGTGCCGTTACAGGCCGGGCAAACTTCAACCGTAACGATATTCATCTCTGGCCTTACACGCTGACGGGTGATCTGCACCAGGCCAAATTTGCTCGGTGGCAAAATGGTATGTTTAGCCCTGTCGTGCGACATTTCGGACCGCAGGTAATCAAACAGGTCCTTGCGGTTATTGGGCTTGTGCATATCGATAAAGTCGATCACTACAATACCGCCCATATCGCGCAGGCGCAGCTGACGGGCGATCTCTTTGGCTGCTTCTTTATTTACCTGGTACGCGTTTTCTTCCTGGTTTTCCTTGCTCGCTGTCCGGTTACCGCTGTTTACATCAATAACATGCAGCGCTTCGGTATGCTCAATTACCAGGTAAGCGCCGCCGGCGAGGTTAACGGTTTTGCCAAAAGCGGATTTTATCTGCTTGTCGACCCCGTAATGCTCAAATATGGGCAGGTTATTCTTATGCAAACGGACAATGCTCTCAAGATCGGGCGAAATTTCATGCACGTACGAACGTACTTCGTTGAACATGCTGTTGTCGTTCACCGAGATCTGCTGGAAATCCGAGTTTAAAATATCCCGCAGTAGGGTTGAAGTGCGGTCAATTTCGCCAAGCACTTTTTTACCGGGATCGATTGATGGTAGTCGTGTTACAAACGATTCCCACTTGGATATTAGGTCAAGCAGGTCCTTTTGCAGTTCTGCAACCCCTTTACCTTCTGAAACGGTACGTATAATTACGCCAAAGTGCTTTGGCTTTATGCTTTCAACAATTTTACGCAAGCGGTTGCGTTCGGTGTTGCTCTTTATCTTTTTTGAGATAGAGGTAACTTCCGAAAATGGCACCAATACTACGTATCGTCCGGCTATAGACATATCCGAACTCAGCCGCGGCCCCTTTGTTGAAATGGGTTCTTTCGCGATCTGAACCGGTATAAGCTGGTTCTTGGATAATAGTTCGGAGATTTTTCCTCCTTTGTTAATATCACCTTCCAGCTTAAAATGATCTAAAAGCTTTGACTGATATCCCCCGCTACGTACTTGCTTGGATAATTTTAACAGGCTTTGTACCTGCGGTCCAAGATCAAGGTAATGCAAAAAGGCGTCTTTCTCGTAACCTACATCAACAAAGGCCGCATTTAACCCTGGCATGATCTTTTTTATCCGGCCCAGGTATATGTCACCAACAGTATAATTGTTGCTAACCTGCTCTTTATGTAGTTCTACAAGCTGTTTGTCCTGTAATAATGCAATAGTAGTCCCGTTGGGGGATGAATCGATAATTAATTCTTTTATCAACTGCTACTCCATTTCTTAAAACGGTTAAAAAACCGTACGTTAATAGGTGGGTAAAAAACAATTTTAGTCTTAAGTCGAAAGTCTTAAGTTCTAAGTAAGAAAAGTAAAACTTTTGACTTAAGACTTTTGACATAGGTCTTTCGACTTACTTCTTCTTATGTCTGTTTTTTCTTAAACGTTTTTTACGATTATGAGTAGCCATTTTGTGTCTTTTACGTTTTTTACCGCTCGGCATAATACTATTTTTTAGTGGTTATTTAATTTTTTAATTCTTTTATATACTCGTCAATGCGCTGATCAAAAGCCGGATCAGGCATCATTTCCTTACATTTTTGGTAAGCGGCTATCGCTTCCTTTTTCAAACCCAGCTGCTTATAGCTTTCCGCGAGGTAAAAATAAGGTTCAACCTCGGGTTTTTGCGCGATGATCGTTTTAAAACGCTGCACCGCCTTTTCGTACTGGCCCGATTTCATGGCAAACATGCCCAGGCTTAAATTCGCATTATGGTTGCCCGGGTCCTGCTTTACTACATCCAGCAGCAGCATGATCCCCTGCATTGGCGAGCCGCCATCCGCATCGGTGATGCCAAGGCTGGTTTGGTTCACGTAAGCAACGCCAAGCCCTGTTTTTGCCTCCAGGCTTTGCGGCTGCAGTTTAGTGGCATTTTTAAAGCATTCAATAGCGTTTGCTACAAATGCAGGTTGAGCCAGTGTATCCTGCGTAAGCTTAAAAGCATCGTTAAAATGATTACCTGCATTTAACCAGTCTGCAAAGCTGTTTCCACTCCGGGCAACGGCCTGGTAGTAAAACGCGGCAGGTGCTGGCTGGTTAACATCATCCCATTGTTTGGCCAGTTTTTTTTGTAAATCAAGCCGGGCTGCATCGCCCTTTGCGTTTTTTAACTGGCCTTCAAGGTCGTTGATTGAGGCGGATAATGCCGATCCGATTACCATTTTAGCCCCCTGGGATACCATATCTACGCTCACAGTGGCTACAGGCCGCCTCGTTGCTGCCGGAGCGTTGGCATGCCCTTGTGTTTCTTTGGCCTTTATCAGCCCTTTTACAGGCAATGAATACAAATAGCCCATAATAGCAACAACTATTACAACTACAACTATTTGTTTCTTATACATTTCCGGTAAGTTATTTAGACGCTTTGTTTCCGGTCCTAACTTTGTCAACAAAAGTTTTAGCCGGTTTAAAACTTGGCACAAAGTGCTCGGGAATAATAATGGCAGTATTTTTTGAAATATTACGCGCTGTTTTTTTAGCTCTTTTCTTTACAACAAAACTTCCGAAACCTCGTACATAAACGTTTTCGCCACCCACCATGGAGCTTTTAACTACTTTAAAAAACGCCTCAACAGTTTCCTGAACGTCAACTTTCTCAATGCCGGTTTTGGATGAGATTTCAGTTATAATTTCTGCCTTAGTCATATCTGTTTTTCTTTTATTAAATGTGTAATTACTTAACTGTTTTGGGGTTGCAAAAGTATCGCTTTATTACTAAAGATTTAAATAATTAGCACATTTTTTTTGTAATGGGTTAAAATTCAACGCAAAAACACTTATTTGAAAGAAAAACATTCCATTTCGTCGTTACTTTTACAGGGAATGAATTTTAATGACGAACTGCTGCGATGGTATCAGCAAAACAAGCGCGATCTGCCATGGCGCGATACTACGGATGCCTATGTTATCTGGCTGTCCGAAATAATTTTGCAGCAAACACGCGTAGATCAGGGTCTTCCTTATTTTAACCGGTTTATTGAAAAATATCCTAATGTTGCCTGTTTTGCCGCTGCCAGCGAAGATGAGATATTAAAATTGTGGCAGGGGCTCGGCTATTACTCACGCGGCCGTAATATGCTTAAAACCGCCCGCCAGGTACAGGAATTATATAACGGAAAGTTTCCGCAGAATTACGCCGAACTGGTGAAACTAAAGGGAGTGGGCCCGTATACGGCCTCGGCGATCTCGTCATTTTCGGCAAACGAGGCACGGGCGGTTGTAGACGGAAACGTTTACCGGGTACTGGCCCGCTATTTTGGCATAGATGAGCCCATTAATAGCCCGCAAGGAATAAAAGCCTTCCAGGCAATAGCCGACAATTTACTTAACAGGAAACAGCCCGGTATTCATAATCAAGCCATGATGGAATTTGGCGCCACATTGTGTACGCCTAAGAACCCGGCCTGCGGCATATGTCCGGTCAGGGCGGGGTGCTATGCATTTATTAACAATGCTATAAAAACATTGCCGGTAAAACTAAAAAAAGGTAAAGTGCGCGACCGGTTTTTCAACTACTTTTTATTTACCGATGAGCATACCGTCCTATTAAATAAACGCGGCGAAAAGGATATTTGGGCGAATATGTACGACCTGCCTTTAATTGAAACACTATCCTTGTTTACGTCAAAAGAATTATTAGCTTTACCTATAGTAACACAATTCTTTGGCACGAATATTAACATATTAGAGTTTTCGCAGGTTAAAATTCACCTGCTCACTCACCAGCGCCTGCACGTACGCCTCATCCGACTACAAAACAAGCCTGTTAAACTTAGCGAGCAGTGGTTTTACACCCCTGTTGAAGATTTAAAAAGACTAGCAATTCCGAAAATAGTTTTTATATTACTAAAAAATATTTTTAATTTGTAAAACATTTTATGTCACTCTAAAACATGTCAGGTATTAACAAGGTAATATTAGTAGGCCATCTGGGCAAGGACCCCGAAATACGCTATTTAGAAGGGGGGGTGTCTGTGGCTAGTTTCCCTTTGGCGACGTCAGAATTTTTTAATAAGGATGGCCGCAAGGTTGAGCAAACCGAATGGCACAACATTGTAATGTGGCGGGGGCTTGCTGATGTAGCCGCTAAATTCCTTCAAAAAGGAAAGCTCGTTTATATTGAAGGCAAGTTAAGAACGCGTAGCTTTGACGACAAGGAGGGAAATAAAAGGTATACCACAGAGGTAATTGCTGAAAATTTTACACTGCTTGGCCGTAAAACCGATTTTGAAAGCGACGGCGTACCGCAGCAGTCCGCAAAGATAAATGAAACGCGGGGCGATGGACACACCGATGATGGCCTGTCCTATTAATTTTCCAATTATACACCTAAATAGTAAAAGCCGCGCGGACATATCCGGCGGCTTTTTTTATGCGGTTCTGTTGCCGGGCTTTCATTATTCATATCGGGCATCGGATGCTGAATTTCGAATATTGAAGTGGTTTTCCCCCATTATTCAGCGGTTCTATCTCCCTCCCGGAGGACAATGATCTTTTAAATACTGTGTGTACAAAGTTTGCAGATGCTTCGTTGTTCCCGACCCTTTAAATATGCCATGTGTACGGTTTGGGTACGACATCAATTGGAATTGCCTGTTATATTTCACCAGCTCATTAATCAGCATCTCGGCATTTTTATAATGTACATTGTCGTCACCGGTGCCGTGTACATACAATAAATTACCGCGCAGGTTTTTAGCATAGGTAATAGGCGATCCTTTTATAAATACTTCCCGCCCGGCTTCATCTGTTGGTACGCCCATGTAGCGCTCCTGGTAAATGTTATCATAAGTCAATTCCCAACCAACAGCAGCTACTGATATGCCGGTTTTGTATATTTCGGGATGCTGAAACATCAGGTTCAGCGTGCATGAGCCGCCGCCGCTCCACCCCCATACCGCCACCCTTGTTGAGTCGATAAACGGCCATTTTAAAATCTCTTTGGCCCCCATCGCCTGGTCCTGTATGTTAATGATGCCAATATTTTTATAAATGGATTTACGCCATGCGGCGCCTTTTGGCGCGGGTGTCCCCCTATTGTCGAGCGACATATAGATATATCCATCATCCGCCATATTGCCGATGTATTCGCCGTTGCGGCCGCTGCCATATGAGTCAGTTACGGTGGCGCCAGCAGGCTCGCTGTAGACATAAAACACGACCGGGTATTTTTTCTTCGGATCAAAATTGGTTGGCTTTACCATCCATCCGTCCATTTCAACACCGTCAACCGTTTTTACTTTAAAAAACTCCGGCTTATTTTTAGCGTCCTGGTTTAATTTGATCACAGTTCCGCTCAGGTGTTTGTGATCAGGCAGGCTCACCACTTCGCTTTGATAGGGCGTATAAATATTCGAAAAATTATGTAACCCGATCTTACCGTTCGGCGAAATTTCATAGCCATTTGTTCCCTGCTCGTCGGCGGGGGTTACACGCTCGGCCTTGCCGCCGCTTAGTTTTACACGGTACAGGTATTTTTGTGTGGCATTATCCGGCGAGGCGATAAAATAGATGTTTCCGCCTGCTTCATCCAGCAGCGTCAGGCTGATCACGTCATAATCACCTTTCGTTATTAGGGTTTCTTTACCTTCCCTGCTAATCCTATAGATATGCCGCCATCCGTCTTTTTCGCTTACCCAAATAAAATCTTTCCCATTGTTTATCCATTCCCAGCCTGTCGGGTCACCGCCGTTCCAGCGCGATTTACCGTCGATCCAGGCATTGTCATGCTCTTCGTGTATCAATCTTGTTGTTCCGTTTGAAACATTGCCGATAAATATCCGGCTCTCATTTTGCGCACGGTTCAATTGCTCAAGAATGATCTCGTTTGAGTTGGTGGTCCACTCCATGCGGGGTATGTAATGCTGCACCGCATCGCCCGGAACATTTATCCAGTTGGTTTTACCTGTAGTGATATCAACCACGCCCACTTTGCATGAGCTTGGGTCTTCCCCGGCCACGGGATATTCTACCGGCACCACAAAAGGATAAATGGAATCTGTGGTATTTAGCATAAAGTAGTTCCTGATCTTCCCGGCATCAATTTGCCAGTAAGCAACAGCCCGGCCATCAGGCGACCACCGAAAGCCGTCCCTGCAGTCAAATTCTTCTTCGTATGCCCAGTCAAATGTGCCGTTGATAAGTTTCTTACTGCCGTCGAAAGTTAATTGCTTAACAGTGCCGGTTGCCAGGTCTTCGGTAAACAAATTGTGTTCGCTTACATAAGCGGCTTTAGCGCCGTCGGGCGAAAGTTTGGCAAACATCAGTGAGGATGCAGGCCTGTCTTTCCCGATTTGTTTTAGCGTTTTGGCGGCAAAGTTGTAAACCCAGTAATCGCCGCGGGTATTATAGCGCCACACCCGTTTGGTGTTGGTAAATATCAATACTTTTTGCCCGTCGCCGGACAATGTAAAGTTAGCCACCGTAAGCGGTTGCTGCCCCACCGGTGTAAGCATGTCTTTCGATAGCAAGACGGTTTTCTTATCCGCATCGCGGGTATCCAGTTCCAGTACCTGGTTTCCCTGTATGCGGTAATACTGGTAGCCATCGGCGGCCCAATGCGTTTTCCCGCGCTGGGCCTTTACTGCCTGGAAAGAAAACAAAAGAAAAATTAACAGGGCCATCAACCCTGAACGGTATAATTTAATATTCATCTGGTTTGAGCTTAATATAAGTTTCATTAATTGCTTTAATTTTTCAGAAGTTTTAAACAGCTTGCTTCCATCTGTAAATCCGGGGTTAAATTAGCATTTTAAAGCTGCGAAAAAATCCTGGTAATGGAAAAAATACTTAAGCTGGGATAAGTTCGGTTTGCTGCTATTTCTTCTTAGACAGCGCTGCATAGTATTTTTTGATTGGGGAATATGGCCCATATTTATGCTGCCTGCCTGAAAACAACTGTTCGGCATAAGGGCCGTATGGCTGATCATAAGGTTTTGTAGTTAGCTTTGGCCAGTCTGCGCTGATGTCTTTAAATGGGTGATATTGCGAATTAACAAAAGCGGCAACATCCCATGCTTCTTCATTGGTAAGCTGCTTATTCCGGTAATCGGCGCCAAAGGGCATATTGTTTTTTATATAGCCTGCAAATTTAGAGAGCCGGTATATACTGGCGCCTATATTGTAGCTATGCCCGCCCCACAGCGGCGGATAAGTGTATGCCCTTCCTGTTGCGTTTAACAATCCTTCGCCATTTTTGCCGTGACAGGTTTTACATTTGGAAATATACACCATCCTGCCTTTCGCGGTATCGGCAGCCCGGCTCAAAAAGGGCAATTCCTCGATCCCCGAACCTGCAGGCTTGCTGCCTTTTTTAACGTTCTTCCCGATCCATTCCAGGTAAGCTGCAAATGCTTTCATTTCCCTGCCATTGCTGTCGATCTTTTTCCCGTTCAAACTGCGCTCAAAGCAATCTTCTACCTTTTTTACAATTGTTTCAACGGTGCCGCTTCTGTCCTTAAATCGCGGGTAACCGGTAGAAACATTTGAAAAATTATTACCCAAAAACTTTGTACCGGCATTAAGATGGCAGTTTTGGCAATTCAACCCATTGCTTTTGCTGGCGATCACACCTTTAGGCCCCAAATAATAAGATGTGTTTACAATAAGGGAACGACCGTATTTGATGAGCTTTGCGTTGCCAGTGTTGGCTAATTCGCCGGTATCAGGAATAACCCAATGCGGTGTGGCGGCGACCTTCGCGGGCTCAGTATTTTTATTTGAATGGGTTTTATTCTTGAACAAATATATTGATGCACCGATCGCGATTATTGCAATTACTGCGAGTAAACCTTTTGTATTTCGCGACATTATTATCCGGTTTTTTTTAGAAACGCATTAATCTGAAAGGGTTTTATTGATCGGGATCGGGACAAAAGCAAAACCGAAGGCCGAAGGTTTTTCATTAAAAACATCCGGCCTTTTGATCGTCCCGATGGCTTATCCTGCAAAGCAATAACTGCATCCATGTTCCTGTGCGCGGCCCACGGCCCATACGCCCGAGGGCACTGGCTGAACGCCCGGCAGTAAGCCCGCCAGCCATTCCTTCTTAACAGCCGCGGCGTCCTGGTTGGTTTGCTGGGCCGCCACTGCGCTAAATACTGTAAGGGCCATATCACATGCGCAAAACAGTACTCCATCGGCTTGCAGCTCATCTATCCCGATTTGCACGCTGCCTATTCCGGGGATTTTATATGTTCCGGGTTTTGGCTGCCAGAAAGGGTTTTGGGTAGCAGGTGCCTTTGTTGCGCTATCATTTATTTTAAACATTTCACCGAACTTATATTTTTCCCACAGCTGGTTTCCCATCGCGTAAGGAATAGCATTGTGCCGCAGCACCACGACTATTCCGCAATCTTTTTCGGGTGTGCCGGTCTGCCCGTTGGTAAGGAGAAAGACCTTTGGCCATGCAAAAGGCATCGTTTCGTGCGGCTGGGTTACATCGAAAACCATTTTATGTTTTCCTTTTACCTGTTTAAACCATTCGTCAGCATCCAACACATCGGGAGATGAAATATCCTCTGCCGATAATTGTAGCGGCGCGGACAGCATGCCGGCGCCTAATACGGCTGCACCTGTGGCAAATTGCCTCAAAAAGGTGCGGCGCTGGTTCAATTGGAGTTGGTCGTTTCTTTTCATAACAGCGAAATTTATTGATAAAATGTTTACCTATAAAACTTCCCGGAACTTACCGGGTTTAATTCAAGAAAAATCTCCCGTATATTGCCGTCAACAGCGAAACCATTTTAGGGGCGCCAGTTTGCTTCTACATGTCCAAATTCGAATTAAATCTACAAGTAAAATTCAAACAAACAATAACATATTTATACTACCTATGCATCTATAATTTGCGTTAAATTAGCGCTTTAATGCCGTTAAAAATTCCTGAAAATGAAAAAAATAGTTTTCCTGGTTACCGTTTTCATTGTTTGCGCTACGCAAACGTATGCCCAGCATATCGACCGCAGCAAGTTTATTAAAGATAGCCTCGACTATTATGTGAACCGCGCCCTGACTAACTGGCGCGTGCCTGGGGCGGCGGTATGTATTGTAAAGGACGGCAAAGTGGTGATGATGAAGGCCTACGGTATAAAAGAGCTTGGCCTGGCAAATAAAGTAGATATCAATACGCTGTTTATGATTGGCAGCAACACCAAGGCGTTTACGGCTACTGCCCTTGCCATGCTGCAAGCGCAAAATAAGCTGTCGCTGGACGACAAGGTAACCAAATACCTGCCCCAGTTTAAGCTCGAAAATAAATTGGCAGGCGAACAGGCCATCGTCCGCGACCTGTTATGCCACCGGCTGGGTCTGCAAACTTTCCAGGGTGATTTTACTTTTTATAACACAAACCTTACCCGTAGTGAAGTTATTGAGAAACTGGGCCAGATTAAAGCCGTTTACCCCTTCCGTACCAAATGGGGTTATACCAATTCCGCGTTTTTAACCGCCGGGCAGATCATTCCGGTTGTTACCGGGAAGCCCTGGGAGATATTTCTGAAAGAAAATATTTTTGCCCCGCTGGGTATGACCAACACACTGGCGTTAAGCGCTGATATGCCGAAATCATTGAACCGTACCGTTCCGCATACGCTGATCGACGGCAGGCTATCGGCTATTCCATATGCGCAGCTTGATAACATGGCGCCTGCAGGCGCCATCAGCTCATCGATAAACGATATGAGCAAATGGGTAATGGCTTTATTGAACGATGGCAAGGTTGGTGCAAGGCAAGTGATACCTGCGGCGGCAATAGCGGCTACCCGCGAAGCTCAGGATATTGTTGGTAGTGTTCGCCATTTAAACGGGGAAACCAACTATGAGCTTTATGGCCTTGGATGGTTTATACAAGATTACGCAGGCCATAGGCTGGTTATGCATACAGGGGGCGTCAACGGGTATGTTACCTCCGTGACCCTCGTGCCAAAGGATCATTTAGGCATTGTGGTTTTGACAAATACCGACCAGAACGAGTTTATTGAAGCATTGCCATGGGAAATTATGGATGCTTATTTTAAAATGCAGTACCGCAATTACAGCGATACCTTTTTAAGTGAATATCAAACCGAAATGGCAACCGAGCAGGCAAAGGATAAAAAGTTACGCGATTCCGTAGCGATGAACCGGCCGCTTGCACTGCCCGTTGCAAATTATACCGGTAAATATGTAAATGAACTATACGGAAGTATGACCATAACCCAGGGCGAGAACAACGACCTTGAAATTCGTTTTGAACATCATCCGCGCATGTATGCCCACCTACAGCCATTGGGCGGCAACCGCTTTTATGTAACCTTCTCCGATCCTGTTTTTGGCAAAGCGGTTTTTCCGTTCGCCGTACAAAATGGAAAGGTAACTGGAGTAAGAGTTAAAGTGGCTGATTTTGTTGAGTATAACCCGTATGAGTTTAGGAAGGTGCAGTAACGGATTTCGGAATTTTGAATGCGGAATAAATTCGGCATGACATCGGGGAAGGCCACTACTCCTCAACCATTTCACTGTTCGGGCTGCTCACCTCGGGTGTTTCGCGTTTAAAGAAGCGCTTTTGATAGAGCAATATCAATATTACGCCTACTGAGATCGCAGCATCTGCCAGGTTAAATATAGGCTGGAAAAACTCGAACGGCTGCCCGGCCCAAACCGGTATCCAGGCGGGATAAACGCCCCTTATTAAGGGAAAATAAAACATATCTACCACCCGGCCCTGGAATAATTGCCCGTGCTGGTACAAAAGGCCGTAAAAAGTAGAGTCGATAATATTGCCCATGGCGCCTGCAAAAATAAGCGCGACACACATGATCAGTCCGCGGTGGTATTTGTGTTTGATGAGATAGATAAGGCCGTATCCAATACCCAGCACGGCAATGATGCGGAATATGGTCAGCGCAAGCTTGCCGACTTCACCGCCGATTTCCCAGCCGAAGGCCATCCCGTTATTTTCGGTATACCGCAGCATACCACGGCTGCCCAAAAAGCGGATCTCCTGGTTAAAATCCATATGCGTTCTCACCCAGGTTTTGATCACCTGGTCGAGAATAATAATAAATGCAGCTAAAAGAAAGGGTTTTAGATAAGCTGCCTTCATCTACTGCTTCAGTTTTGCTTCCATGCTGAGGGTAGTATGCGGCACGGCACGCAGGCGCTCCTTTGGTATCAGCCTGCCTGTTTCGCGGCAAATTCCGTAAGTTTTGTTTTCAATACGCACCAATGCCGCTTCCAACTGTTCGATAAACTTTTTTTGGCGGGCTGCCAGTTGATTTATCTGTTCCTTCTCCAGCGTAGCCGATCCGTCTTCCAGTGTTTTATAGGTGCCTGCAGTGTCGTCGGTACCATTCGCATTTGGTGAGCTAAGCGAGGTTGCCAGGGAATTCAACTCCTCTTTTGCAATACGCAGTTTATCAAGTAAAAGACCTTTGAATTCCTGAAGATCAGATTCAGAGTACCTTGTTTTTTCGTTTTCTTGTTTCATTATACTTTACTAATAGCAATCAAAATTTCATTTCCATCAATCTCAACTAATTCGCCTTCTTTCAGCTCGTTACCGAGCAATATACTATCCGCCAAAATTTCGGCGCAAATATAGGATAAATTATTATTTACTGCGGTGCTAATAAATGGATGGTTGCTCAGCCTTACATTTATCTTATCCGTAACCTCAAATTCTTTTCCCTTACGCAGATTCTGGATGCGGTTGATCAGCTCACGCGAGATGCCTTCCTGTTTGAGCTCGTCGGTAAGGGTAACATCTAAAGCCACAGTTAGTTTTCCTAAATTAGCTACCTGCCATCCGGGTACATCTTCAGCGATGATCTCTACGTCGGTATCAAGTATCAAGTATTTAGTATCAAGTACCGCGATCTGCCCGTTTTTTTCCAACGTATCAATATCCGCCTGCGTCAGGTTTGTAATGGCTTCTGCAACAGCTTTCATGTCCTTGCCCACTTTCGCGCCAAGCGCTTTAAAGTTTGGCTTTACCTTCTTTTTGATGAGGCCGGCGGTATCGGTAATGTACTCAATATTTTTGATATTGGTTTCCGATAATATCAGCTCTGTTACCTGTTCAACCTGGTGCTTAAAATGCTTATCCAGTATCGGCAATAATATTTTGCTCAACGGCTGACGGACATTAATGCTTACCTTTTTACGCAGCGATAATACCAGCGACGATATATCCTGCGCCATTTGCATACGCTCCTCTAGTTTTTTATTAACCAGGCCGGTATGGTACTCAGGGAAATAAGTCAGGTGCACCGACTCGTAGTTTTCCTTATGTGTTACCTTGTTCAGGTCAATGAATAACCGGTCGGCGAAAAATGGCGCAATGGGCGACATCAGTTTGGAGACAGTTACCAAACAGGTATATAACGTTTGATAAGCCGATAACTTATCATCAGAGTCTTCTGATCTCCAGAAACGGCGGCGACTCAAACGTACGTACCAGTTGCTTAAATGCGCGTCAACAAAATCCTGTATGGCGCGGGC
>JAQBOH010000131.1 GCA_028288125.1 Mucilaginibacter sp.
TTTTATTTCGAATGTTCGACCCGATAGCTATCGGGTTCGGATTTAATTTTACGGCAATATCTTTCCAATCTCTGTCGTACCACTTCCTTTCACCTCTCCCTGAAATTAATTAACTTTGCGCCATGTCAGGTCACGACCATTCGCATCACCACCATCACGATCATACGCCAAAACTTGATCATTTAAATACGGCGTTTATTATCGGGATCGTTTTAAATTCGGCATTTGTAATTATCGAGGTAATTGCGGGTTTATACACGCATTCACTATCACTTTTAACCGATGCGGGCCATAATTTGAGTGACGTTGCCGGGTTGGCGCTGGCACTGCTGGCTTTTAAGCTCACCAAGGTAAATGCCACCGACAAATATACTTACGGGTATAAGCGGTCTACCATTATCGTATCCTTTTTTAACGCGGTAATTCTTTTTGCCGCGGTTGGCTTTATAGGCTATGAAGCGGTCATCCGCTTTATGAGCCCCGAAAAAGTTTCGGGCGGCACCATGGCGTGGGTAGCCTTTATCGGGATAGGTATTAATGCTATTACCGCGTGGCTGTTTGTTAAAGATAAAGATACTGACCTCAATGTAAAAGGCGCGTACCTCCACATGGCTGTTGACGCGGTGGTGTCATTCGGGGTAGTGATATCCGGGGTTATTATATACTTCACCAACCTGTATTGGATCGACAGCGTAGTAAGCTTAATTATAGCGATCGTGATTTTAAAAGGCACATGGAGTTTACTTGTGGACAGCCTGCGGCTGGAAATGGACGGCGTTCCGAAGGAGATGAACCTGGATAAAATTAAGGCCGAGCTGCTGAAAGGAAAAGGAATAGTCGATGTACACCACATGCACGTTTGGGCGCTTAGCACCACCGAAAATGCTTTAACAGCCCACGTAGTGGTCGACCCCTCCTACCTAAATTCTTTCAATGATATTAAGAGTGATCTCCGCCACCGGCTGGAACATCTGGATATCAGTCACAGCACCTTCGAGCCGGAGTTTTCGAACGAGGAATGTAAACAGCAGGATTGCTGAAACATGTAGAGACGCAATGTATTGCGTCTCTACGATTCAATAAATTATGCTTTTTTCGCGGCTGGTTTTTTTGCCCTGGGCTTAGCCGGCGCTTCTTCTTTGGCGCTTGCAGGTTCTGCAACCGGTTTAGCAGGTTCTTTGGCAACGGCGGCTTCTTCAGCCACAGGCTCGCCGGGATCTGCTTCGGTAAATAACGGAAGATCCTTCAATATCCCGAACCAGCCGATCACCTTTTTCATATCCGAAGCATATACTTTTTCTTCATCATGATCGGGTGCCGCTTCCCTGAAAAATGTCCTCAATTGTTTCCCGTCAGTTTTTGCATCAGGAATATTGGCGGCTGTTTTCATGCGTTCAAAAACGTCCTTAAGCCTGATATCCTCATCTATACCAAATAAGGTAATCTCATTCAGCGCAGCGATCTTTGCGGTCGATAAATTCGCGATCAGCTTGGTTTTTTGTGCATCCAGGCTTTCTAAAATATACCCGCTTTTATTTTGAGCCAAAGCTCTCCATAACCCCGGCTTCCCTGAAACAGCTACTATGCCTTGTAAATTCATGTATTTTGGTTGTATGTTGTAAATTGTGTGTTGTAAGAAAATGCAAAGCCCTGCAACTTATAGCTGTCGACTTACAACCCGTCATAGTTGTGTGTTGTGAGTTGTGAGTTGTAAGTTGTAAGAAAGATACAAAGCCTTGCAACTTACAACTCACAACTCACAACCTACAACTGAAATTAATCTTCAATTACCTCAATTCCTAAAATTTTATCACCCTGGCGTATGGCGTCAACCACGTCGACGTTTTCAATTACCTTGCCAAATACGGTATGGTTGCCGTCCAAGTGCGCGGTATTGGTGCGGCTATGGCAGATAAAAAATTGGGAACCACCGGTATTACGGCCGGCATGCGCCATAGAAAGTACACCGCGATCGTGATATTGGTTATTGCCAGTTAATTCACAGTCAATTTTATAACCCGGGCCGCCGGCGCCCGTACCTGTAGGGTCGCCGCCCTGTATCATAAAGTTAGGGATAACCCTATGAAAAGTTACGTTGTTGTAAAATCCGGATTTAGCCAGCTTTTTAAAGTTAGCTACAGTATTTGGGGCATCCGCGTCATAAAATTCAACGGTCATGTCACCCTTTTCAGTCTTTAGAATTGCTTTGCTCATTTGAGTTTTAAATAGATGCCAAAGGTAGTAATTTGAGGCGAAAGGGAAAAGGTTAAAGGCAAAAGGCGAGAATTGTCTTGCCGTTTGATTGCTGGATATAATAGCTTAACTATTTATTCGTTAAATTTGAACATGAAGCTGCTCAAATACCTTTTACCCTTCGCCTTTTGCCTTTTACCTATCTTCACTAGGGCTGCTTCTATTCTTATCCCGATGGATGAGGAGCAAAAGGACCATCTCAAATCATACGGCATAGCATTCTGGACATTAAAAAATGGTGAAGAAGTCGATTGGCTGCTCAACTATCGCGGCGGCAGCTTTATGATGAAGTACGCGCAAAAAATTGAGGATGAATGTAAAATTCGGGGCGTTAGCTACCAGGTTTTAGCGGACGCGAAAGTAAATGAGATATTGACCCAGGTAAGCGACCCATCAGTAAATATGGACATCGTAAAACTGGAGAAAGCACCCAAAATGGCTGTTTATTCACCCAAAAACAAGCTCCCATGGGACGATGCGGTAACGCTTGTTTTAAAATATGCCGAGATACCCTATGAGGTTTTGTATGATGAGGAAGTAATAAGGGGCGACTTGCCTAAGTACGACTGGCTGCACCTGCACCACGAGGACTTTACCGGCCAGTACAGTAAGTTTTACGGTGCTTTCAGGTATGTGCAATGGTATAACGACGATGTGCGGATACAGGAGCAAACGGCGCATAAGCTGGGCTTTAAAAAAGTGTCAAAAATGAAGCTGGCTGTCGCCGAAAAGATACGGGATTTCTGCGCTGGCGGTGGCTTCCTTTTTGCCATGTGCTCCGGTACCGATACCTTTGACATAGCGCTGGCCGCCGCCAATACCGATATATGTGAACAGATGTTTGATGGTGATGCCGCCGACCCCGACGCGCAATCAAAATTGGATTACAGCCAAACGTTTGCCTTTAAGAATTTTACGCTGGATATGAACCCCAACTCGCACCAGTTCAGCAATATCGATGTTACCTCAACACGCCAGGTCGACCGCACCCGGGATTTTTTCACCCTGTTTGATTTTTCAGCGAAATGGGATGTGGTACCCAGCATGCTCACGCAAAACCACGACAAAGTGGTCAAAGGCTTTATGGGACTCACTACAGCCTTCAATAAAAATATGCTGAAGCCCGGCGTAACCATTATGGGCGAAATGAAAACCAATAACGAGGCGCGGTATATCCACGGCGAATACGGAAAAGGCCAATGGACTTTTTACGGCGGCCACGACCCGGAGGATTATCAGCACATCGTAGGCGATCCTCCTACCGACCTTAAGCTCCACCCCAACTCCCCCGGCTATCGCCTTATTTTGAACAATGTATTGTTCCCCGCTGCAAGGAAGAAAAAGCAAAAAACCTGATTTCAGTTGCAGCGGGCGATTGGCAGTCTGCACCATATATGCCCAACGAATAAGCAAATGGTTATGTCCTGTGGGGTGCCGAAACAAGTTCGGCATGACGTTTTTTGTTTTTGGCATTATCTCTCACAACCACACCCTATTCTCCTCCTTTATCCTAACCGTTAACATCGCTGCATTAAGGATGGTAAAGATAATAGCCGTATAATATAAATGAAACACCAGCGGGATGACAGCAATTTCGCAAACCACTTCCATATAATTTGGATGTTTGAGGAACTTATAAGGGCCTTTTTTTACAGGATAAACACCGGGGATGCGGTATATTTTGGTGTTCCAGTATTTCCCCAACGAGGATAATGCCCAGAATTTAAACGAAAGCACAATTAAAAATATCACCAGGAATAACCAGTCGATCGGCGGTTGCCCGCGCAACAGGTATTCAGCGATGATGGACACGATAAACAGCGTATGCATGGCTATCATAAAAGGATAATGCGCCCTGCCGTATTCAACGGCACCCTGCTGCAACAGCCACTTTTCATTACGCCTGGCAATAAACAATTCCGAAAGCCTTTGCAGGATGAAGAAGGTGATGAAAATGATGAAGGGCATGGTTGTGTTTATTAGGTAAAAGGCGAAAGGATAAAGGTAAAAGCCAAAAGTAATCTTTCAGCTTTCACCTTTAAAATCCAGCAACACCATTTCGCTCGAAAAACCGGGGCCCATGGCCAGCATTAAGCCATAGCCATCGGTAAATCCTTCGCGCATAAATTTTTCAAGCACATATAAAACCGTCGCGCTCGACATGTTACCATAATTATTCATCACCTCGCGGGTTTGCTTCAAAAAGTCGCCCGCTACATTCAGGGCATTGGTATAAGCATCCAGCACTTTTTTTCCGCCGGGGTGAAAGATAAAATTTTTTATATCGCTTAAATGAAGCTTGTGCTTCGCTAAAAATTCAACGATATCCGCTTTAATGTGGTCATTGATAAACTGCGGAATATCTTTTGAAAATAACACCTTGAAACCTGTATCCTTAAAATCCCAGCCCATTACATCCAGCGAATCATAATATAATTTGCTTGACGAATCGACGTACTTAACCTGCTTGCCGATAGTATGATTATCTCCTTTAACAATACAGGCTGCTATACCATCCGAAAACAGGCTTGAGCCGATAAAATTACTCTTGCTGTAATCACTTTTTATCAGCGTAAGCGAGCACAGCTCAACAGCAACCAGGAGTACAACAGCGTCGGGGTTTGCTTTGGCAACCACACTGGCTTTCGCCATGCCCGATACACCTCCCCCGCAACCCAATCCCCAAACAGGTATCCGGTTAATATGCGGGTTGAGCCGCATTTTATTGATAATAAGCGCGTCCATGCTGGGTGTTGCAAGCCCCGTGGTCGAAACAAACAGGATGTCCGTAATATCTTCCTTACTGATCGCTGCCTTTTTCACACACTCTTCAATTGCCTGTACCGAATATTCTAGCGCCGAGCGGATATATTCGTCGTTCCGTTCCTCGAAAGTATTTGGTTTTGTATAATAATTCAGCGGCTGGCAAAAGTTGCGGTCTATAATTTCGGTGTTATCAAATGCGAATATCAGGCGGTCGGCTTCCGGGAAATTCACTTTGAACATCACGCTGGCTTGCTTTTTAACGTCTTGCTGTTTTGTTTTATAAGGAAGATCAATTTTTGAAACAGATGCAATATGGGGCATAAAATTTATTTGGATATACGTATCCTTTAAGATTCCGGTTGCTTGTTTGTGTTAAAATTATACTTAAAACGAAATGGCTGATCTATCGCCGAATGAACAACAAGCTTATACCGTAAATTGTTAACATTAGCCCGATTTATTTTTGTACCGTTCGCTTTGCAGCAAGCCCGAACACCCCGAACTGGCGCGAACAACCCTGAACACCCGCGAACACGCCACTTTAGACAGTCGGGCTGTATGTTGTATGTTGAAAGTTGTAAGCAGAATACTTTCCGGCGTTCGGCTTCAAAAATCCTGGCTCTTGCCTCCTGACATCCTGCTTCTTGACATCCTGGCTCTTGCTTCTTAAAATCTTGCTTCCTGTCTCTTACTTCTTGACATCCTGCTTCCTGCCTCTTGCTTCTTAAAATCTTGCTTCTAAACCCACTTCCTGCATATCCATTTCCATAACTTTTTCACTGTTTTCGCGCAGCACCTGGTCGAGTTCGGCCGAGCATATCTCCATCATCTGGATAAATTCATTTCGCTCCCGTTCATCCGCCGTTTCCTTTAGCAGGGGCAATAACCCAAGTATCGAACACAACGGTTTGCGCAGCTCGTGCGAATGCGACCAGGCAATTTCCAAAAGGGCCTTATTGCTGTTCTTGATCTTTTTGTGTGCATCCTGCAGTTTTCTCTCTTTCTCCAATAGTTCGGTAATATCTGTAGCCATTACCAGGCTGCAGTGCTGGTTATTGAATAAAACGGGGTACGAAATAACCGACACATCAAATGTTTCGCCGGTTGATTTAAGGTGCTTGCATATGCCAGCGAGCCGCAGGCCGCTCTTATGCTCAAATATATAATCGTTTATTTTTTCATGAGCCCCGGCCGGGTGGATGCTGTCGATGGTCATTTTCAAAAGCTTTTTCTCGCCGTAAGCATATTTTTCAAGCGCGGCATTATTTACCTTTACAAAACGCAGGGTTTCGGTATTATATATCCAGAGGGGGTTGGGGTTTGATTCAAACAGCTGCCGGTACTCCTCTTCCGACCGGGTAAGCAGGTATTGCTGTTTTTTAATTTTTACGTATAAAACAACAGTGATAATAAGCACGAAAGCCAGGTCATTTAACGCCCGGTACGAATCCTGCTCGCTGGGCGCCAGGTGCCTGGCGAAAAATGTGATAAGCGGGTTACTGAACAGCGCCCAGCAAATGCCGGTCACCAAAAAAGCAACGGGGATTTTTAATGATGTAAACATAGCACACTCAAATGATGATACTCATAATTGCGTTACGTGCAAAAATTCCAAATGGTTGTTTCGATGGTTTAAACATCCATCGTCGCCAGTATCTCCTTAATGGAAAAATGTGCGCCGCATACAAATTCATCAGCTGCGCCGTAATATATCGTCAGTTGATCGCCGTTTACCACATGGCCGTTGGTAAACACCACAAAGCCAAAAAAACCGCTTAGCTCGTAGGTTTCGGCAGGTATCATAATAGGCTCGGCAGATCGCGCGATAACTTTTGAAGGATCGTTCAAATCCATTAAAAACGCACCCAGGCAATACCGGTGTTTAATATCCGCGCCATGATAAATTTCCAGCCAGCCTTTTTCTGTTTTGATAGGCGCGGCGCCGGCCCCAACCCGCGCGCTGTCCCAAAAGCCCTGGCGTGTCTTGATCAGGCATTTATGGTTTCCCCAAT
>JAQBOH010000025.1 GCA_028288125.1 Mucilaginibacter sp.
GTTTTTTTACTTTGTAAATATTCTACTTGAATAATCCATAGCCTCCGCCAATTTCACCAAATTAAGCTCCAGGCGCTCGTTTTGAGATTGCAGGTATCCAATCAGGTTCTCGGTTGCGATATTGCCGGTAAGCTCGTCTGCCGCCATCGGGCAGCCGCCGTAGCCTTTCAGCGCAGTGTCGAAACGTTTGCAGCCGCTTTGATAAGCCGCTTCTATTTTGTCATACCATGCATCAGGTGTTGCATGCAAATGAATGCCAAATTCTGTCGCGGGGAATTGCGCGCAAAGGTTTGGATAGATGTCCTTTATTTGCTTTGGTGTCGCTACACCAACTGTATCAGCTAACGCAATGATATTAACGCCCTCATTCACCAACTTTTCTGTCCATTGCTCAATAATTTCTGTGTTCCATTTGTCGCCGTAAGGGTTTCCAAAGCCCATTGATAAATAAACCAGCACTTCCTGGTTGGTATGCCCGCATAATTCTTTTATCCTTTTCACCGTATCAAAAGCTTCGGCTATTCCCGAATTGGCATTCCGTTGCTGAAAGGTTTCGGATATAGAGAACGGAAATCCGAGGTAAGTAATTTCCTGGTGCTGCACCGCTTCCTCAGCACCGCGGTAATTGGCAACAATTGCAAGTAATTTCGACTTAGAGTTGCTGAGGTCAAGCTTTTGCAAAACTTCGGCCGTATCTTTCATTTGCGGGATAGCTTTAGGCGACACGAAGCTCCCAAAATCAATGGTATCAAAGCCAACCTGTAGCAATAAATTAATATAAGCTGCTTTTAGTTCAGTGGGAATAAATTGATGAAGCCCCTGCATGGCGTCACGGGGGCATTCGGTCAATTTTATTGATGATGATAGCATGTGGTTTATCAGTAAGCGTCACAAATCTCTGTAAATTAAAACTTAAAACTCCGGTGCCGGTATTTTTACTTTTAATTGAGTTAATGGTCGGTTTTTGGCAGATGTGTTTTTTCGGTAATACCGCGCTTAACAAACCGCCTGATAATAAGGCGCGCCCCACCGTTATAAGATAAATAACTCGCCGACCAGTTGATGAAAACGATAATTTTATTCCGGAAACCCAATAGCGAAACCAGGTGAACAAACATCCATATCAGCCATGCGAAAAATCCCTGGAATTTCAATTTGCCCAGGTCGGCAACGGCTTTATTACGGCCTATAGTAGCCAGCGACCCTTTATCAAAATATTTGAACGGTTCGGTAGACTCACCATTTATCAGCTGAATGACTGTTTTGGCCACAAAATTTCCCTGCTGTATCGCCACCTGGGCAACGCCGGGATGTCCTTTGGGTGTTTCTTCGGTGATCATGGCCGCAACATCGCCGATGGCGAAAATGTTTGAATAACCATCGACACGGCAAATGCTGTCGACGCGCAGTTTATTACCGCGTTCGATTATTTTTTTTGGTATGCCATCCGGCACTACACCCATTACACCGGCCGACCATATGACATTTTTCGTACGGATACATTTACCATCTTCAAATTTTATCTCGCTTCCGTCATAACTCTCAACTTTTACATTCAACAGCACCTCGACGCCAAGACTGGTCAAAAATTTCTTTGCTTTATTTGATGCTTCCTCCGAAAAGGCCCCTAACACGCGCGGCATAAAATCGACCAGGTAAACTTTCATATGGTCTTTACTCAATTCAGGATAATCCTGGGTGAGGATATGGTTACGCAACTCGGCTAACGCACCCGATAATTCAACACCGGTAGGGCCTGCGCCAACCAATACAAAGTTGAGGTACGGCTCCCTTTCTTCTTTTGTGGCGAACAGTACGGCTTCTTCTATATTTTGCAATATCATCGACCGCAGATCAAGCGCTTCGGGAATCGATTTCATCGACATCGCGAACTGCTCGACTTCCTTATTGCCAAAAAAATTGGTGGTCGAGCCTGTGGCGAGTACCAGGTAATCAAATGATATCTCACCTATAGTGGTTTCTATGGTATTACTCTCTGGGTTAACCCTGGTAACTTCAGCATTCCGGAAACTAAAGTTCTGCTGCCCCGCGAAATTTTTTCTTAGTGAAAATGCGATGGAATCAGCCTCAAGGCTGCCAATCGCTACCTGGTAAAGTAACGGCTGAAAAGTGTGATAATTATGCTTGTCGATCATCAATACCTCTACCGGTTTATCGGCAAGTTTCTTTGCAACCTGCAGGCCGCCAAACCCGCCGCCGACAATTACCACCCTTGGAAACGTTGATTTATCCTTTAAATTCATTTCACTTTAGTTTATCGTATATAAAACAAAAAAGGCCCCAAATGTTCTTCGGGGCCTTTTAATATTATCGGTGTTTTTACTACCGCAGGTCTTTTTTGCCGAAGTCGATAATTACCGGTGTCGCCACGCAGATCGAAGAATATGTTCCGAAACATACGCCTATCAGCAATGCGAATGAGAAGCCGCGGATAACATCGCCGCCGAAAATAAACAGCACCAGCAATATCAGTAATACCGTTAACGCGGTAATAATGGTACGGCTCAATGTATTATTGATCGCATTGTTGATGACTTCTTTAGGGTCGTCCGTTTTGGCATGGTGCAGGCTCAGGAATTCGCGGATACGGTCGAACACCACCACGGTATCATTGATCGAATAACCGATAACCGTAAGTATTGCCGCTATAAATGATTGGTCGATATCCAGCGAGAATGGCAGCACATCTTTAAACAGCGAGAAAAATGCAAGTACCATCAAAGCGTCGTGCGCAGTAGCCACCATCGCGCCCAAACTAAACTGCCATTTACGGAAACGGATAAGGATGTATGCAGAGATAATGAAAATCGCAAATATTACCGTTAACGCAGCGGACTTTTTAAGGCCGTATGCGATGGTCGGGGCAACTTTTTGTGATATAACAATATTTTTTGCTGTTATATGCGTTTGTGGATTGCCGTCAAGCGCTTTTATCAACGCGCCTTGTACTTTAGCGTCAGCATTACGAGCCGTATCATCAATCAGGTACTTGGTTGTAACACTTATATCGTTACCAAAGGTTTTTACCTCGTTATTACCCTGGCCTAAATTCCTTTCAGCAATTTTGCGAACATCCTCCGTACTTACATTTTTGTTGTCAAACCTAATGACATAAGTACGCCCGCCGACAAAATCAACGCCGTAATTAAACCCTTGTGTGGCCATTGATATAATACCGGCCAGGATAAATATGCCCGAGAAGATATAGAATTTGAAACGGTTTTTTACGAAGGCGTAGTTGGCATTTTTGAAAGTGTGCGAGCTCCATGGATTAGAGAATTTGATATCCCAGCCTTTTTCAAGCATGAATTCAAATATCAGCCTCGATATCAATAGCGCGCAAAATAATGAAGTTACTATACCGATCATTAATGTAATTGCAAACCCCTGGATGGGGCCGGTGCCGAAAACAAAGAGTATCAAACCAGTTAAGAAAGTACTTATGTTTGAATCCAGGATGGACGATAATGCGTGTTTAAAGCCATCGCTGATAGATATGCGGAGTGATTTACCAAGCGCTAATTCCTCGCGTACACGTTCATATATAAGCACGTTTGCGTCAACAGAAATACCAAGGATAAGCACAATACCCGCCACACCCGGCATCGTTAATACCGCGCCAAGACTGGTCAACACGCCCATCAGGAAAAATATGTTCACGATAACCGCGACTACCGCTACAGTGCCTGCACGGTTGTAATAGGCTATCATAAACACCAATACTACCAGCAAACCGATAAGGCTTGAAAGTAAACCGTCATGGATAGCCTGCTGGCCTAATGAAGGCCCAACAACGGCCTCAGCCACGATATGCGCAGGTGCCGGTAAGCGGCCTGCTTTTAAAACGTTTGCAAGGTCTTTCGCTTCTTCAACGGTAAAATTACCCGAGATAGATGAAACGCCGCCCGAGATAGTATTTTGAACCACCGGAGCCGAATAAACATTATCATCTAACACAATGGCGACAGACTGTTTATTGTTCGGATCTGCAGATGCTGCCGCGGTAACGCTGGCCCATTTTTGTGCTCCGTCTGTGTTCATTACCATGATCACTTCCGGGCTGCCCTTTTGGTCAACGTCGTTATGCGCATCATTGATCACATCTCCGGCTAATACAGGTGCGTTTTCGGCGCCTACCAATTTTATAGCATATAACTCGAATGTCTTCGTTTTATCCAATGGTTTTACCGACCAAAGGAATTTCATGGTTTGCGGAATAACGGTTTTAACATTGGCACTGCGCAGGTATTGATTAACCCTGGCTGTGTCCTTAACATCTGCATGGCCTACAATCGGGCCATGGCCTAATTCAGGCTGGCCGTTTGGGCCCTGGTACATCATCGGTTTCAATACACTGAACAGCGGATACTGGTCTGAAAATTGTGATTTGTTCGACAAAGCAGCAGTGTCTTTAGAATTCTTCTGCACTTTGTTTAACAAAGCAAGCGCGCCTCCTTTTGAAGTATCCCTGGCAGTTGCACCTTTATTGCTGCTTGCTAACTGCGTTTTTGCAGATATTTTTGATGTGTCTTTTTTAGTCGCCTTTATCTTAGCGGCAATCAGTTTGTTCACGTTGTCGAGCAACTGATAAATCTGGCCGTTATCATAAGTTTGATAAAACTCAAGTTTAGCTGTACCTGAAAGCAACTTGCGAACACGATCAGGTTCTTTAACACCCGGCAATTCAATTAAAATACGGTCGGTACCTGGTTGAAGCTGAATGTTGGCGTTAGCTACGCCAAACTGGTCAACGCGCGTATTCAGGATGGTGTATGATTGTGTTACCGCGGCTTTCGCCTGGTCTTTCAAATAAGTTTCAACTTCGGCATTTGTCGCGTTAAACTTAATATGGTCCTGGTTATCCTTGGTGGAGAAGATAGCTGCCAATTTGCCGTTAGGATTGAGTTTTTCGTACTCATTAACAAACAAGGTTATATAATCCGTTTGGCTGGTGTTAACATCAACCTGGGCAGCATTCAATGCCTGGTTAAAAATAGGGTCGGTGTTATTATTTGAAAGCTTCCTAACCAGTTCATTTAACGAAATTTGCATGGTAACGCTCATTCCGCCTTCAAGGTCTAACCCCAGGGCGAGCTCGCGCTGTTTAACATACTGGTAATCGTGTTTTAAAACAGGGTACACCGGCTGGGTAGCCATCGAATCAAGGTAAACTTTTACCTTAGCGGTATCGCCCTTGGCATATACCCTCGCGTCATCTTCAACCTTGTGGGCCACCCACGTAAATGAAAGCTGGTATAAGCATACAATAGCCAGCAATATGGCAAAAAATTTAACAACCCCTTTTCCTTGCATCGTGAAATAAATATGTAATCAATTAGTTTATAAGCGATTTAATTAAGACGGCAAATCTAATAAAATTTCCTAAGCCATAAATTTTTAATTTAAACAAATAAAGGATGGCGAAAAGCTAAAAGCCGGAAAGCCAAAAGCACCTATTCCAGACAAACATTTGTGGCCACTTAGATTTATTTAAACGGCTTTCTGCTTTAAGCTTTTAGTTGTGCTTTCGTTCCAGCGTAATAAATGAATAGGGGATCGGGTTTTTACCGTCCGGCTCATGATCTTCATGCGAAACTTCTTTCCATTCTGTCATGTCTGTTTCCGGAAAAAAGGTATCCGCATCAAAACGTTGATGTACAATGGTCAAATAGATGCGGTCGGTAAGGTGCATTGCCAGTTTATATATCTCGGACCCGCCGCCGATAAATACTTCTTCTTCGTCTTTGCATAAATCCAGCGCAGCTTCAACAGAATTTACCACTTCGCACCCTTCAATAGTAATGGGCTGCCGTGTAACCACAATATTGCGGCGGTTTGGAAGCGGCTTACCCACCGAATCAAAAGTTTTGCGGCCCATGATTATGGTATGCCCTGTTGTGGTATCCTTAAAATGCTTTAGATCGCCCGGCAGGTGCCAAAGCAACTGGTTGTTTTTGCCAATGGCGTGATTTTCAGAGATGGCTACGATGATGGAGACGGTCATTGATTTTTGTTGCGTAAATAATTATTCGTTCGTCATTGCGAGGTACGAAGCAATCTCTAAACTATACATAACGAATTTGCATGATGGCCAATCCGGTGTAAAGAGTGCTTTGTACCTCACAATGACGCTTACTATATTACTTATACTGCCACCGCTCCCTTTATATGCGGCCACGGATCATAATTTTCCAAAGTAAAATCTTCAAACTTAAACTGAAAAATATCTTTCACATCAGGGTTGATCTTCATGGTTGGCAATGGCCGTGGTTCGCGGCTTAGTTGCAGTGCGGCTTGTTCAAGGTGGTTGTTATACAAATGTGCATCCCCGAAAGTGTGTACAAAGTCGCCATACTCCAAGTCACACACTTGGGCCATCATCATCGTTAGCAATGCATACGAGGCTATATTAAATGGTACGCCTAAAAAAATATCGGCGCTGCGCTGGTAAAGCTGGCAGGATAATTTCCCTTTTGTTTTTTCTTTATCCCTGTCCGCCGGCTGTACATAAAATTGAAACAGGCTATGGCAGGGCGGGAGGGCCATCTGATTAACATCGGCAACATTCCATGCCGATACCATCATCCGGCGCGAGTCAGGGTTGTTTTTGATTTGGTTTATCACTTGGCTTATCTGGTCGATATGCCCGCCGTTAGGCGTTGGCCACGAACGCCATTGATAACCGTATACCGGCCCCAGGTTGCCATCGGCGTCCGCCCACTCATCCCAGATACGCACGCCATTGTCTTTTAAATATTTAATATTGGTATCTCCTGTTAAAAACCAGATCAGCTCGTGGATAATCGACTTAAGATGCAGTTTTTTGGTGGTGATCAATGGGAAGCCGTCCTGCAGGTTAAAACGCATCTGGTAGCCAAACACACTAAGCGTGCCTGTTCCGGTCCGGTCGTGCTTTTGGGCGCCGGTTTCCATTACATGCTTCATCAGGTCGAGATACTGTTTCATCTTGCCGGTTGTTAGTAGAATGCAAATAAAAATAATCTATTTTTGGTATCCTAAGGATGTGCAAAAATACATGCCTTGTTAATCGTTTCTATGCTCATATTCCCCAATGCCAAAATCAATATCGGTTTAAATGTAATTGAACGCCGCGCAGATGGCTATCATAACCTGGAAACTGTTTTTTATCCCATCGCTATAAAGGACGCGCTGGAGATCGTTGTTTCGGATAAGTTGAGTTTCCAATCTACCGGCCTGGAAATCCCGGGCAGGATGGAAGATAACCTGTGTATTAAAGGATATCATCTATTAAAAAAGGAATTTGACCTCCCGCCGGTGAAAATTCACCTGCATAAACATATTCCCATAGGCGCCGGGCTGGGAGGCGGATCGGCAGATGCCGCTTTTTTTATAACGCTGCTGAATCAAAATTTCGATTTGGGCTTATCTGCAGACCAGATGATGAGCTATGCAAGGCAATTAGGAGCAGATTGTGCTTTTTTTATTCAAAACAAACCGGTATTCGCGTTCGACAGGGGCGACGAGTTTGAACCCATCAGGCTCGATCTGTCAGATTATAAAATTGTTTTGGTGACACCACCCGTACACATTTCCACTTCCGAAGCTTACGGCGGTGTTAAGCCCGCCCCCGTAAAGGATTCATTAATGGAGCTTATTTACCGGCCTGTTGGGGAATGGAAAAATTATATCAAAAATGATTTTGAGGCGTCCATCTTT
This sequence comes from Mucilaginibacter sp., assembly GCA_028288125.1. Classification (GTDB taxonomy): domain Bacteria; phylum Bacteroidota; class Bacteroidia; order Sphingobacteriales; family Sphingobacteriaceae; genus Mucilaginibacter. The sequence goes on from JAQBOH010000025.1 coordinate 7,720, forward strand.
AAAAATCACCCGATAATACGGGGCGTAAAAGCCGCGCTGTATGAAGCTGGAGCCTTGTATGCGAGTATGAGCGGGAGCGGGGCCTCTGTTTTCGGTATTTTTAAGGAAATGCCCGACCTACGCGAGCTAGAGAAAACAAACCAGGTGTTTTATTAGTTACGATTTTAGATTTACGATTGCTGTTATAAATCGTAAATCTTAATCCGTAAATCCTACACCCCGGCATCTTCTGTCACGCCTCGGCTTATGGCTTCTGCCCAATCTGTTTCAGACCAGCCTTTGGCCACAGCGCTTAGCAGCCGCCCGTGAATGGTCGATACAAAAGGCATAGGTGTTTCACTTTGCTGGGAAAGTTTAAACGCCAGCTGCGCATCCTTCAAGCCCAATTTAGCCGAGAACCCTACAGGCATGTATTGTTTATTGGCAATCGTTTTTCCATAATTTTGGAATATCTGTGCACTGAATAGGGTGGAGCCGAAGAACTCAGCTACTTTAAGCCTGTCGAGTCCGTTTTTTTCAGCCATGGTATATGCCTCTGCCATCATTTCAAGCGAGGCCATGATCATAAAATTACCTGCAATTTTCACTACGTTCGCCCCGTTGGCCTTTTCACCAAAGTCGTGAATGCCTTGCCCCAGGCATTCCAGGATAGGCTTTGCTATATCTTTTGCTTGTTGACTGCCCGAAATGCAAATCCATATTTTTTTTGCCGCAGCCGCTTCGGGCCGCCCGAATACCGGCGCTGCAACATACCTGCTGCCAGTTTCGTCGTGTTTTTTAGCAAGCTCCGCTACCGTGTCCGGGGATATGGTGCTCATGGAGATATGCACACTGTTTCTCTGCAGGCTTTTAAGGATGCCGTTTTCGCCTAATACCACTTCTTTTACCGCATCATCATCAGCCAGCATAGTGATTACCGCCTGTACGCCTTCGGCAGCTTCCGCCGGGGTTTTGCATTTGGTTATAGACTTTTGGTCGAGCGCGTCAGCTTTTGACCCGGTGCGGTTATAAACCTGAAGGTGATACCCTTGCTCCACAAGGTTTTTAGCCATATTGAGCCCCATACTTCCGAGCCCAATAAATCCGATCTTCTTTTCCATCCCGATTAATTTATATACTCTTTATCCTCATCACTTAGTGTGTCGGTTTTAACATCGGTTTGATACGGGTCGTTAAAGTCGTCGCCCAGGCGCCTGATTGTTTTTGGCCGGCCAACCAAAAAGCCGAGAATGAATCCAAATACTGATACCAGTGTTAGCATTACCAGTTTGGAAATGTAAACGTCTTTAAAAAGAATGGTAAATCTTACAGTGCCGGTATTTTGCATCAATAAAATGGTGATAAAAAAGTGATAAGAATAATAACAATCGTTTTTATGCGCATGATGATTTTAGTTTAACATTTAATACAATATCGGGTTTTTATTAAGATGTATTAAAAATCGCTAAATTTTTTAAATGAATTTTCAGTTGGAAGAGGAGAGGGGAACTGTTAAAAATTCGCCCGGCGTCTGATACCAAATGTAACTTGCTCAAAAAAGCAAGGGCTAACTACGGATATTTTATTTTTAACTTAAAGTTAATGTTGGTATAATGTTTGATTTAATGTAAAGGGATTGTTGTGACACTTGATAATAGGACGTTTGTTCACTTGTTAAATCATTGTCAATAAAATCAATTTCAAAATTAACTCTTGGACTGCTACTTTTCAATCCATGTTCCAGAGCTTGACACTAACCGGGATTTCCCAAAATCCGGATTTTGATTTCGGTACACTTTGCTACCGGCATGGTAAGTAATTGTCAATAAAAATAAAAACTTTAAACTATAGTTTATATTATATTGATTATAAGCATTTTATGTATTAATACATATCAATTTTAGATAAAATGCCAATAAACTTAGTATTTGGAATATTTAAACGATTTTCATTTTTAAAGTATAACTATTAATAATTATTATATATATCTGATTTAATGTTAGTTATATTAGTGATTTAATTGAATAATTGTGACTTATAGTTTAAGATATGCTTGTTAAATTAAAATTTTAGAGTTTATTTTCACACTTTTTCTTATCGCATTTAATACACTTAGCGAAATTGTATTTTTGTCGTAGACCGGGAAAAATTATTTGGCGTGAAGAAGTAGCAGTCAAAAAAATAATTGCCTGTAATGCCTTTAATGAGCCACAGAAGACGCCTGAAAACTTATCCCCTACTCCACCGGTGGAACTTAAAGTTTACATTTTTGACATACAGTGATGCCTTTTAACTACAGTTTATGGCATGGGGAGCCACGACTAAATTTAACTGAAGGTAAAATTTAAAAAGCGCTATTGACGAATTTTGCGTCGTATAATTTGTTTTTGGGCAACGGGAAAAAGGAAGATCGTTGACAAAATAATCAGGGCTCCAACCCAGAAGCCGATGGTCATTTTATTCATATCGCCAAAAAACAGGAAGGCCATCAATATGCCATACACCGGCTCAAGGTTAGTGATAAGCGCGACCCGGAAGGCGGAAAGCTCTCTCATAACAGATACACCTGCCACATAAGCAAGGGAAGTACAGATCGTTCCCAGTATAAGTAAATAACCTATATCAGCATTTTTCAATAGCATCGACCGGTTAAAACCATGGGTAATGAGTAAGTATATCGATATCCAGGCAAAGGCGCCCGCTAACTCATAAAACGCTATAACGGGCGCTTCGTATTTTTTTACCTGACGAGAATTGATGATGGCAAACAGGCTCGCGAATAATGCGCTCGTTAATCCTGCGATAATACCCTTGGTGTATTGGGTTTCAAATTTAAATATCAACACAATCCCGGTGATAATTAACGATCCTGCCAGTATTTCCAGTTTGGATATCCGCTTTTTATTGATCAGCGGCTCAAATAGGGCTGTGAACAGTGTGATTGACGACAGACATACCAAGGTAACCGCTACGGTAGATAATTTAATAGAAGCGAAAAATAATATCCAATGCCCGCCTACCAGAGCGCCGGTAAAAACCAACTTTAAAAAAGTATTGCGGTTCACTTTTATAGCTGTTTTATTAAACTTGAAATATAGAAACAGCGATGACGAGGCGATAAGCACTCTGTACCATACCAGGCTTACTGCCGAAATGGATATCAGGGCGCCCAATATGCCCGTAAAACCCCAGATAAAAACTGTGAAATGCAGGATGATAAGATTTTTGTTGAGCCCGGTTTGCGGGGTATTAGCACCGTTCATTTATTTAGGTGCTTTTGAAAGTAAGTAATAGCCAACAAGGCCAAATATAAGGTTGGGGATACATACTGCCACAAATGCGGGCGTGTCTCCTTTTACAGCAAATACCAGCGCAAATTTATCAACTACAACGTATGTAAAACAAAGGAATATACCTATCCCAAGCGGTAAACCGATCCCTCCCCTTACTTTTCGCGACGATATGGAAACGCCGATAAGCGTTAGCACAAACGACGATAGCGGATAGATAAAGCGCCGGTCTCTTTCATACAGCATTTCCTTTAATGCCCCCGTTCCTCTTATCTCTTCGCGGGTTATGTTCCGGTTCAGCTCCTTTGTCGACATGGCCGAATAGGCATTGTCATAAACAATAAAGTCGGTAGGCCGCATATCTAAAACCGTATCTTTTCGTTTACCCGAGCTATCTACATATTTTTCCTTTAATCCGTTAATGTATTTGACAGTAAAGCTGTTCATTGTCCACACCCTTTTTAATGAATCGTAGGTGATGCTGCTGGCTACTAGCTTCTCTTTTAATTTATCGCCGTCAAATTTCTCCAATACGAATTGATAACCGGTATGTACGGTGTTGTCATACTGTTGAACGTATACAAAAGTGTTTTTATCTAATTGTATATGTACTTCAACTTTAGTAGGGTCGTCGGCGTTAAACTGGTGCGAATTTTCAAACGTTATCTTCAGTCTGTTGGTGAAGGGGATCAGGTAAATGTTTGCAAACAGCGATACGATAAAAATTAAGGTGGCGCAAACAAAATAGGGTCTTAAAAAACGATTGAAACTGGTTTTTCCGCTGAGTATCGGAACAATTTCAGTTTGATTGGCCATTTTGGCTGTAAAGTAGATAACAGCCAGGAAATTGATCAGCGGCGATAATAAATTGATATAAAATGGTATAAAGCCCGCGTAGTATTTAAATGCGATCTCCTGTATAGTGGAATGATTTTTTAAAAAATTATCCAGGTGTTCGGATACATCAAAAACAACGGTTACCACTACAAATATGCCGAGCGTAAATACAAAGGTGCCCAGGTATTTTTTAATGATATACCTGTCAATGATCTTTAAATATTTTTTTAGAAACTCCTTCATTTATAATCTTTGGCCTAAACGCTTAACCATCGTTTGTTTCCAGCTGTAAAATTCCCCTGATATTATTTTTTTCCGGGCTTCTTTTACAAGCCACAAGTAAAAATGTAAGTTATGCAAAGTAGCTATTTGTGCGCCCAACATCTCGCCCGAATGTATTAAATGGCGCAAATAAGCCTTTGTATAAGCGGTATCTGCGAACAAATCACTCTCCGCTTCAATAGCCGAAAAGTCATTTTTCCATTTCTCATTTTTAATGTTAATGATACCGTCTTTTGTAAAAAGCATTCCGTTGCGGGCGTTTCGTGTTGGCATCACGCAGTCAAACATATCAATTCCTAACGCAATATTTTCTAATATATTGACCGGTGTACCAACACCCATCAGATAACGTGGTTTTTGCTCCGGTAATATATCACACACAACTTCTGTCATGGCATACATCTCTTCGGCCGGCTCGCCAACCGAGAGGCCGCCTATGGCATTACCCTCCCGCCCATAACCAGCAATTACTTCGGCCGACTTTACCCGCAGATCCTTATAAACCGAGCCCTGCACAATAGGAAACAGCGTTTGTGCATAACCATATTTAGATTCGGTGCTGTCAAATCGTTCACAACAGCGTTTTAGCCAGCGGTGAGTCATTTCAATGGATTTTCTCGCATATTGATAATCGCACGGATAGGGGGTGCACTCGTCAAAGGCCATAATAATATCGGCGCCAATGGTGCGCTGTATATCCATCACATTTTCGGGCGTAAATAAATGTTTTGAGCCATCAATATGCGAGCGGAAAGTAACGCCTTCTTCCTTAATTTTTCGCACCTCTGTAAGCGAATAAACCTGGTAACCGCCGCTATCTGTTAAAATAGGCCCGTCCCAGCCAT
>JAQBOH010000145.1 GCA_028288125.1 Mucilaginibacter sp.
ATTTATTCGCTGGGAAACTTCGATCCGTTTTGGGCTTGCCCCTTCGCTAAGCCCACCCGCTTTTAAAATCAAGTCGGCTACTTTCATATTCTCCGCAAAGTCAAAATTGCCTGGATTTCTCACCTGCCCTTTTATGGTAACCCTGTATTTGTCGCGAAGATCAAAAATAGATGATATGTAAACGCTATCCTCGCGCTGCAACACAACATCAGCTGCTGATTTATTGAGGATAGCCGTTAAGTTAACAGCAACTATCTCCGTTGTATTATCCGGTTTTAGGCGGGTAATTACAGCCCTCCCACCAAACGCGTCTTCTTTAAGGCCGGCTGCTTTATCAACCAACCCTGAAAGCGTAAGGCCTTTATCCAGTTGATACTCGCCAGGCCTGAAAACAGCCCCTTTTATCGTAACACGGTTTTCATACCTGTCTAAAATACGGTCAACAATATACTTATCGCCTCTTAAAGGTATATAATTCTTAAAATCGCGTTCCACTACATCCGTAATGCGTCGCTGCTGATCACTTACCTGTAATACCCTGATTCGGGCACTATAGGCTTGGTCTGTAAAACCACCCGCGAACCTGAGTACATCGGCAAACGTTTCACCAGGCAGGGTTTCAAATATAGCTGGGGTTTTTACTTCTCCGCTCAACTCAACATGTGTGCGATAAGATGGCACCCTGATGATATCCTGGTCCTGCAAACCAATATTATTTTTCTGGTCGCCTTTAACTAAAAAATCATAAACATCCAGCGTCCTGATGATCCGGTTATCCCTAATGATCTCTATTTGACGATAGGTGCCATTTTTATTTGGCCCACCCGCGACATATAAAGCGTTAAACGCGGTAGCTAACGACGGAAGCGTATAAGTGCCTGGCTTATTTACCTCTCCTACCATAATCACTTTTATACTACGGATATCGCCCAGGCTAACCTGAAGGGAGCTCCCACTCCCAATGGCGTATCTATTGGCAATAAGTTTCCGCCTGATATCTGAGGTGGCTTGTTCTATGCTTTTACCACTAACGTTAACAGGGCCGATACCCGGGATATTGATATTTCCTTCAGGGGATACGTCGAGTTTCCAATTGACTAACGAATTGCCATAAACATTAATATTCAACTCGTCATCAGGCCCGATAATATAGTTTTTTGGGGTGGCTAATTTCAAATTTGGCGCAAATGTGAGATTGCGCTGTGTAAAAATATCCGCACCGAACACCTTAGGCACAATATTCCTAAACATACTGGTATCCTTGTCTCTTATAGTATCGGCTTCAGTCGTATAATTGAGCTTTCTCCCTATTTGGCCGGTATCGCGCTGCATACCGGTTCTGTTCCATTGTAAGCCATCTGTCTTACGGACCTGAATAATACGGTTACGTAGTATCTGCGCCTCTGACGGCGACAACCCCCTGCTTTGCGCGGCCTGAATAATTTGATCATCAGAAAACCCGGAGTTCGAAGCCTGTTGAAGGATTTGTTTTATCTGGTTGTCTGACAGCTCGCTAACACGGGTATTGGAAAGATCAGAAGAAAGCGATTGCGCGGATAATATGCCGCATGATATACAAATAAATAAAAACAGTAAAGAAAAAAACCTCCTTAAAAAATTCTTCATAGATTCCTCTAAAATGAAATTCTGATTTAAAATATTTAATAATATGAAACTTATTAACCGACAGATAGTTTACAATTTGATAGTTAAAATGTTTTAAAACACCTTTCATCAATATTTTTTTGAGTATTTGAGCGTTTTAAAGCCCCATGAAAAGGATAAAAAACTTTCACAAATTGATAATTCAAAATTCTTTAATTTACCATGAATGACAGACAAAATAAAACCTGCCCACATTGTAAAAGAGGAAAGTTAACAGGTCGCGCACATAGGCCGACCTTTATAAAGGCGCTACTGTTTTGGTTACCAATAAAAAGATATTGTTGTAATTTTTGCTATAAAAAATCTTATGTATTTGGTTCGCCCAGGCAGGAAACCAGCAAATGATATCATAAACAATTTGAAAAATGAGTAATCCGGGTCGACAGTACCTGAGGCTTGTAAATAATAAACCAGCCATAAAATAGTTGCATGACCAAATACAGCGTTTCTTACTGGATAATAAAGGCACAAAGTTTGCTTTAGTGATTAAAAGCACTTATGTCACCGATATTTTTCACGCTACAAAACAATAAGCACCTGATGATTATTCCAGATACGCAGGCGCATCTTAACGGGCACGAGATCATTACCTTTACCTACAGCATTTATAACGATAAGCAAGATGGATCTCCTGATGCTGCTCAATGTAAGGAAGGCACCCTTCATCTTGAAAACAATCCTGATCCCGACTATTACGGTTTTATAACGTTTGAAAGACCCGGGTCGCTTTTTAGTTATACATGTGATGGAAAACTTGAACTAACGGCAGAAGAATCTAACGAAGTAATCGAACATTTGAGCCATATCAGAGATAAAGGCGATTGGAAAAACGGGCCATCTGCCATAGGCTAAAAGAAAAGAGCCAATAAATACCGGCTCTTTTGTTTTGAATTTAACTACTTCAATTGCTGTTCTATATTTTTGATATGTTCCAAATGCATTTTCAAAGTCGGCAACATCTTTTGCGCCCATGCTTTTACGTCCGGGTCCTTGCCGGTTGTAGCATAATTCTGAAAAGTCTGCACCGTATTGTTATGGCCGGAAACCATATTGTGAACATATAGCTTATCAAAATTAGCGCCCGCTTTTTTCAGCATCGGGTCGGGTTTTATGCCGCCGGTCGCTTCGGGCGGCAGATCGATATGTTTCCGCCTGGCCAGCGCTAATAGTTCCTGCTCGCCCATACCATGATCTTTAACCATCATTTGGCCGAAGGATTTCACCTCCGGGCGTTTGGCCATTTGTGCCGCTAATTGCCCGGCGCTGGCTTCCTGCAGGTTGCCGATACTGGCCACAATGAGGAAATGTTTGGCCGTGGTATCCGGGTCAGGTTGCGGGATCTGCGCTTTAACAGCAACACAGGTAAAGCACAGGAGTATCATAAACAAAATGTTTTTCATTTTTTCTTTGATTAAATATTAAGGCAAGCCCACTCCGCCTGATGAACCATAGATCTGCCCGGTGGCAAAGCTGGCATCGGCGGCGGCTAATTGTACATAAATAGAGGCTAATTCAGTGGGTTGTCCTGGTCTTGCAAGCATTGTCCAGCTACCAAACATCTGTTGCTTTTCAGGCTGCGCACCACCACTGATTTGCAAAGCTGTCCAGACAGGCCCGGGTGCAACCCCATTCACACGAATACCCTTTGGTCCTAATTGCTTAGCCAATGATTTGACGTAGTTCATCGTTGCGGCTTTGGTCTGCGCGTAGGCATACAAGTCGGGCGACGGGTCATAAGCCTGTTCTGAAGTGGTACCGATAATAGCCGAGCCGGCAGGTAAATGCGGCAGTGCTGCTTTAATGATCCAGAATGGTGCATAAATATTAGTTTTCATCGTCGCGTCAAATTCTTCGGTGCTCACATCAGCAATGGAAACGATAGATTGCTGGCGCCCGGCATTGTTGACAATGATATCCAGCCCGCCCAAACCGTCCACCGTTTTTTGAACGAGTTGCTTGCAAAAGTCTTCACTGCGCAGGTCGCCTGGAATCGCAATGCCCTTGCGTCCCTCCTTTTTGATCAGCGCGATAACTTCCTGCGCATCTTGTTCCTCGGTCGGATAATAGTTGATCGCCACATCTGCACCTTCCCGGGCGTATGCAATAGCTGCCGCCCTGCCTATGCCGGAGTCACCACCAGTAATGAGCGCTTTTCTTCCCATTAACCGGCCCGATCCTTTATAGCTTGTCTCCCCGCAATCAGGAACCGGCTCCATTTTGCTTTGCAAACCCGGCCAGGGCTGCGGCTGGCTTTTAAACGGTGGTTTCGGATAAAGTTTTGTCGGATCGCTGATCTTCGCCGGGCCGTCGGCGGCAGGCCTGATGCCCGAAGCCGCAAAAGTTGGCGATACAGCGGCCGCCGCCAACGTTGCCCCCAGACCGGCAACTACCTGTCGCCGGCTGATTTTGTTATTGTCTTCCATAAATGTATAGTTTTTGTTTACTTAATTAACTTAAAAGAAATTTAATTGTTTATTAATATCTAACTTTACACCTTTTTTGAGACATGTATTCTAATATCGTGAAAACCAGGAAATCCATGAAGAACGAGTCATCACGGTGCCACCAGCAATTAAGGTGTTTTGTTGACCTGTGTCGCATTTGGTGCCTTCCTGATTAGTAAACGCAAATGATCGCCAACTACTCTAACTTGCTGAGAAGAGGCATAATTGTGAGTTTGCTTAAAACACCGATGCATCACTACCAGCCGAAGGAATCCACATTATGGTCAACATAAAAAAGCGCAAGCTTCCCGTTAACAACGAACAAGCCACGGCTATTTGCCGTGGCTTGTTCGTAATGATGCTTTTTCATATCTGGCTATCACTCATCCTGTCCGGGTCATCAAGATCAGCATCGTTGTCTGACATATTCTGCTCACCATAGTTTGCTTCACCAGCTGATTGTTGTTCTTGCTGTCCCTGCTGATTTTCGTCGGGGTTCCAGTCCTGATTCTGCGAGCTGTTATTGCCCGAATTATCCTGACCCGTGTTAGCCTGTTGTTCCTGGCCCTCGCTGCGCCCCATGCCTTGCTGGCTGGTTTGCTGATCGTTTTGCAGATCATTTTGATTTTGTAAACCACTGCCTTGGTTCTGATCGTTTTGGTTGAACGATCCTCCTGTGTTGTTTTCCATAACTTAGATGTTTAATTTGTTATAAGAATAACAGGCGATCTGAAACCTTTGTTTCTTAAAAATTAAAATACTTTCATACCAAGCACTCGTTAATCGGATCAATGTATGAGCATTAGGTATAGCCGCTACCGCGGCATCATTATTAAAATAACACCAAACTTCCCGCACGCCGGGCGCAACGCCAATCTTTCCGGCGATAGCTGCAAGTTCCGCTTCGCTATAAGCAGACCGGTAGAGTTCCGGCACACCATGAAAACGATAATATACAACCGGACCTGTTATAATTGGCTCGGCCGGCAACTCGGGATGACTCATCCCGCAAAAGGCAATCCCCTTTTGACGCAGTATGTTATAAACCTCCTCCCGCCACCAGCCCGGATGCCGGAACTCCAGCACATTATCAAAGCCCGGATCCAACTGATCCAGCACCCTGGCCAGCCGTTCAGGGGCGTAGTGAAAACGAGGTGGGAACTGGAACAGTACGGGCCCAAGCTTATCGGCCAACCCTTCACGGATCGTTCCATAAAAATCGGTTAACATGTCCATTGTTCCGTGAAACTGTTTGAAATGCGTGATCGCTTTAGGTGCCTTCACCGAAAAACAAAAATCCTCAGGTGCCTGATCATGCCATGCCCGCAATACCGAAAGTTGTGGAAACCGGTAAAAGGTCACGTTAAGCTCGAGCGTAGCGAACTGGGCAACAGGTTCCCAGTCTACCTCTTCCTTTTCGTTAAGACTCTTTGATTCAGCGGAGCCTTGCTGGCGGAGGCCAACTGTTAGCACCACATACAACGCCATCTGTAAAAACTCGCTCTGGAAGTTCTCAAAGGTTGCCGAGACAAAATGGCCGGTATGCAGGTAAGCGGCAAAGCCGATCTCACCCGCATATTTGTCTTTCAGCTCATCATTATACTCTTTCCAGCCTGTAAAAGCCTGCCCGACAAGCGCCGACAAAAACAGCACGATAAATACGATGCTAAGGCTATTCCGGTAAAAGAAAGTGTTTTTTTCATTCGGGTCGTATTGGTGATAATACAACCGATAGTCGTTATGCTTTGTTTGTGCCGCGGGAATAAAAATTGCTCAATGATTAATTATTTATCTTAATTTTCAAGACAAAATCGACGGCACGACAATAAGAAGGCATATACGTGGATTTCTCGTCCATTAGTCAATGCTATTTAAACTGGATTCGAGCAGTTCATACTATTTTTTTGTAATTTTGTATAATAATCATTACGAAATATAGTGTTCTTTTAAAATCAATAAGGCTTCGTACAGGAGCTTTTTAAAGATATAGTAATTGAGGAAAGTCTATTAATCGCTTTCTAAGTCTTGTGGCACATTTGTGGCACACCTTTATAAAAAGGCTTAAAAAGTGGCTAAATACGGCTTAATCGAACTTAGTTCGAATCCCTCCGGCTCCACACAATCAAAAGCCTAACCAATTAGAAATAATTGGTTAGGCTTTATTCTTTAATAACAACAATTGGACAACACGAAAACAAAGCACCCGGTAAATAATATCCCAAATAATATTATTTACTTTTCTGATAGTTCGATCAAAGGGATTGAGTTACCTACGTGATTTACCTTCACTTTTTATTATGAACCGCATCCACTTACAAAAATAGCAGCTGCCGAACTTCAATGTTATCTGGAAACACAAACGGACCTGCATCATAATTTCGGCCTTACAAAAGATCAGCAGGGGCTGGTTATCGGAAAAATGTTTGGTGTTTTAGTGGTTCAGGACAAGGAAGGAAACTTAGGCTACCTATCAGCATTTTCGGGGAAACTGGCCGGCTCAATTGACCATCCTAAATTTGTTCCACCAGTTTTTGATATGCTGATCGAAAATAGCTTTTTTTTAAAAGAGCAAGAGATCATTCACACTATTAATCTGCAGATCAGAAAAATAGAATCGGGTGATAATTACAAAAACTTAAAACAGGATTTGGAGCGCTCAAATACCTTATCCATTCAGGAAATATCTGATTTTAAGAAACAATTAAAGATCAACAAAGCGGCCCGCAAAAATATCAGGGAAGAACAAAAGAGCAGCTTAAGTGAAGATGCTTACAGCGATTTTGAAGCAGATTTGATTAAACAAAGTTTATACGATAAGCATTTGCTTAATGTATTAGTGAAT